>NC_015580.1:1934375-2244062 GCF_000253255.1 Novosphingobium sp. PP1Y | reverse complement strand
GGGGTATGGTCGAGGTTGCCCATCTCGGCCTCGATGTCCGAACCGTTGATCGGCTTGCCGTCGAGCGTGCCCTTCCCCTTGCCGTAAGTCGAGGACAGGCGCGTGGTGATCGCGCTCAGTTCATCGGCAGCGCCCGGCGTGGTCGGTGCGGGCAGGACGATGCCCTGGCGCAGGATGCCCAGCTTGCGGGCGACATCGGCGTCGAGCCCCTGCACTCTGGCGTACTTCGCGGCCTCCACCGCATAGTCTACCTGCTTCTCGGTGATCGCCGCGTTCGACTGGGCAACGAGCGCGTCGGTATCCTCGGTGATGTAGGTGTAGTTCACCCAGTTGATCCGGGCATTGTCTACTGAAGTGTCGAACAGGTCCTTCTCGGCCGATGCGACGAACTTTGCCGCGCCTTCGGGGGTCATCGGATAGTCGGCTGCAGCGTCCTTTGCCACGGCCGGTACGGCCAGGCTGACGGCCAGCGCCGCCAATGCGGTAGATGCAAATTTCATGGGGGGATTTTGCCTCTCGGTATTTCTGGATGGGGCAAGATTAGCCGCACCCGGGGCAAGTTCAACCGAGCAGGATAATCACCCCCGGAAATGCATCATTCAATGAAGCGGAGCGCGCTCACTCATCAAGGAATTCGGCCATGGCGCGGCCCATGTCCTTGAACGTCACCGAGGACATGTGGTTGCCCGGGGTCTCGACATAGCGGCCCTGCGGCAGCGCCTCGGCCAGTTCCTGCGCAGAGCCGTTGTCCGCGTCGTCCTTTCCGCAAACGCATAGCGTGGGCATCGTCACCCGGGCGATCGCATCGGCAGAAGTATCGTCGACGGATTCCAGCAGCAGGCGCGCGGCAACCCGGTCGATCTTCATGGACTTCATGAAGGCCTGTGCGACGAACGCCGGGTCGCCCCGCTCGATCGAACCGAAGCGGTCGATGGCATCGACGAAGTGGGCGCTGCGCCGTGCCCACCCGGATAGGCCGGAGAGACCCATGCCGCCAAGGATCAGCTTGCGCGGCGAAAGGCCTGCCAGCACGCCTCGCACCGAAGTGCGCGCGCCGAGCGAGAAGCCGCCAAGGTCAAAGTCCGAAAGGCCCAGTTCGGCGATCAGCAGCGTCAGGTCCTCGACCAGCACGTCTTCGGGATAGGCCTCGGGATCGTGGGGGGCTTCGCTTTCGCCGTGCGCGCGCAGATCGAACATGATCACTTCGAAACCCGCATCGGCGAGGATTTGCGCATTGCCGTACTTGATCCAGTTGACCTCGGCGCTGGAGAACAACCCGTGGACCAGCACCAATGGCCGCCCCTGCCCCAAGGTATGCACCGCCAGACGCGTACCGCCGAAACCTTCGATGTAGTCCTTGCGCAATTCGCTCACTTACGGAACCTCCAGACCTGCCGCCTTCCAGCGCGAAGCGACGCTTTCGGTCGTCGCGCTGTAGTGCCTTGGCAGGTCCTTGGTATCGAGCCAGCTTTCATGCAAGCTTTCGCAGCCGGAATGGGCCACCGGACGGAAATATCCAGGCTCGTCGAAGCTCCCCAGCGTCAGGTCCATATTGCCGCTCGACTGGATGAAGTCGAAGCCCAGCGGCGTGCCGCAATGCGAACAGAACGGCCGCCGGGCTACCGGGGAACTGGCGTACCACTCCGGCTCATGCTCCCAGACGACGCCTGCCGTCGCCAGTTGCACGAAGGCAGCGGCGAACCCGCCGGTAGCCTTCTGGCACATGCGGCAATGGCACAGGTAGGCCTCGTCGTTCTCGATCTGCGCGCGATAGCGAATGCGACCGCACTGGCAGCCGCCGGTCATGGTTCTGGTCATGGCGCGAGGCTATAACACTCGCCTGCCGGGCAAAAGGGGCAGCTTCCCATCAGCGCCACGCACTTCGAGGTGAACGAAAAAGGCCTCCGGAACTCACGTCCCGGAGGCCTTTTCCTTTCATGCGTCACGCCGCGCAGGCGCTGTCCGCGTCAACCCTTCTTGAGGTGACGACGGCCAAGCAGTTCGGCAATCTGCACCGCGTTCAGAGCTGCGCCCTTGCGCAGGTTGTCCGAGACGCACCACAGGGCGAGACCGTTTTCGACCGTGGAGTCGTCACGCACGCGGCTGATGTAGGTCGCGCTGTCGCCGACACATTCGATCGGCGAGACGTATCCACCGTCCTCACGCTTGTCGACGAGCATGATGCCCGGCGCTTCGCGCAGGATGTTCTGGGCCTGCTCGGCCGAGATCTCGTTCTCGAACTCGAGCGTGATCGATTCGGCGTGCCCGACGAAGACCGGCACGCGCACGCAGGTCGCCTGGACCTTGACCGCCGGATCGAGGATCTTCTTGGTCTCGACGACCATCTTCCACTCTTCCTTGGTGGAACCGTCGTCGAGGAAGACGTCGATGTGCGGGATCACGTTGAAAGCGATCTGCTTGGTGAACTTCTTGGGTTCGACCTGATCGCCCACGAAGATCGCGCGGCTCTGCTCGAACAGTTCGTCCATGCCCGCCTTGCCCGCGCCGGAAACCGACTGGTAGGTCGACACGACGACGCGCTTGATCTTGGCGGCATCGTGAAGCGGCTTGAGCGCGACGACCATCTGCGCGGTCGAGCAGTTAGGGTTCGCGATGATATTGCGCTTGGTGTAGCCGTCGATGGCGTCCGGGTTCACCTCGGGCACGATCAGCGGAACGTCCGGCTCCATGCGGTAGAGCGACGAGTTATCGATCACGACGCAGCCCTGGCTGGCAGCCTTGGGCGCATAGATCTTGGTCGGACCCGATCCCGCTGCGAAGAGCGCAATGTCCCAGCCGGTGAAATCGAAGTGCTCGATGTTCTTTACTTTGAGTTTCTTGCCGGTCTCACCGAAATCAATCTCCATGCCGGTGGAGCGCGGCGAAGCAACCGCTGCGATCTCATCGCAGGGAAACTCGCGCTCGGCGAGGATGTTGAGCATTTCGCGGCCGACATTTCCGGTCGCACCGACAACGGCTACCCGGTAACCCATTTCAAGACCTTTCCAGTTTCAATTCGCGCCCGGCATTCGTGCGTGCACGAAGGCGGCGCGTTAGCGCCAGTCCGCGTGCGACACAAGGCCGCAGCGCACTGGCATTTCTTTCAGGCAGGCAATCGCGACTGAAAGTTACCGACGAGCGCCTGCCACCCCTTCCGGAATTGCAGGCACCCGTTTCAACTTCAGTGTGCGGTTGCCGACGGTGAGGAGCTGTGCGCAGGTGCCGCGGCCAGTTCGTCGGCCTCGGTCCACTCGATTTCTTCCAGCGCCTCCGTAAGCGCTCGCGAAAGCACTTCATCGACATGGGAGACCGGGATGATTTCCAGGTCTTCCTTCACGTTCTCAGGGATTTCGGCGAGATCCTTGCGGTTCTCTTCCGGAATGAGAACGGTGGTAATTCCGCCGCGCAGAGCCGCCAGGAGCTTTTCCTTGAGGCCGCCGATCGGCAGGACGCGCCCACGCAGCGTAACTTCGCCGGTCATGGCGATATCCTTGCGCACCGGAACCCCGGTCAGGGTCGAGACGATCGAGGTGACCATCCCGATACCGGCCGAAGGACCGTCCTTGGGCACCGCACCTTCGGGAAGGTGGATGTGGATGTCCTTCTTCTGGAATACCGAAGGCTTGATGCCATAGGCCGGCGAACGCGCCTTCACGAAGCTGAAGGCGGTCTGGATCGATTCGTTCATCACTTCACCCAGCTTGCCGGTCGCCTTGATGGCGCCCTTGCCCGGGACGGTGACGCTTTCGATCGTCAGCAGTTCGCCGCCGACTTCGGTCCAGGCAAGCCCGGTGACGGCACCGACCTGGTTCTCTTCCTCGCCCACGCCGTGGCGGAACTTGCGCACGCCGGCAAAGTCGGCAAGGTTTTCAGGCGTGATCGTCACGCTCGTCGCCTTGCCTTCAAGGATCTGGCGCAGCGACTTGCGGGCCAGGCGCGCGATCTCGCGCTCCAGCGTACGCACGCCGGCTTCGCGGGTGTAGTAGCGGATCAGGTCACGCAGACCTTCCTCGGTCAGCGTGAATTCCTCGTCCTTGAGGCCATGCACTTCCACCTGCTTGCGGATCAGGTGGCGCTCTGCGATCTCGACCTTCTCGTCCTCGGTGTACCCCTCGAGACGGATGATCTCCATGCGGTCGAGCAAGGCCTGCGGCAGGTTGAGGCTGTTCGCAGTGCACACGAACATCACGTCGGACAGGTCGAAGTCCAGCTCCAGGTAGTGGTCCTGGAACTTCGCATTCTGTTCGGGATCGAGCACTTCGAGAAGGGCCGATGCAGGGTCGCCGCGGAAGTCCTGACCCAGCTTGTCGATCTCGTCGAGCAGGAACAGCGGGTTCGACTTACCGGCCTTCTTGAGGTTGGTAATGATCTTGCCCGGCAGCGAGCCGATGTAGGTGCGGCGGTGGCCGCGGATCTCGGCCTCGTCGCGCACGCCGCCCAGCGACTGGCGGATGAACTCGCGCCCGGTCGCCTTGGCGATCGACTTGCCGAGCGAGGTCTTGCCCACGCCCGGAGGACCCACGAGGCACAGGATCGGCCCCTTGAGCTTGTTGGTGCGCGCCTGAACGGCGAGATACTCGATGATGCGGTCCTTGACCTTGTCGAGCGCGTAATGATCGGCATCGAGGATCGTCTGCGCCTCGGAAATGTCGCGCTTGAGCTTCGACTTCTTGCCCCAGGGCAGGCCGAGCAGGACATCGAGGTAATTGCGGATGACCGTCGCCTCGGCGCTCATCGGCTGCATGGACCTGAGCTTCTTCAGTTCGCCCATCGCCTTTTCGCGGGCTTCCTTCGAAAGCTTGGTCTTCTCGATCTTCTCCTGCAGTTCCTGCAGTTCGTTCGCTTCCTCGCCGTCGCCGCCGCCCAGCTCCGACTGGATCGCCTTGAGCTGTTCGTTGAGGTAGTATTCGCGCTGCGTCTTCTCCATCTGCCGCTTCACACGGCCACGGATCTTGCGCTCCACCTGCAGGACGCCAAGTTCGCCTTCCATGAAGGAATAGACCATCTCGAGGCGCTTGAGCGCATCGGCCTCGGAGAGGACAGCCTGCTTGTCCGAAACCTTGGCCGACAGCTGGGCTGCGACCGTGTCGGCCAGCTTGCCGGCGTCGTCGATTTCGCCGAACTGGTCGCCCGCATCCTGCGAGAGCTTCTTGTTGAGCTTGGCGTACTCGTTGAACTGTTCGACCACCGAGCGCATCATCGCTTCGACTTCGGTGCCCTCGGACTCGCTGGCCTCGATCTTCTCAACCTGCGCTATGAGCATTTCGCCTTCGGCGGATTCTTCGGCGCGCAGCGATTCGATGCGGGCGCGCTCCTGCCCTTCGACCAGCACGCGCACGGTTCCATCGGGCAGCTTGAGCAGCTGCAGCACGCTGGCGATCACGCCGGTATCATAAAGGTCGTCGCGATCGGGATCGTCGCAGCCGGGGTCGAGCTGCGCGAGCAGGAAGATGTCCTTCTCGCCGGCCATGGCAGCTTCCAGCGCAGCCACGGATTTCTCGCGACCGACGAAGAGCGGCACGACCATGCCGGGGAAAACGACGATGTCACGCAGGGGAAGGAGTGGAAGCAGGTTCACAGTCATATCCATTTCATCGCGAACGGGACGATCTCGCTCAGACCTCCCGTCAATCCGGGACGATATGGGGAGTTCTGTCCACTACGCAATGCATAGATTACCAAAGACTGTGGAAGTGCTGGCGTTCCCCCAAGCAATTATCCGTATAAAAAAACCCCGGCGCGATCTGCACCGGGGCTCTGCAATGCATCGGCGAACGCCTCCCGAAGGCAGGCGTTTCGCAGTCGAGTTCTCAATTGTTTCCGAAGGGCATCTTGAAGCCCGGCGGCAGACCCATGCCCTGCTGCGCCTTGGCCAGTTCCTCGTTGGCGACCGAGTCCGCCTTGACGCGCGCATCATTGTAGGCGGCAGCGATCAGGTCCTCGAGCATCTGCTTCTCGCTCGGCTGCATCAGGCTGTCGTCGATCGAGACGCCGATGACGCGACCCTTGGCCGAGCAACGGATCTTGACGAGACCGCCACCCGAAAGCCCTTCGACTTCCATAGAATCCAGCTTCGACTGGGTCTCGTTCATCTGCTTCTGGATGGTCTCGGCGGCCTGCTGTGCAGCCTGGATCATCTCTTCCATGGACTTCATCTCAACGTCTCCACTGTCGACCGCCGCCGCCAATTGCGGCCGGACGGTCATCCTGTATCAATTCGGCTCCCGGAAAGGCTGCTATCGTAGCAGCCACGAGCGGCGCATTGCGCATGGCCTCGCCTTCGGCTGCCCTCTGCGTCTCGGCCAGCTCGACGATCGTCGGCGCGCCCTGCCCTTCCACTTTCTCGACCTGCCAGCGCTCGCCGGTTGCCTTCGAGAGTGCGCCGCGAATGAGACCGGCGATATCCTCGCTGAAGCCGGGCGGCTGCGAATAGCGCAGGAGCCCTGCGCCCAGTTCGACAACGCGGACCTGCATGCGCATGGTGTTTGCAACCGAGAGCTCGCCCATGTGCTCGACATCGTCGACCAACGCCTCCCAGCGCGGCGCGATGGCGGCTGGAGCCGTTGCATGCGCGGCCGGGACGCCTGCATTCGATCCGCCTTCGCCAGCAGGCGCCGCGGCAGGCGCCCGAGCAGCGATCTCTTCCAGCTTGCGCACCAGCGCGCCCGGATCGGGCATATCAGAGGCATGCATGATCCGCAGCAGCGCCATCTGCGCAGCCACCAGCGGATCGGGGGCGGACTTCACTTCGTCATGGCCCTTGAGCATGAGCTGCCAGAGGCGATGAACCTGCCCGGCCTTGAGCGCCTTTGCCCAGCCCTCGATCGCTTCGCGTTCCTCCGCCGCATGCGCATCGACCACTTCGCCGGCCACTTGCGCGACGGCGACGCGATGCGTGAGGTCCATGAGGCCGCGCATCATCGCAATCGGCTCGATCCCCAGGGAGAATTGCCTTGCGATCAGTTCCAGCAGGGCCGCTCCGTCACCGTCGAGGATGGCGCTCAGCAACTTGCGCTGAACCGACTTGTCGGAAAGGCCCAGCATGTCGCGGACTTTCTCGGCCCGCACCTGCCCCTCGCCGTCGAGATCGGCATGGGCGATGGCCTGGTCGAGAATGGACAAGCCGTCGCGCACCGACCCTTCGGCGGCCGCGGCCACCATCGAGAGCGCTTCCTCCTCGGCTTCCACACCTTCCTTGCCGCAGACATTGGCGAAATGCTCTGCAAGCATCGGCGTCGGGATGCGCCGCAAGTCGAACCGCTGGCAGCGCGAGAGAACCGTGACCGGCAGCTTGTCCACTTCGGTGGTCGCGAAGAGGAACTTCACGTGGGCCGGCGGCTCCTCAAGCGTCTTGAGCAAGGCATTGAATGCATTGCGCGACAGCATGTGGACTTCGTCGATAATGTAGATCTTGTAGCGCGCGGAAACGGCGGCGTAGCGCACTGCCTCGATGATCTCGCGCACGTCGTCGACGCCGGTATGCGAAGCCGCGTCCATCTCGATCACGTCGATATGGCGCCCTTCGGCAATGGCAACGCACGGTTCGCAACGGCCGCAAGGATTGATCGTCGGGCCGCCCTGCCCTTCGGGACCTATGCAGTTGAGCGCCTTGGCGATGAGGCGCGCGGTCGAAGTCTTGCCGACACCGCGCACGCCGGTCATCAGGAAGGCATGGGCCAGCCGGTCGCGCTTGATCGCATTGGCGAGGGTCTGCACCATCGCCTCCTGCCCGATCAGTTCGTCGAAAGTCTGCGGACGGTACTTGCGGGCGAGCACGCGATAGGGCTGGGCCGCAGTCCCGGCAGGCGGGTTCGCCGGAGCTGGCTTGGGAGCCGCTATGGGTGCTTCAGCTTTCGGCTCGGGGGCAGCGGGTTCCGGCGCAGGCGCAGGTTCTGGTGCAGGCTCGGGTTCCGCTACCGCCTCGAACAATGGCGGTAATTCGGCTTGGGGGCCCAGGTCTGCAGCGTCGGTCGCTGGCGGCGCTGTGGGCGGTGCCGGTTCGGGATCACCGAACATGGAGGCTTGCCCGGCCGCTTCCAGCTCGGCTGCCGAGGCGGGAGTCTCCTCCTCATCCTCGTTATGCCAGGGGGGCGCATCGCCGAACATGTCGCGTGAATCGTCCATCACCATCCAAACTAGGCGCTGGCGAGCCGGTTGTCAGGGGGAAAGGCGAATGCTCCACAGTCTGTCCCCGGCCAAGTTGCCGGGGCGCACGTACGGCGCGCTTCCCCAAGGCTGAACATGTGGCTGGGCCGTGACGGTGTGGGGTAAAGGAGCCGAGCGACCCGTCGCAATCCGTTTTGGCTGCTTCCTTCCGGACCTGACCAGGTTCGCGAACGCAAACGTCCACCCGACTCCCGGGCCGCCATATGGCTGGCGTTCGCCCGGATTGCAAGACCCGGTTCGCGAACCGGGTGCAACTATTTCAGATCAGCGAAAATTGTCGGCGTAGGCCTGGATCTTCAGGCGGCGCGGCGGCGTGGAATGAATCACCGCGTCGATGCCGTAGCGATCGGCGTAGGCCCGTGCTTCCTCACAAGTGGGGAACCTCAGCTGGACCTGCTGGTTCATGTCGCCGGAACCGGCCCAACCCATCAGGGGATCGGGCTGCTTCGCTTCTGCGGGAACGAAATCGAGGACCCACTGATCCAGCAGTGCCTTGCCGGACTGCATGGCATTTTTCGGGCGCTGATAGATACGTGCACTCATGGCGGTCGCTTTGCCTCCGAATCGCGCCGGAAATCAAGCCGGAATCACACTTCCCCCGATTGTCTTCCCAATCCTGCCGTTTGCGGGTCCGGATCTCAGCGCCTGCGCGAGGCTTCGAAGGCATTGCGGGTCTTGAGGCTGGGGTCTTCGGCCCAGGGTTCGTCCGGCCAGCGATGCCTGGGATAGCGCCCCTTCATGTCGCGCTGCACGTCGCGCCACGATCCACGCCAGAAGCCGGGCAGATCGCGCGTCGTCTGGATCGGCCGCCCCGCAGGCGACGTCAGCTTGAGCAACAGAGGTTGCGGCGGCTGACCGAACGTCGGATGGCTATCGAGGCCGAAAAGCCCCTGCACGCGCACTTCCACGCTGGGACCGCCCTCGTCTTCGTAGTCGATCGCATGGCTCGATCCGGCCGGGCTGCGAAACTCCGCCGGGGCCAGCCGTTCGAGCACCTGCTGGTCGTCCCAGGTCAGGCGCCCCAGCAAGGCCGCGTGCAAGGCGCCCTTGTCGATGGCGTCGAGGCGACGACCGACGAGAGGCCCGAGCCATGTATCGAGGTCGGCCAGCATCGCCTCCTCGCCCAGCGCCGACAGCCCGGCGAATCGGGCGCGGCGCAGCAGCGAGAGGCTGCTCTTGCCGAACGGCACCAGAGCCAGCCCCTTCTCGCGCACCCGGTCGAGCAGGAATGCCGCAATGGCGCCGGGATCGGGAGACGGATCGGGCCCGCTCGCCAGGGTAATCGCGCCAAGCCGCCGCTGCTGACGGGCCTCGACCCGGCCTTCGGCCTCGTTCCAGCGCAGGATCGAGCGCCGCTCGATCCGCTCTGCCAGCCAGGTCTCGACCTCGGAAGGCTCCAGCGAAGCGCCGGAAAGGATGCGCGCGCCCTTCGCCTGCCCCTGCGCATCGCCGATCACCATCCAGTCGCGCGAGGCGAGCGGCGATGTCGGGTCGAGAATGTACCCCCTGCCCCCTGCGGAGAGCCAGGTCTCGCCCGAAGCATCGCGGCGACGCGCGACCATGTCGGGTCGCCCCAGCGCAAGAAGCGCGCCAACCGGTACATCGCCGCCAGCCGTGTCTTTCGCCACGTCCTGCGCCCCGTCATCGCGCCTCGCCTTGACCAGCGCCGAAGCGCGGCGGGACCAGCCATCTGCCAGCCTGCGAGAGGCTTGCGCGCGCGCAGAGCGGTCGCTCTCCCAGCGCGCGAGTCGCTGCGCCAGATCCTCGCTGCGACCACCCAGACCGCGTTCCTGCAGCAGCAGGGCCAACCGGGCAGCCACGTTCTCTGCCCCGAAATCCGCTGCGCGCAGCACCATGGCCGCCTGCGCCGGATCGAGCGGCAGGCTTGCCATCTCGCGGCCGAAAGGTGTGATCCGCCCTTCCGCGTCAAGCGCTCCGAGGGCTGCAAGCTGGCCGCGCGCGGCATCGAGCGCGGGCGGCGGAGGAGGATCGAGCCAGGCCATGGCTGCCGGATCGCCCGCCCCCCACTGCGCCAGCGATAGCGTCAGCGGCGCCAGATCGCTGGTCAGCATTTCGGGAGGATCGAATTCAGGACGGCCCGCGTGGCCCGCCTCTTCCCACAGGCGATAGGCCGTTCCGGGCTGCTGGCGCGCAGCACGACCTGCGCGCTGGGCCGCCGAAGCCCGGCTCGCCCGATGCGTCACGAGCCGGGTCACGCCCGCTGCCTTGTCGAATTCCGCGCGGCGCGAAAGACCGCAGTCCACCACTACCGAAACGCCGTCGAGCGTGAGCGAGGTCTCGGCGATCGCGGTCGACAGTACGACACGGCGCCGCCCCTGCGGATCGCGGCGAATGGCAGTGCGCTGCGCGGCGGGCTCGCACTGGCCATGCAGCGGCAGTACAAGTGCGGCAGGCAGCTTCTCCGCCAGACGCTCGGCCGCTCGGTCGATCTCGCGCACACCCGGCAGGAACGCGAGGATATCGCCGTCTTCTTCGCGCCATGCAGCAAGGATCGCAGATGTCACCGCATCTTCGATCCGCAGATCGGGCGAAGCGCCGAACCAGCGGATCGTCAGTGGCCAGGACTTGCCCTCGCTTTCGATCAGGGGCGCGTCGCTTCCGAGCAGGCGCGCGAACCGCGTACCGTCTATCGTTGCCGACATGACCACCACGCGCAGGTCGTCGCGCAAGACTTCGCGCGTTTCGAGAGAGAGCGCGAGGCCGAGATCGCTGTCGAGATGACGCTCGTGCGCCTCGTCGAAGAGGACCGCGCTGACTCCCGGCAATTCCGGGTCGGAGAGGATCGAGGCAACGAAGATCGCCTCGGTCATCACCAGCACGCGCGTCTTACCGGAGCGCTTCGTATCGAGACGCGTCACGTAGCCGATCGTCTCGCCCGCCTTCTCGCCAAGCATTTCGGCCATGCGCTCTGCAGACGCACGCGCCGCCACGCGGCGCGGGGACAGCAGGATGACCGTGCCGTCGCACCAGGGCTCGCCCAGCAAGGCGGGCGCCACGGCCGTCGTCTTGCCTGCACCGGGCGGCGCGATCAGCACGCAGGCGGTGCGGTCTCTCAAGGCCTGAAGGAGGTCCGGAAGGACGGTGTGGATTGGCAGAGTGGTCACGCCCGGTCCCTTAGATCGGCTGCCATGCCGAAGGAAGGCCTCACCAGAACCCGAGCGGACGCATCCGTCCTAGTGCGCGCATGGCATGTACCAATCTTAAACCATTCTTGGGTACCTGATTTCGTCAGGAGTCTAATGATTTGGCAGACGAAACGCGCAAGACGCCCCGGTCGTACAGGCCAGGCCAGTATCCCCTGCCCGTGGCGCAGTATCTGCGTCTGCGCGAACAGGTGCCGCCGTTATATGGCCTCGTCGCCGTAAACTCCGCCATATTCGCCTTCACGCATCGCAACCTTGCCCCCGAGTACCTCACGCTCTCGGTTCCTGCAGGACTCATTGCGTTCAGCATCATTCGCATGCTCGTCTGGATGCGGCCGCTGACGGCAAGGGACCTGGATCCCGCGCGCGCGCTCAAACGCCTGCGCGTGACGGTCTTCATCTCCATGTTGCTCGCCATGACCTGCCTTGTCTGGGCTACGGTGCTGGTCCAGTACGGCGGTCCCTACGAGCGGGGCCACTTCGCGATCTTCATCGCGATAACCGTCCTGGGCTGCACGTTCTGCCTAAGTTTCCTGCCGATGGCAGCGACATTGGTAAATGTCGCGGTGCTCGGCGGCTTTCTGGCCTACAGCTTTCTGTCAGGCAGTTCGGTCATGGTGGCCATTGCCATCAACATCTCTCTGGTTTCGCTGGTCGTGCTCAAGATCCTGCGCGATTCCTATGCCTCGTTCGTACATCTGGAGAGCACACAGAGGGATCTGACCTGCGAAAGGCGTCAGGCCCAGGCCCTGGGGGAGGAGAACGCCCGCCTCGCCATGACCGATGCGCTGACCGGACTGCCCAACCGCCGCTATTTCTTCGCGACCCTGGAAGGTCTGCTGGAATGTGCGCAGCCGCAGGACCAGTTCTGCGTCGGGCTGATCGACCTCGATCGCTTCAAGCCCATCAATGACACGCACGGCCACGTACAGGGCGACCGGCTGCTGCAGCTTCTGGGCGAGCGGATCATGACGTTGTGCCCAGCCGACGTCGTCATCGCCCGGCTTGGCGGCGACGAATTCGGCATCATCTCGATCGGCGGTCTCGAACAGGCCGAGGCCATCACCCACGCGCTGTTCACGACGATCCGGCAGCCCGCCAGACTGGGCGACGTCATCGTTTCCGTCGGCTGTTCCGCCGGCATCGCCCCCTATCCGGCGGCAGCCAAGTCAGCGAGCGTCCTCTACGACAACGCCGACTTCGCCCTTTATCACGCCAAGAAGAACAAGCGCGGGCAGTGCGTGCGCTTCACCTCGGAACTGGAGAAGCTGATCCGCTCGGAGCAGGCCCTAGATTCCGCGCTGCAGGCCGCCGATCTCATGACCGAACTGTCGGTCGTCTTCCAACCGATCATCAACACCGAGACGATGATCCCCAAGGGCGTCGAGTGCCTGGCGCGGTGGAATTCTCCGATCATCGGCCGCGTCCCTCCCGAAATGCTGATTGCCTCTGCAGAGCGTGTGGGACGGGCACGGCAGGTGACCCTGGCTCTGTTCGACAAGGCACTGGCCTCGCTCGATCGCATTCCCGAGGACATGGGCCTGACGTTCAACCTGTCGGGCAAGGACGTCGGCGACGCGGAAACCATCGATGCCCTGCTCGAGCGGATCAGGGCCATGGTCCATTCGCCGCGCCGACTGCTGTTCGAGATCACCGAAAGCTCCCTGATTGCCGAGCTCGACAATGCCCGCAGTGCCCTGAAGCGCCTACGCCGCACCGGCGTGCGCATAGCGCTGGACGATTTCGGCACCGGCTACTCGAGCCTCTCCTCACTTCACCAACTGCCCCTCGACATGGTGAAGATCGACCGCAGCTTTGCAGCAAGGCTCGATGAAACGAAGGGCCGACGGCTGATCGAGGCGATTCGCAGTCTGGCCCGCGCGCTGTCGCTGGACTGCGTGATCGAAGGCATCGAGACTGAAAACCAGCTCTTGAGCGCAAGGGTTGCCGGTTTCGCGCTGGCGCAGGGCTTCTTCATTGCCCGACCGATGCCGCTCGAAGAACTGATCGCGCATATCGACAAGGTCCAGCCCCAGTCGATTCGCGCGGCCTGACCGGCCCCGCGCTTCAACCTGCCATTTTCGACCCGTAGTCGATCCGGATGCGGACCCAGGTGCCAAGCTGCGGCTTGCCGTTGATCCGCGGCGGAACCACCTGGAACTGCCACGCCGCACTCTGCACCGCGCGGCCATACCCCGAACCGCGCGGCGATTCGCCAAGGATCTGGCAGTTTTCGACCTTGTAGTTCTCAATCGTCTGGCAGGCGATTTCGCCCCATCCGGTGCGCGGGGCATTGGCGGGAATGTAGCCACCGAGTTCGGCACCGCTGGGTTCACGGTACCACTGGGCACGGTAGAGAATCGCACCGCCCGGCCCTTCGCCCGGCCCATATGCGGAACCGGAACCGCTCCCCGATTCGCTGCTGACGGCTGGGGCCGGCGCCTTCATCTGTCCGATGTCCGCTGACGCGAAATCCTCGTGCGAGAGCTTCAGGAAGGTGAAGGCGGGCTTCTTCACGACAGGCGTTTCAACCGGCGGCGTGATGACCGGAGGCTTCTTGACCTCTTCCTTCTGGACCGGCTCGACCTTCTTCTTTTTCTCTTTCTTTTCCTCGGCCTTGGGCTTGTCCTTGGCTTTCTCGCCCTTGTCCTTTTCCTGGCCGGTGACATCGAAGGTAACCGGATTGTTGCGCTTCTCCGGCATGCTGACCACCCCGCTCTGGTAAATCGCCAGAAGCAAGACGAGCGCGATCACGCCCGCGGACAGCAGGGACGAGACGATACGTTGGCGGGGCGAACCGGGCTGGTAGCCGGTGACAGCCCGATTGAGCTCGGAGCGCATGGGCGGCCTCAATAGGGACCGAAACTGCGCATCGCAATTACGGCCTTGCTGCAGGTGCCCGCAATCTGACGAACCGTTGCTTAACCGCGTCAGTACCGGCGCGCGACGGCGAATTCGACCGCTTCAGCCATGGCATTGCGCGCTTCGCCGGAGGGGAAGCCTGCAATCGAATCGATGGCGCGCTGGGCGAAGTGGCGGGCCCGCTCGCGGGTCGCCTCGACGCACTTGTGGCGATTGATCAGTTCGACCGCGTGGGCAAGGTCCTCGTCCTCGGTGCGGAAGCCGGCAATGGCTTCCTGCCAGAACTTGCGTTCTTCCTCAGTGCCTCGGGCATATGCGAGGATGACCGGAAGGGTCATCTTGCCCTCGCGGAAGTCATCGCCCTTGTCCTTGCCCGATTCGGCAGCTTCCGAATCGTAGTCGATCGCATCGTCGACAAGCTGGAAGGCGATCCCGAGATTGCGTCCATAGGCATCGAGCGCCTGCTCTTCGGCTTCGCTCTTCTCGGCCACGACCGCGGCGATCCGGGTCGCCGCCGCAAACAGCGCCGCAGTCTTCGAACCGATGATCTGGAGGTAGTGCTCCTCGCTCGTCTCGATCTTGCGCTGGGCGGTCAGCTGGTCGACTTCGCCCTCGGCGATGATCGAGCTGGCCTTCGACAGGATCTTGAGGACGCGCAGGCTGCCGTCCTCGACCATGAGTTCGAATGCGCGGGTGAACAGGAAGTCGCCCACCAGGACCGTCGCCGGATTGCCGAAGACGATATTGGCCGCCGCCTTGCCGCGCCGCAGGTCGGAACCATCGACGACGTCGTCGTGCAGCAGGGTCGCGGTGTGAATGAATTCGACGGCCGCCGCCAGCTTGTGGTGACGGGTACCCTGGTAACCGCACAGCTCGGCTGCCGCGACCGTCAGCATCGGGCGCATGCGCTTGCCGCCGCCGGAGATCAGATGTCCGGCAAGCGCCGGGATCAGCGGGATCTCGCTTTGCATGCGGTCGAGAATGACGGAATTGACGCTGTTCATGCCTGCCGCAGTCAGGGCGAGCATGGGAGCCAGGGAGGGCTGCGTTTCACGTGAACGCAGGTTAATCACTTGTGCAGTCATCGCCCCGCGCATTGCGCTTTCAGCGGCTTGAACGCAAGTGGGAATGCCGCCCGGAGCGCCATTTGCGCAGGCTGGCACAGTAACAAGAGCCGTGCTAGCGGGGCTCCACCATGACCCAGGACACTCCCGCCACCGATCCGGTGCTCGCCGGCTTCCGCTCCAGCATCGACAATATCGATGCCGCCCTGATCTTCATCCTGGCCGAGCGCTTTCGCATCACCCAGGCCGTCGGCGCCTACAAGGCCGAGAAAGACTTGCCCGCTTCCGATCCCGGCCGCGAGGAACGGCAGATCGCGCGCCTGCGCAAATTGGCGGAGGACGCAAATCTCGATCCCGACTTCGGCGAGAAGTTCCTGCGCTTCATCATCGACGAAGTGATCCGCCATCACCAGCAGGCAAAGGCCGGCTGAGCCGGCCTTTCGCGCTATTATTCTTCGACGTAGTCCTGAAGTTTGCTCATCAGGGTCTGGATGCGCGTGGCGGCATCGGTGAACGTCTTCACGTCATCGCGATTGCCGTTGCCGCGCGCTTCCTTCGCTGCCTCGACGTAGCCTTCCATGTCGGCTTCGAGGGCATCGACGAGGATTTCGACTTCGTCCTGCGTGAGCGACAGTTTGATGGTCTCGTTCATGGGTACTCCTTGATTTTCGAACGCCGCCAATGAAGCGGCAGGGCCGGCGCTGCAACCGCGCACGTGGCGCGCATCCCCAGCTTCCGACCCCGCATTCCTTCAGGTCGCGGTGCGCGGCAGCTGCAACTTGACCAGCAGGCCGCCCAGGTCCTCGCTCTCATCGAGTTCGACCCTTCCGCCATAGATTTCCACCACGTCGCGAACAATGGCAAGGCCAAGCCCGGTGCCGGGCTTGCCAGTATCGAGACGGGCCCCGCGATCGAAAATGCGGGTACGCTCGGCAGCCGGAATCCCCATGCCGTCGTCCTCGACCCAGATCTCGCAGAACTGCGGGTCGTACCCCGCATCGACCGTGACGAAGACGCTGCCTCCGCCATACTTGGCGGCATTCTCGATCAGATTGCCGAGAATCTCCTCGAGGTCCTGTTTCTCCACCGCGACGGTCACGCCGTGATTGCCATCGAGGTCGAAGCGCGTGTCATCGTAAAGGCGCTGGACGGCGCGCAGCACTGCCTCGAGGCTTGGCCACACGCTGGCACGCGACATCCCGGCCGCGCGGCGCCCGACGGCCCGGGCCCGGGCCAGATGGTGATCGACCTGCCGCCGCATCACCGCCGCTTCGCGGATCACCGTGTCGGACAGGTCGGGCGACTTGGCCGTGGCCGCGTTCATGATGACCGTCAGCGGCGTCTTGAGCGCATGGGCCAGGTTGCCGGCGTGGCGACGCGCTTCCTCCGCCTGCAGTTCGGTATGCGACAGCAGGGCATTGAGTTCGTCGACCAGCGGCTCGACTTCCTGGGGCAGCGGGTCGGTCACGCGGCTGGCGCCCGTCGTTCGCAGCTTCTGGATCGCGCGGCGCACATGGCGCAGCGGAAACAGGCCGTACCAGGTCTGCATCCCCGCCATGAGCAACAAGCCGAAGCCGAGCGCGACGAAGCTGTAGACGAGGATCGAGCGGATCATCTTGATCTGTTCGTCGAGATCCTCGCGACTGGCCGCGACAGTGAACATCCATTGAGTGTCGCTGCCCGGCAGAATGATCGAGCGCTCCATGATCCGCAGCGGCTCGCCGGGGAACTGGTCGCTGTCGTAAACATGCGGCTTTGCGTCGAAGTTGTCCTCGGGAACGTCGAGGCTGCGATCCCACAGCGAGCGCGAGGGGAAATCCTCGTGCCCCTTGGCGCGAATCTGCCAGTACAGGCCGCTGTTCGGCTCGAGGAACCGCTGGTCGCCCAGCGGTCGGATGAAGAACACCTCGCCATCCGGACCGATCTCAGCCGAACCGATCATGCCGGTGAGCATGTAACCGAGCTGTTCGTCGAAATTGCGGGTGACCAGCGAGGTCAGCGTGCGATCGAGCGCCAGTCCGCCGAACAGCAGGAGGATCGAGATCCACCCGGCCGCAATCAGCATCATGCGCCGCGCGAGCGAGCCGGTATGGCGGGCCTTCACCGTCTCGGCGACAGTTGCCTCGCTCCCTGCCCCGTCTGCTCGCGGAGCGTCCATCTGCTCCTCAGTTTCGCGGTGCGTCCGCGGGATCGTCGAGGCTGTACCCGAGACCACGGATCGTGGTGATGACATCGGCGCCCAGCTTCTTGCGGATCCGCGTGACGAAGACCTCGATCGTATTGGAATCGCGGTCGAAGTCCTGATCGTAGATGTGTTCGATCAGTTCGGTACGGCTGACCACCTTGCCCTTGTGGTGCATCAGGTAGGACAGCAGCTTGTATTCCTGCGCGGTCAGCTTGACCGGTTCACCGGCCAGCGTGACGCGGCCCGAACGCGTGTCGAGGCGCACGTCGCCCGCCATCAACTCGCTCGAGGTATTGCCAGAGGCACGGCGGATGAGCGCGCGAAGTCGGGCGATCAGTTCCTCGGTCTGGAATGGCTTGGCGAGATAGTCGTCCGCGCCGGCATCGAGCCCGGCGACCTTGTCCGACCAGGAATCACGGGCGGTAAGTACAAGCACGGGGAAATTGCGCCCTTCCCTGCGCCACATGCCAAGCACGGTGAGGCCGTCGATCTCGGGCAAGCCGAGATCGAGGATGACGGCGTCGTAATCCTCGGTCGATCCAAGAAAATGGCCGTCTTCGCCGTCTGTCGACAGGTCGACGGCATAGCCGTTCTGCTCGAGCGTGGTCTTGAGCTGGTTGCCGAGCGTAGGTTCATCCTCGACGATCAGGATGCGCAAATCAGGTCTCCCTTGGAAGTCACCGACGAGATGGGGCGTAAGCCCGCGAGCGTCAAGCGAAGCACAGGCTCGTATCCTCAGCGCGACCGGCCGATGACGCGGCCCGTGCGGGCATCGACATCGACGAAATAGACCTTCCCGTCCTGAATGAATTTCAGGCGATAAGCCATTGCCGCAGGATCATATTCCGGTCCGAGGTACTGCATTCCCGACATTTTCGGAAGCACCTGCTGCTCGATCTCGCGAAGGGAACGCACATTGCCTGCCTTGCGTTCCTTGCGAACCTGCCCCTGCTCTGCGCCCGGCTCGGCATGGACCGGCATGGCGGTCGCGACAAGGCCAAGGGCCGCAACCGATAGAAAAGAGGCAAGAAGTTTTGTCATCCTGACTGGGTGCCTAAGCTTGCGGCATTGAACAAGTCCTGAATGCGGCTCAAAGCTGGCAGCAATGTTTCACTGTTGCGCAGATCCCACGATGCTTGCCAGCCCCCCGCTGCTCGCTGTAGGGCGCCGGCCATGGCAATCGCACCAATTCTCAGCTGGGAAGGCCTTGGCCTGATCCAGGGCTCCGGCTGGCTCTTCCAGGACCTCGACATCAACATCGGCCCGCGCGACCGGCTGGCGCTGATCGGGCGCAACGGCGCCGGCAAGACCACGCTGCTGCGCCTGATTGCAGGCCAGGTCGAGGCGGACAAGGGCAAGCGCTCGATCCAGCCCGGCACCCGCGTCGTCACCCTCGAGCAGGACCCGTTCTTCACCGGCTTCGACACCCTGCTGGATTTCGCGATCAGCGGCGACGATGCGCCGCAGCGCCATGAGGTGGAAGCCATTGCCGACCAGCTCGGCATCGATCTTTCGCGTGAGGCCGCCAGCGCATCGGGCGGCGAGCGCCGCCGCGCCGCCCTGTGCCGGGCGCTGGCCTCCGAGCCCGACCTGCTGCTGCTGGACGAGCCGACCAACCACCTCGACCTTGCCGCGATCGAATGGCTGGAATCCTGGCTGCAGCGCTACAACGGCGCCTTCGTGGTCATCAGCCACGACCGCACCTTCCTGACCCGCCTGACCAATGCGACGATCTGGCTCGATCGTGGATCGCTGCGCCGCAAGGAAGTAGGCTTCGGCGGGTTCGAGGCCTGGGAAGAGGAAGTCCAGAAGGAAGAGACCCGCGCCGCCGAGAAGCTGGACGCCAAGCTCAAGATCGAGGCGCACTGGCTCGAACGCGGTGTCACCGCCCGGCGCAAGCGCAACCAGGGCCGCCTTGCCAAGCTGTGGGAAATGCGCGCCGAACGTGCCGCGATGCTCTCCCCCACCGGCACCGCCAAACTTGCGGTCGCCGGCGACGGCAGCAAGACCAAGTCGGTCATCGTTGCCGAGCACGTGACCAAGCGCTTCGGCACCGAAGACAACCAGCGTACGGTCATCAAGGATTTCTCGCTGCGCATCCAGCGCGGCGACCGCATCGGCATCGTCGGCGCCAACGGATCGGGCAAGTCGACCCTGCTCAAGATCCTGACCGGCGAACTGGCCCCCGACGAAGGCTCGGTCACCCTGGCCAATACCCTGACCACCATCGTCATCGACCAGCAGCGCAGCCTGCTCAAGCCCGACATGAAGCTGCGCGACGTGATCGCGGAAGGTAGCGACTGGGTCGATGTGCGCGGCGTACGCAAGCACGTGCAGGGATACCTCAAGGACTTCCTGTTCGACCCCGGCCTGATCGACGCCCGGGTGGGCACGCTCTCGGGCGGCGAACAGTCACGCCTGCTGCTCGCCCGCGAATTCGCCCGACCGTCGAACCTGCTCGTGCTCGACGAGCCGACCAACGACCTCGACCTCGAGACCCTTGATCTGCTGCAGGAAGTTATCTCGGACTACGACGGCACGGTCCTGATCGTCAGCCACGACCGCGACTTCCTTGACCGCACCGTCAACCTCACGCTCGGCCTCGACGGGACCGGCCATATCGACATGATCGCCGGCGGCTACGCCGACTGGGAAGCCAAGCGCAAGCAGCGTACGGCCCCGGCAAAGGCGAAAGCCAAGGCGGAAAGCGCCGCCCCGCCACCACCTGCACCGCCCAAGAAGACCAAGCTGTCCTACAAGGACCAGCGCGACTACGATCTTCTGCCCGGTCGGATCGAGGAACTGGAAGCGTCCATCGCCCGCGACGAGGCGGCCATGGCCGATCCCGATCTCTACACCCGCGACCCGAAGAAGTTCGCCGCCCTCTCCGCCGCAATCGAGAAAGCGCGAGGCGACAAGGAAGCGGCGGAGGAACGCTGGCTGGAACTGGCAGAACAAGTCGAAGGCTGACGCACCGCGGCAAGGGCCCGGTCACGGGATGCGGTAGTATGCCGCAACCCGGTCCAGCGCCAGTCCCAGCACGAGCTTGCCGCTGCGGGCCGGCCAGCCCAGTGCCTTTTCGGCAGTGGGAAGCCCTTCCCCCGCGCACACAACCCGCCAAAGGACATCGGACAGTCCGGCTCCTGCCGCTTCGATGGCACCGTCGAAGCGCGCCTTGGCCGCAACCTGCCGCTCTCCCGGAGTCAAATCGGCGTCGGGGCCTCCCGATGCCCGTACCGGGTCCCAACGCATCGTCATGCGCGGTGCCAGCTGCGCCAGTTCCCAATCGGTCCGCAGTCGCTCGCCCGCAGCGAACCGGCGGTCATCCAGATGGCCGCGCGCGTGAAGCCAACTGAGGGGCGATTCGGCGAGATTGACGGCCACGGTGCGCGGCGAACGCGCTGGGGCGACCCTGGCGCCGCGCCTGCGCACGGGACCTTCGCTGGTCAATTCACGCTCGACGAGTTCCTGCTTCATACATGCCTCCGATGCTTGGGTTCGAGCAGGAACCTTGCCGAATCGGCATGTCTGTAGGAAAGTGAAAACCAAATCGGTTACACAGGACCAGCCATGATAAATCGCATCCGTGACATCCGCCTGCAGAAGGGCCTTACGCTCGCCGATGTCGCGGCAGCCTGCTCCCCGCCCACGACGGCGCAGACGATCGGGCGGCTCGAAACCGGCATGCGCAATCTATCGCTGGCATGGATGAACCGAATCGCCGCTGCGCTCGAGGTGGAACCCGAAGTCCTGCTGCGCAGCGAAGCCAGCGAACCGGCGCGTATCGTTGCCGTGCTCGGACCGGACGGCACCGAACCTGCGCGCGCGCGGCTCGAAGCGGTCACGCCCAGCGACCTTGCCGGCGATACCCCGTGGCTCGTGCTCGAAGTGGAAGCCTCCTGCGGGGAATATCGCGCCGCCGACCAGGTCTGGCTGCGCCAGCACCCACCCGAGGAAGCCGCCCGCCTGATGAACCGCGATGTCCTGGCCCCACGCCCCGGCGGCCGTTTCGCTTTCGGCCGCCTGATAGACCGCGACGGCGATCGCATCGCCCTGCTCCCCCCGGCCAGCGGACAAAGGCAGATCATCGTGGAACATCCCGCATGGCTGGCCGTTGCCGAAATGCTCGTACGTAAGCTTTGAACCGCGCACCCTAAGGCCGCCGTTATGCGAATCCTCTCCATCGCCACGCTCTTCCCCAACCCGGTGAAGCCTTCCTTCGGCGTCTTCGTGGGCAACCAGATGCGGGCGGTCGTCGCACGCGGCGAAACCGACCTGACGATGATCAGCCCGATCGGCATTCCACCCTGGCCGCTTTCGCTGCGCGAGCCCTATGCCCGGCTGAAAACCATTCCCGAAGTGAGCGATGCCGTCGGGCTGAAAGTCCACTATCCGCGCTTCACCACAATCCCCAGGATCGGCGGCGACAGCAATCCTGGCCGGATCGCCGGGGCCATCCTGCCGCTGGTTCGCCGCCTGCACGAGGAAAAGCCTTTCGACCTTGTCGACGCGCAGTTCTTCTTTCCGGACGGCCCTGCCGCGGCCATCGTCGCGCGCGAACTGGGCCTGCCGCTCACGATCAAGTCGCGCGGCGCCGACATTCACTATTGGGGGCAGCGCCCGCGCGCGCTGGAGCAGATGCAGGAGGCGGCACGGCAGGCTTCCGGGCTGCTCGCGGTCTCGCAGGCGCTGCGCGATGACATGATCGAACTGGGCATGCCGGGCGAACGGATCGACGTGCATTATACCGGCCTCGACCGTGAGCTGTTCCATCCGGTCGAGCGCGGCGCGGCCCGCGCGCTCGTATCCGCCATGCCCAACCTCGGCATATGGTCCCAGGGGCCGCTGCTGGTCACCCCGGGAGCGCTGATCGAACGCAAGGGACAGCGCCTCGTCATCGAGGCCCTGTCCCACCTGCCCGAAGCGCGGCTGGCGCTCGCCGGGTCCGGCGAGGACATGCCGCAGCTCGAAGCGCTCGCCAGACGCCTCGGCGTCGAGGACCGCGTCCACTTCCTCGGCCTCGTCAACCACGAGGTCCTGCCCAACCTCCTGTGCGCTGCCGACGTCCTTGTCCTTCCCTCTTCCAGCGAAGGACTGGCCAATGTCTGGATCGAGGGGCTGGCCTGCGGAACCCCCATCGTCATTCCGGACATCGGCGGAGCAGGCGAAGTCGTGAAGGATTCGAGCGCCGGGCGACTGGTCGAGCGCAATCCCGAATCGATCGCCAAGGCCGTCGCGGAGATCCTCGCCGATCCGCCCAGCCAGTCCGACGTCGCCGCCAATGTCAGCCGCTTCAGCTGGGGCGTGAACGCCGAAAACATCGTGCGCTTCTGGAAAAGCGTGCTGGAAGACCGGAACATCAGCATCCCGGCCTGAAGGCGCCGGACGCAGAATCGAAAAAAGGGGCGGTCCGGAGCGTTTGAAGGCCTCCGGACCGCCCCTTTTTCGTCAGGGCTTCACATCAGGCTCAGGGGCGTCCGACGCCCTCGCGCGCCTTGCGCTCCTGCCGCTCGATCGCGGATTCGGTCGGCACGAAGCTGTCGCCGCTCACGCCAAGCCAGATCAGGATCGGCGCAGCCATGTAGATCGAGCTGTAGGTACCCACGAAGATGCCCAGCACGATGGCCGCAGTCAGGCCGAAGAGGCTTTCCGGCCCGAACAGCAGCAGAGGGATCAGCGCGACCAGCAGTGTGGCCGACGTCATCACCGTACGCGCCAGCGTCTCGTTGACCGACATGTCGAGAAGTTCCGGAAGCGGCATCTTGCGATACTTCTTCAGGTCCTCGCGGATGCGGTCATAGACGACGATGGTGTCGTTCAGCGAGTAACCGATGATGGCCAGGATCGCGGCGATGATCTGCAGGCTGAATTCGAGCTGGAACAGCGCGAACATGCCGAGTGTCAGCGACACGTCGTGGAACAGCGCGAAGAGCGCTCCGACGCCGAATTGCCACTCGAAACGGACCCAGATGTAGATCGAAATCGCCAGCATCGCGGCCAGCAGCGCATAGAGCGCCATCTGGCGGAATTCTCCGGAGACCTTGCCCGAGACAGTGTCATTTCCGTCGATGCGCACGTCGGGATGGTTCGACTGCATGGCACCTACGATCCGGTTCGAAATCGCTTCGGCCGCACCCGGGTTGCCCTCGGCTTCATCGGGCAGGCGCACGCGGATCGAGACCGAGTTCGGATCGCCGAAACGCTGGATGATCGGGTCCTCGAAGCCGAGCGCCGAGATCTGCTTGCGCAGATCCGCGACCGGGGCTTCGGCCTCCTTCGTGAAAGTGGCGCGCACTTCCAGGCCGCCGGCGAAGTCGACGCCGTAATTGAGGCCCCGGGTCATGACCAGACCCCAGCTTGCCGCGATGAGCACGACGCTCATGATGTAGAAGGGAACACGCCACTTCAGGAAGTGGATGTTGGTGTTCTCGGGAACGAGTTTCAGGAGGCGCATGGCAGCAGGCCCTTACACGTGCAGTTCGGTCGGCCGCGCCTTGCGCAGCCAGGAGGCGACCCACATGCGGGTCAGCGTCACGCCGGTAAACACCGAGGTGAACAGGCCGATGATCAGAACGACGGCAAAGCCGCGAACCGGACCCGAGCCGAAGGCGAAGAGCAGCGCACCGGCGATCGCGTTGGTGACGTTGGCGTCGTAGATCGCGCGGCTCGCTTCCTTGTAGCCGTTCTCGACCGCGGCAATGACGCGCCGGCCCTTCTTGCGCTCTTCGCGCATGCGTTCGTAGATCAGCACGTTGGCGTCAACGGCCGCGCCGATGGTCAGCACGAAACCGGCGATGCCCGGCAATGTCAGGGTGGTGCCCATGACCGCCATCACGCCCAGGATCATCATCACGTTGAAGATCAGCGCGATCGTCGCGTAGATGCCGAAGCGGCCGTAGGTCACGATCATCAGCAGGACGACGAGCAGCGAGCCCACGCCCATTGCGATCAGGCCCTTCCTGATCGAGTCGGCACCCAGGTCAGGCCCGACCGTGCGTTCCTCAACGACGGTCAGGTCGACCGGAAGCGCGCCGGAGCGCAGCGCGATGGCGAGCTGCGTAGCCGACTGGACTGAAAAGCTGCCCGAGATCTGCGCGCTGCCGCCGAGGATGGGTTCGTTGATGTTGGGGGCCGAGAGCGCCTTGCCGTCAAGAATGATGGCGAAGCGCTTGTTCACGTTCTCGCTGGTCAGCTTGGCGAACTTGGCGCCGCCGGTCTGGTCGAAGGTGATCGACACCACCGGAGCGTTGGTCTTGGGATCGAAGCCCTGCTTGGCATTGGTGAGCTGGTCGCCCTTGATGCCGCCGAGGCGCTTGACCGCAAGCATCGGTACGCCGCCCGAACCGGGCGAATTGGGATCGGCCCAGGGCACCAGTTCGTCGCCCGGCGGGACAATGCCCTGCTGGATGTCGTTGGGCGCAGCCGTCTCGTCGACGAGCTTGAATTCGAGCTTGGCGGTCTGGCCGATCAGGCTCTTGAGCGCTTCGGGATCGTCGAGACCGGGAACCTGGACGACGATGCGTTCCTCGCCCTGGCGAATGATCGTGGGCTCGCGCGTGCCGAGTGCGTCGATACGCTTGCGGACGACCTCGATGGCCGAGTCCATTGCATCGGACACTGCCTGGTCGAGGCCTTCGCGAGTCGGCGTCAGCACGAAGCGGTTGCCGTCCTCGACCTTGATGTCCCAGTCGCGCTGGCCGGTAAGGCCGGCGCCCGAGGTGAGCGCGAGGATTTCGTCACGCGCGGCGTCGACCTGCGCGGGATCCTTGAGCATGAAGCTCAGGCGACCGTTGCTGCTGGAGATATCGCCGATGGCAATGCGCGGATTGGCGAGACGCAGGCGTCCGCGAACCGATTCCTCCATGTTCTCCAGCCGCTGCTGCGCGACCTGGCTCTTGTCGGCCTCGAGCAGGATGTGACTGCCGCCGGCAAGGTCGAGCCCCAGATTGACTTCGGGGGCGGGAAGGACGCTGGGCCAGGGAAGGCCGGAAACGGAAAACAGTGAAGGCAGCGCGGCTGCGGCGATGACAAGCGTCAGGCCCCAGTACCAGAGCTTCTTCCAGGTAGGAAATTCGAGCATTGCCTTGGGCTTCTCTCCGAGAGGGCGCGCCGGAATAGACGCATCCCGGATGTGTTTCGGGCCTCACGTGGCCCGGGCAGAATCGACTCAGTCGTTCGCGGGCTTGCTGCCTGCGGGCGGAATCACGTCGACGATGGTCGACTTGAGCGTCTTTGCACGCACGCCCTGCGCGATTTCGACTTCGGCGTAGTTCTCGTCGACCTTGATGACCTTGCCGATGAAACCGCCGCCGGTCAGCACTTCGTCGCCCTTCTTCAAGCCCGAAAGCTTGGCCTTGTGCTCCTTCTGCTGCTTCATCTGCGGACGCAGGATGAGAAACCAGAAGATCACGGCCATCGCAACGAACGGCAGGTACTGCACCCAGGCGGGCGGCCCGCCGGCAGGTGCAGCGGCAGCGAGCATGGGAAGAATCGAGTTATGCATGAAACAGATGCGCCTTCTTGTGTGGTCCCTCGAGCGACTCGCCTGCAGTCATCCAGACCGATGCGCGCCTGCCCGGGAAATCCACTTCACGGAAATTCCAAGTGCGCGGGCGGTTAGCAATAAAGCGAAGCACTGGCAACGCGCGGCCTCGGAACGGTACCGGGACGGGGCGAAACATAGGTGCGACGGGAAACCGTTCAACCCATGCGCAAAAGTATGTTCTTCGCGCTTGCGCTCCTCGAATGAGGTGCCTATAGGCGCACCCCTCGGTCGGGACGTAGCGCAGCCTGGTAGCGCATCACACTGGGGGTGTGGGGGTCGGAGGTTCGAATCCTCTCGTCCCGACCAAGATTTTCCAGGACATTCGGAAAATAAGGAAGCATCGCGGCACAGCCGGTCGCGATGCCCAGCGTGTACCGCAAGGCAAACGCAGCGTTTTCCTACACGCGCCGATTTGGTTACCTACCTGCGATCGCCAATTGCATTGCAGGAGTGCCCCATGCCGCTGCTCGATTCGCTGATCAGCCCGATTTCACACATCATCGACAAGGTCATTCCCGATCCGGACGCCCGCGACCGGGCCAAGCTGGAACTGCTTCGACTCGAAAATTCGCAGGAAATCGAGAAACTTCAGGCCAGCCTTTCCGCCGTCGTCGCCGAGGCCGGATCTGCCGATCCATGGACGAGCCGCGCCCGTCCCAGCTTTCTCTACGTCATGTACGCCATGATTCTCTGGGCCCTGCCGATGGGCCTGATCGGTGCCTTCAGCCCTTCGACCGCGCAGGCCATTGCCACGGGCATGACCGCCTACCTGCGCGGCATTCCCGAACCGCTCTATGCGCTTTTCGGGACCGGCTACCTTGGCTATTCCGCCATGCGCCAGTGGGGCAAAGCCAAAGGAAGCGACCGTTAACCGCTGCATGACATCAGGAGCGTACGAATTTTCGCGGTAAAACATTCCTAAGCTTTACCGTTCTAGGAGCAGATCGAAGCTTGCTCCTCTTCGTGTCGGACGCAGCAAGGACAACAGAATCGTGGGTCGCTCAATCTTGCGCACATTCCTGGCAATCGCGCCTGCCTTGGCCCTTTTCGGATGCGGATCGGGCCGGGAAGCCGAACTCGAACAGCAACTCGCAAAGGCCAAAGCCCAGGCGCAGGAACAGGCCCAGGCACGCGAAGCTGCCGAGCGCGAGGCCGCGGCTGCGCGAGACCAGGCCCGCCAGGCCGCCCTTTCCGACTTCTACGCGGGGTCCGGCGGCGACGAGGGCTATGTCGATGACGCGCCCGATTCCGATTCGGCCCCGGCCGACGATGCCCCTCCTCCCGATCCGAGCCTGCCTGCCATCGACGCCTGAGCGAGCCGATCAGCCACCCCGACTTGCATGGCCATGAGCAGTCGCTAAGGCTGTTCCCGAAAGACGAGGACCTTGCGCCGCTGCGTGAGAGACCGCACTCAAGGGAATGGTAAAAGATGACATCGAAGCTGGTCTATGTTCTGAACGGGCCCAACCTCAACCTGCTCGGCCAGCGCGAACCTGGAATCTACGGCGCCCAGACGTTGGATGACATCGCCGCGATGCTGGTCGAACGTGGGGGCGAACTCGATTGCGAAATCGAGATGCGCCAGTCGAACCATGAGGGTCATCTCGTCGACTGGCTGCACGAAGCACAGGCCGAGGGCGCGCACGCGGTGCTGCTGAACGCGGGTGCCTATACGCATACCTCCATCGCCCTGCTCGATGCGATCCGCGCGATCGATACGCCGGTCATCGAAGTGCACTTGTCCAACCCACACAAGCGGGAGGAATTTCGCCACAAATCATGGGTCGGCATGGCAGCCAAGGGGACGATCGCCGGCTTCGGTGCGAATAGCTACCTGCTCGCCCTGGAAGCTGTCGCCTCACTCTGACTTGCAAGAGTTGGCAACCGTCCCGACCTCCGTCAGCCTACGCGCTGAAAACGGGAAAGGACTTGCCGCAGATGTCGCAAACACGTGAAGGCAGCTGCTTGTGCGGCAGCGTGCGCTACGAAGTGGACTGGCCCCTCGCCGCCCTTGTCGTGTGCCACTGCACCCATTGCCAGAAGCAGGCGGGGAGCGCCTTTTCACTCGTGGGCGTTACCGCGCGCGAGGGTCTGCACCTTACCGGTGAACTGAAAACATACGAGGACAGCGGCACCACGGGCCAGACGGTCTATCGGCAATTCTGCCCGCAATGCGGCTCACCGGTGCTGACCGATACGCCCGCGGCCCGTGAACAGGGCATAATATTCATCAAGGCAGGGACGCTGGACAGCACCGAAGGGCTGGAGCCTTCGCTGCATTACTGGTGCGACAGCGCGCACGACTGGTTCGCGATACCCGACGGTGTCCAGAAGCTAGCGAAGCAGTAGCACGTCAGCCGCCCAACGGGACGCCGGGCTGGTTCTTCGAGGTTCGGATGGTCAGCGAGGTCTTGACGCTGTCCACGTTCGGCGCCGGCGTGAGCTTGGAAGTCAGGAACTCCTGAAAGCTCTGCAGGTCGCGGCTGACGATCTTGAGGATGAAGTCGATCTCGCCGTTGAGCATGTGGCACTCGCGCACTTCGGGCAGGCCCTGCATGTGCTCCTCGAATGCCCGCAGCGCTTCTTCCGCCTGGCTCTTCAAACTCACGAGCGCAAACACGGTGATCGTGAAGCCAAGCTTGGAGGCGTCGAGATCGGCGTGATAGCCTTGGATGATACCTGCTTCTTCAAGGCTGCGAACGCGGCGCAAGCACGGCGGCGCGGTCAGCCCGACGCGCTGAGCCAGCTCGACATTGGTGATGCGTCCTTCGTCCTGCAGTTCGGCGAGCAGTCGACGGTCGATTTCATCGAGATTGAACATTAGAACCTTCCTGTCGGCCGCAGCCCTGCAGCCACCCCTGATTGCAATTTCCACATCGAAAATGCGGCCAAGCTGTAATATTATTATCCCATAGCGTAATCGTCCCGCTTTGCAACGCCCCGAAACTGCCTGCTTCCGCTATTTCGCCACTTTGCTAGGATATTTTTCGGGTCAATTTGGCACCCCAGCGGAAGGACGTGGTTAACCTCTCACCCTCTAAGCGGACGGGACGCTCCTGGAGATTAGATGCATTTCGACGATCGCCTTGCCACGGTTATGCGCTTGCCCGCCTCTGGCGATGCACTCGCGCGTATCCAGTACAGGCAGCTCGTCGACCTGCTCGGCCGCCTTCCCTGCGATGCCCAGTCGGACATGCTCGAGGCCGGACTGGCCCGTGTCGAGGAACTGGCCGCCCATATTCCCGCAGCCGACCGTGCCCGCCTGCTGCGCCAGCCCCTGCAGCCGATCACCAATTCGCGCCTGCTGGCGATGCTCGCTGCCGACGAGCCCGATGTCGCCACTGCCGCGATCACCGGTGCGCGCCTGCAGCAGGACGAATGGCTCAAGCTCATTCCCGAACTGCCGGTCCGCGCGCGCGGCATCCTGCGCCACCGCCGCGACCTTGAACCGAAAGTCGAGGCCCTCCTCGAACGGCTCGGAATCCGGGATCGCGGCCTGCCTCCCGTAGCCAATCCGGTGCCAGCTGCAATTGAACCTAGCGGCCCCAGCCTCGATGACATTCTCGACCTCGCCGACGAATCCGCGATAACAACGCAAGCCGCGGCGCAGCCTGCGACTGCAGAGCCTGCGCCGCGCGCACAGCCCGCGCCTGCTCCTTCCAGTTCACCGGTCACGCCGGACCATGCGGCGGAATGGGCCCGGGCCGCAGCGGCCGTCCAGGCTGAACGCCCGCGCAATTCCGAGGCAGGGATCGGCGCCATCGTTCGGCGTATCGAGGAGTTCCGCAGGGCCCGCCAATCGCACTCCACGTTCGAAGTGGCGAACGACGATCCCCGCCTGCCGCTTGGCGATCTGGCGACGACGGCACCGCGCCTGCCCATCACGGTCGATTTCGAAACCGACCAGGAGGGCCGCATCACCTGGGCGGACAGCGCCTATGCGCCGTCGCTGGTCGGCCTCAGCCTCTCCGCCCATGAAGTGCCTGAGCAGCAGACCATGGCCGATCAGGACATGGCCACGACCATTCGCCACCGCCTGCCCTTGCTGGCGGCCCATGTGCGGATCGCGGGCGCTCCGCGCGTAACCGGTGAATGGCAGGTCGACGCGATCGCCAGCTTCGACGAACAGACCGGCCGCTTTTTGGGGTATCTTGGACGCCTGCGGCGCCCTGCTCGCCCTCGGCCGCACGACGTGCGTTCGGGCGGCAGCCTGAGCGAAGCCGATCGCATGCGCCAGATCCTGCACGAACTGCGCACGCCGGCCAATGCGATACAGGTGGCTGCCGAGATCATCCAGCAGCAGCTCTATGGCCCTGCCCCGCACGAATATCGTGCTCTCGCCGCAGCCATCGCCGGCGACTGCGCGCACATCCTCGCCGGGTTCGAGGAACTCGACCGCCTCGTAAAGCTGGAATCGGGCGCCATGCAGGTCGAATCGGGCGACTGCGACATCAGCGACATCCTGATCCAGACGGTCGCCCGGCTGCGAACCTGGACCGATCCGCGCCGCAGCGGCTTCGCGCTGCCGGTAGACATCGACTTTAACCCTTACCCGATCCAGGTAGACCGGATCGAGGCCGAACGTCTCGTCTGGCGCCTGCTCGCCGCGCTCGCGGGATCGACGGCCCCCGACGAAATTCTCGAACTGGCCTGCTCACGCGAAGCGGACACCTGCGTGGTCCTGCGCATCGCCCTGCCCACCGCGCTTGCCGCGCGCGATGGAAGCGAACTGTTCGACACGCCTCCGGGCGAACGGGGCCAGACGCTGTCTGCCGGCATGTTCGGCCTGGGCTTCACCCTGCGCCTGGCCGCCGCCGAAGCGGTCGCTGTGGGCGGCGCTTTGCGGCGGGAAGGCAATGACCTTCAATTAACCCTGCCCGGGTTGACCGCCGCGGCCGCTAGCCATAGCACCGCTGTCAATCATTCGCGCTGACACTTGCGGCGACTGGCAGGTGCAGGCGGATCGAGGGGGAATTCTTCTTGCCAGCGTCAAACCTGCTTGAGCCGCCCAAAGCGGCTGATCTTGCGACATTTTCCAGCGAATTCGGCCAGCGGTTCATCGTCACCGTCGATACCGAGGAAGAATTCGACTGGGACGCGCCGCTCAATCGCGACCGCCATGGCGTTGCGACGGTTCCGGCCCTTCGCAAGTTCCAGCAGTTCTGCGAAGGTTTCGGCGTCGTTCCCACCTATCTGATCGATTATCCGGTCGCCAATTCGGCTCTCACCAGCCAGGTGCTTGGCGAAGCCGTCAGCTCGGGCCGCGCCGAAATCGGGGTCCAGCTGCACCCATGGGTCAATCCGCCCTTCGAAGAAGAAATTAGCGAATTCAACAGCTACGCTGGAAATCTTGGCTTCGAGCTTGAAAGGCAGAAATTCCTGCAGCTGCGCGAGAAGATCGAATCCGTCTTCGGTATAGCGCCACAGATCTACCGCGCAGGGCGTTACGGCCTGGGTCCGCGCACCAGCGAGATCCTGACTGAGTTCGGCATTGCCATCGACACCTCGGTCCGTTCGCATTTCGACTACAGCGGCAAGGGCGGCCCGAACTATCGCAGCCATCCGCTCCAGCCCTATTGGGTGGACCGGGAACGCCGCCTGCTCGAACTGCCCCTCACGACCGTTTACTGGGGCCCGCTGCGCCAGCTCGGCAACGTCATCTACCCACATCTATGGCGCACGCCGACCGCACGCGGCGTCCTCGCCCGCACCGGATTGCTGGAGCGTATCCCCCTCACCCCAGAAGGCGTGACGGCTGACGAAGCGCTTCGCGGGGTCGACATCGCCATCGACGAAGGCCTGCCCGTCCTCGTCTTCTCGTTCCACAGCCCTTCGCTCGCGCCGGGCCACACGCCCTATGTGCGCACGGACGAGGATCTCGACGCGCTTTACGACTGGTGGCGCACGCTTTTCGCCCATCTCGAGCGGCGCGGCGTCAAGCCCACCAATGTTGCACAAATCATGTCGAGCGTGGAGCTTGCGTAGTTCGATGATGCAAGCTAACGCGCCTCAGCCCGGCTATGTCGATTGAAGCCGGGTCGGCGATTTGGGGCCTGTAGCTCAGCGGTTAGAGCTGGCCGCTCATAACGGCTAGGTCGCGGGTTCGAATCCTGCCGGGCCCACCATCGCCTGATATCGACGCCCGAGAGGTCGGGGAGTGGCGCAGTCCGGTAGCGCGCCTGCTTTGGGAGCAGGATGTCGCAGGTTCGAATCCTGTCTCCCCGACCAACTCGGAAAAAATCAATAATATCAGTTTCTTGAATGCACTAAATCCGCCTCTGTGGGGCAGGCTCGTAAGGCACAATCTGTCCCTCACCCAGCGACGCCATTAAAACTTTGTAAGAAATGAGGCCAACTCGGGGGACAACGGCCACCGCACTCTTGCCCGCGTTCTCTTGATGTTCCAGATTTTGTCTTGGACCCAAGAAAGGAGGATTCAAGATGAGTCAGAGCCATCCGCCATAAGAATCCCGAATTGACGCGAAACGTACCGCGATAACACTGCAGCGAACGTCTTTGTGACCAGCCTTCGCACGCTATAAAATAACAACAACCGCCGTCTTTGGTCAGTTACACGCACAGTAGCTCGGTTTGATAACCTTCGCGGGCACTAGGCCAACTCCCCTAAGGAGAATGCCATGCGTCCTTACAAAGTCTTCTATCTGCCAGATATGTGGAACGACTGGCACTGGTATATCTGTGACGCTTGCGACAAGTTTGTTGCGCGCTCGAACCGGGGCCACTTCCACTTAGTAGATGCGCAGAGGGAAGCTGAGGCCGTCTTGCAGTACCGCAAGGCGGGTTAGCACCTGAGCGCGATTAGAAAACATAACAACACGGTCCTGCCTGAGGGGGCAATCCGCCCCCTCAACCTTTGAGACTTAGGTCGAACGCAGGCAAAGGAACGTCTCATCGCGACGGACCAATTCGATCACAGATGAAATCTGTCTCCCCGACCAACTCGACTTCCGATCAGCCTGGCGCGCGCTTTCTTGCAGCTCCCATGCACCAGTGGGTGCGCAAAGCCGTGCCCTGCGCCCCCGTCTGTGCTTTTGCGCTATCGCAGGTCCGTCAGTCCTGCGGGATGAGGCGCATGGCCGTACCGCCGCCCGGGGCCAGCCAGATCTCGATCCTGTCGCCCTTGCGCACCGCTTGGGTTTCATAGGCAATTCGGTGGCGGGCCTCGGTCTGGTAAGTTGCGCCCTCGCCGTCCTTCCAGATCTTTGCCTCATAGGTCTTGCCCGCATCGAGGAAGTCGAAGCCGAGCGTGACCTTGCGCGCGGTGGCATCGTTCACGCCGCCCACGAACCATTCCGGCCCGTTGCGATCCTTGCGGGCGAAGATCGCATAATCGCCAACCTGGCCTGCGATCAGGTGACTTTCGGCCCAATCGGTCGGCACATGTTCGATGAATTCCATCTCGCGCGGATGGGCCTTGAGGTTTTCAACGAAATCGGCCGCCATCTGGATCGGTGAATAGAGCGCGAGATAGAGCCCGAGCTGCTTGGCCAGGGTCGAGGCCAAGGGGGCATGTTCCGCCCCCTCCAGGCTGAGCACGCCGGGAGTGAAGTCCATCGGCCCGGACAGCATGCGCGTATAGACGAGCGTGGGTTCATGGTCCGGCCCGTTGGCGAAAGTCCCCCAGGCATTGTACTCCATGCCGCGCGCACCCTCGCGCGAGACCCAGTTGGGATAAGTGCGTCGCAGGCCGGTATCCTTCACCGGTTCATGCGAATTGACCGCGACGTGATGCTGCGCAGCGACTTTCACGACATCGAGATAGTGGTTCACCATGCGCTGGCCATCGTGCCAGACCATCTTCGTTTCGCCCGGCTTGTTTCCGGGGGCGATGATCCCGCCGGCATCGGCGACGTAGCCGGTCTTGACCACGTCGACGCCCAGCTTTCCGTAAAGCGCCATGGCGTCGTCGAGCTGCGGTTCGTAGTTGGCGATGTTGCCGCCGGTCTCATGGTGGCCGATCAGGTGCACACCCCTTCTGGCTGCATAGGCGCTGAGCCCCTCGAGGTCGAAATTGGGCGTGGGCTGGGTGAAACTGAAATCATCGCCGTGGCCGAACCAGTCGCCGTTCCAGCCCTTGTTCCAACCTTCGACGAGCACGCCGCGAAAGCCATGCTGCGCAGCATAATCGATGTACTGCTTCGTCCGTTTCGTCGTGGCGCCATGGCGCGGTCCTTCCGCCCAGCTCCAGTCGCCGCGGATCATGCCCCACCAGATGCCGATATAGCGCGCCGGCTTGAACCAGCTCACATCGCCCAGCTTGTTGGGCTCGTTGAGGTTGAGCTCGAGGTCGTTCTCGACCAGACCGGCAGCGTCATTCGCAATGCGGACCGTTCGCCATGGCGTGGCGAAGGGCAGGTCGCGCACGACTTTCGCGCTGTCCGATCCCGGCGCCAGCTCGGTGCGGAAGAGCTGCCCGCTCGCGCGCTTGAACCAGTAGCCGGCATAGTCGACCAGCGCCGCTTCATGGAACGAGAGGTGCGTGCCGTCCTCCAGCCGCATGGTGATCGGCGTATGCGCCGTGGAAACCGCATCGATCGGCGTCTCCTGATAGACCTGTTCGTAGCGATTCCATTCGCCGCCCGGAATCCACCAGGCCTTGCCCTTGGGGACGATGTCGAACTCGGTCGTCTCCTCGGCAATGCGCATGGTCTTGAGCGCGGGCTGCTCGGGCAGTTCGTAGCGAAAGCCGATGCCGTTATCGAAGAGCCGGAAGCGCACGTTCATGCGCCGCGCGCCCTGCACTTGCGACTGCTGGAAACGCACAACGACCTCATTGTAGTGGTCGCGCACGTAGCGGCGCTCCCCCCAGGGCTGCTCCCAGGTGTCGTCGGCAGACGCTTTCTCGCTGCCGGAAATGGAAAAGCCGCGCACCATGTTGAGGCCATCGGTCAGGACGAAGCCCAATTTGCTGGGCGCAATCAGCAGCTTGCCCTTACGCGATAGCGACCATGTCGGGCGCGCATCGTTGTCGGTCGTGACCGAAAGCACCAGCGAGCCATCCGGAGATGACGCAGTCACGCTCGGCCGCTCCTCCTGCGCTGCGGCGGCATTGGCGCAAATCGCGGCGAGGCAAAACCCCGCCACAGCGAGAATACGTGTCGGTTTCATGATCGGTATTCCTCAGTTGATCCAGAGCGCGCCCCAGGCAGGCAAGGTGCCGGGCTCTGCTCCATTGACGGCGGCGACAACATTGGCCTGCGTCGGCACCTCGACCGGCCATGCGGCCGGCTCGGCGCTCATGTTGAACAGGGCCAGGATGCCCTGCCCCTCGCATTCGCGGCGCAGCACGAGGCGGGTTTCGTCGGCCAACAGAACCTCGCATGAACCCCGCCGCAAGGGCGCATTGCCGCGCCGCACGGCAATCAGGTGGCGGGTCAGGCTAAGCAGCGATTGCGGGTCGTCCTGCTGCCGGTCCACTGCGCGCGCGAGGTTCTCTTCACCCAGCGGAAGCCACGGCTCTGCGCTGGTGAACCCGCCAGCGGCATCATCGCCCTGCCATGGCATCGGCGTGCGTGCGCCATCGCGTGAAAGGGTCAGCGGCCAGTTCGCGATGGCCTCGGGGTCCTGCAGCATTTCGAAAGGCACATCGACCTGCAGCAGGCCCAGTTCCTCGCCCTGGTAGACGATCGGATTGCCCCTCAGCGAGGCCAGCAGCATCGCCTTCATCCGCGCGAAGGCCGCGCGATCCTGCGCCTTGCACCAGCGTGAGAGGGCGCGCGGGGCATCGTGATTTTCGAAGGCCCAGCTCGGCCACCCGGCAGATTGCTGCTCGGACCAACCTTCGAGAGCGCTTTGGACGAGCGAGGGAGAGAGCGCGTCGGCGTAGAGGAAGTCGAACCCGTAAGCACTGTCGAGCCGCTTGGCCCCTGCCGTGAACTCGCGCATTTCGCGTTCGGCGTTTCGACCGCCGACTTCGGCGAGCGAGAACGTACCTGGGTAGCTGGCGATCAGCGCCTGCAGTTTTTCGATGAACTGCGGGATATCGGCATGAGACTGGTTATAGGTCTGCAGCTGGTAATCGAACGAGCGCGTGCGCAGCTTGCCGTCCTCCGGTGCGGGCGGATTGTCGCGCAGCAGGGGATCGTGCATCGTGAAGTTGAGCGCGTCGATGCGAAAGCCGGAAACGCCCCGGTCGAGCCAGAACCGCGCGACATCGAGCAGCGCCTCCTGAACCCTGGGGTTGTGCACGTTGAGCTGCGGTTGCTGCGGCAGGAAATTGTGCAGGTAATACTGGCGGCGCCGCGCGTCCCAGCACCACGAAGGTCCGCCGAACACCGATTGCCAGTTGTTGGGCGGAGAGCCGTCGGGCTTGGGATCGGCCCATACGTACCAGTCGGCAAAGGGATTGTCCCGGCTTGCGCGGCTCTGTTCGAACCAGGCATGCTTGTCCGATGTATGAGCATAGACCTGGTCGACGATGACCTTCAGGCCAAGTGCGTCCGCACGGGCGACCAGCTCATCGAAATCCTCCAGCGTGCCGAAAATCGGATCGACCGCCCGATAGTCAGAGATGTCGTATCCGAAGTCGGCCATCGGCGAGGCGTAGAACGGAGAGATCCAGATCGCCTCGACGCCAAGCGAGGCCACGTAATCGAGCCGCGAGGTAATCCCCGGCAGGTCTCCTACGCCATCGCCGTTGGAATCGGCGAAGCTGCGCGGGTAGATCTGGTAGATGGCGGCTCCGCGCCACCATTCCGCTTGCCCGGTCGCAGCAGGGGGGGATGAAATGATATCGTCTGTCATCGTTGTCCAGGAGGGAGGAGTTGCACTGGTCTGGGGGATCAGTCGTCAGCCGCGCAGACGGCAAAACCCAGCGGCGGAAGGGAAACGGCGGCGCTGCCCGGCGCCGTTGCCATGGAAGGACACCCTGCGCCGGCCAGCGTCTTGAACTTGAGCGAACCGGTCTCGACAGAGACTTGCGCGGTGATGGGTTCGGCCGAGGTATTGAAGGCCAGCAGCACTTCCTTTCCGGTGTCGGGATCGAAGCGAGAGACGGCGAAGAGCCCCGGGCCTTCCGACGTTGCGCGCAGCCTGGTGGTGCCGGAGGTCAAGGCAGGCGTGTTCACCCGCAGCGCTGCGAGTTTCGCGATGAACCTGTAGAGCGGATGGCTCTCGTCGAAGTTCGATGCTGCGCTCGTGTCGTCTGTGCCGACCAGGCTGTCCGCGTTGTAGATCGCGGTGCGCGAGGGGAACATGTCCTGCCGCGATAGCTGGTCGCCGCCCTCGCCCCCGAAACCCTGCTCGTCGCCATAGTAGATCGTCGGCACGCCGCGCAATGTCAGTAGCATGGCGTGGCCCAGCTCTACGCGCGCCAGCAGGTCTTCAGGCGCGATCCCGGCATTGGCCTTCCTGATGAAGTAGGCGAAGCGCCCGGCATCGTGGTTGCCGAGGAACGTGGGCAGTTGCAACGCCGCCTGCCCTCCGCCCTGGTAGAGTGCATCGTCTTCTCCCAGCCGCGCCAGTTCCTGCGTCCCCGCCTTGCCGTCCACAGCAGCGATGACGGCGTGCATGAAAGCGAAGTCGAGCACGGCGGGCAGACCGGCATTGCGCGTCCAGCTCGCCAGCAGTGCCGGGTCGTATTCACCCGTCGCGACTTCCCCGAAGATATGAAAATTGGGGATGCCTTTTTGTCGCGCGCGCGATAGCATCGCGGGGACGAAGGCGCGCCAGAATTCCGGATTGACGTGTCTGGCCGTGTCGATGCGAAAGCCGTCTATGCCGAACCGGTCGATCCAGTCCCCGTAGATCGCGATCATCCCTTCCACGACGCGCGGATTCTCGGTCGCCAGATCGTCCAGCCCGACGAAATCGCCGTATTGCGAGGATTCGCCCTTCCAGTTCGTGTCGCCGCGATTGTGGTAGTAGATCGGATCGTTGAGCCAGGCGGGAACCTTCACGTTCTTCTCGGCCTTGGGCACGAAGGGTGTGTAGGCGAACGACGGATCGGTCAGCTTCGCCCAGTTCCGAGGCGTCGCCACGTCGTCACCGGCAAAGCCCGGGTTGATCGCCTTGCCGCTGGCATCGCCATGGGTCGAATAGGGATAGTCCGCCTTGCTGCGATAGGCGTAGTTGCCCTCCTTGCCTTCGCGGTACTGGATGACGTCGGCGGTGTGATTGGCGATGATGTCCATGTAGACCTTCATCCCGCGCGCATGGGCCGCATCGACGAGGGCCTTGAAATCGGCATTGGTGCCGAAATGCGGATCGACTTGCGTGAAGTCGGTGATCCAGTAACCGTGATACCCTGCGCTCTTGTTTCCTTCCGGGCCCTGCACGGGCTTGTTCTTGAAAATCGGGCCGACCCATATCGCCGTCGCGCCAAGGCGCTGGATATAGTCGAGCCGCTGCATCAGGCCCTTGAGGTCGCCGCCGTGGTAGAAGGCCTTGTCCGCCGGATCGAAACCGGTCGAGAACTTGTCGCCCTTCAACCCGCCCTTGTCGTTCGACCGATCGCCGTTCTCGAAGCGGTCGGGCAGAACGAAGTAGATCACTTCCTGCTCGGGCTTGCGCGCGCGAAAATCGCTCTGTGCCGCCGGAGCGGCAGAGGCCGTCTGTGCGAGCAGGCATGTGGCCATCGCGGCCAGCGAAGCGGTAAATCTGCTCAAGGAAGTGTCTCCAATTCGGGGGAGCTGGACAATGCCGAAGCGCAAGTCGCCGCCAGGAAATCCATGTGGCGCGGCATCGGGCCTACCGTCTGCAGACAAGCCTGTTCGACGGCGCCGAGGAAGCCGGCGAGATCTTCCTCGCTCAGGGCATCGGCAATGGGGTTCCAGCCGTTCGGCTCGATCCCCTGCCCGGCCATCACCTGCAGCCAGGCCGCCTCCTGGAACAGTTCGTCACCGGCAGGCTGAATCTGGCAGGCTTCCTCGAACTCGGCGATGCGGGCGGCCAGCGTATCAGGCACGGCCATGTCGCGGCAACGATCCCAGAACGGCTCGCCTGCGCGGGCATTGGCCTTGTAGTGCAGGATCAGGAAGTCGCGGATGCTCTCGAATTCTTCCGCGGTCCGGCGATTGAACGCGCTGACGATGGCAGGGCTTGCAGGACCGCAGGGCAATACGGTCAGGAACCGCATGATCGTCGACTGGATCAGGTGGATAGAGGTCGACTCCAGCGGCTCCATGAAACCGCTCGCCAGACCTACGGCCAGGACGTTGCGGTTCCACGCCTTGCGGCGGCGACCGGTCGTGAAGCGCAACAGGCGCGGATCGGCCTGCGCCGGCGCCTCGAGATGCGACAGCAGCAACCCGGTTGCGGCGTCGTCGCTCAGGTACTCGCTGCAATAGACGAGCCCGTTGCCGATGCGATGCTGCAGCGGAATGCGCCACTGCCAACCGGCGCTGCGGGCAATCGAACGGGTATATGGCGTGAACGGTCCCGCCGCCTCGCAAGGTGCAGCGACCGCGCGGTCGCAGGGCAGCCAATGGCGCCAATCCTCATAGCCGGTCTGCAGTTCCTCTTCGATGAGCAGGCCCTTGAAGCCCGAGCAATCGATGAAGAAATCGGCCGCAAGCGTCTGACCGCCCTCGGTCTGCACCGCAGCGATATCGCCTTCATCCTTGCGGATGACCCGGGCGATGCGTCCCTCGTGCCGGGTGACGCCCATGCTCTGCGCCAGGCGACGCAGGAAGGCGGCATAGAGACCGGCGTCGAAATGATAGGCCCAGGGCAATTCGGGAATGCCGGGACCGGACACGCCGGTTGCCATGCGTCCGGTGCGCGCGGCCAGTTCATTGGCAGCGTAGTGTGCCAGCGGCTTGGCAATGCCCGCCGCCTTCGCGCGCGCCCAGTAATGGCGGAAGGGCAGCAGGCCGAGGGGACGGCCCACCGTTCCGAAGGCGTGCATGTAGCTGTGGCCTTCGCCTAGCCAGCCGTCGAAGGCGATGCCCAGCTTGTAGGAAGCCGATGTCTCGCGCAGGAACTGCGCCTCGTCGATGCCGAGAGCCTTGTTGAACAGGCGGATGGCCGGGATCGTCGCCTCACCGACGCCGACGGTACCGATCGCCTCGCTTTCCACGAGCGTCACCGCGTATCCGGGAGGGGCAAAGCGGGCGAGTGCCGCGGCGCTCATCCAGCCGGCCGTTCCGCCGCCGACAATGACGATGCTGAAGCGGGTCTGGGTCACGCCTGTTGCTCTCCCGTCTGGTTCGGCCCGGCGCGCTCCACCGGCAGTGCCTCCTCATATCCCCTGTGCAGGGAGCGGCGGAACCGCAAAACTGTGTCCCAAATTGCGGTTCCGCCGCCCGGCGCCGAGAGCTGGAGGAGGAGGGATTCCCGGCGCCGAATTCTCTGGTCCGGCCCGGGGTTGCGCCCGGGCCGGGGCATTCGTCAGAACTTGTAGGAGAAGCCGGCCAGGAAACGACGACCGTAGCGCTGGTAGTCGATGATCTGGCGCGAATCGCCTCCGGGGTTGGTGGTGATGAAAGGTTCGTCGGTCAGGTTCTGCCCCTGCAGGTAAAGCGAGAGACCTTCGAGTGCGCTGCCTTCCTGGAAGTCGTAGCCGATCTGGCCGTCGACGATCAGCTCCGAAGCCGCCCGGCGACGTACGCGATTGGCCGCGAAACCGGAAACCTCGCCAATGAAGGTCGAGCGGTACCGAACCGAACCGCGCAGGTTGAAGCCAGCCTTCTCGAAGTAGGCGGTGCCGTTTGCGACCCACTTGGAATAGCCTGGAAGGTCGCTGGAAGGCGCGCCCGGCTCGGGCTGGATCTTCGTCTTCGTGTAAGCGACGCTGCCGGTCACGCCGAAGCCTTCAAGCGCCGGTACGAACGTGTCGAACGGCAGTGTTGACGCCAGCTCCACGCCGTAGAGCTTGCCGCCCTGCCCGTTGATCGGAACCTGGATCTGCGCCGTCGGCGAGATGGTCACGCCATTGCCCGGATCGGCAAGTGCCAGCAGGCTGGACGGGATCGTGATGTCCTGCTTGTAGACGTAGCTCTTGAGTTCCTTCCAGAAGAACTGGGCCGAGATATAGCCCTTGCCGCCGAAGTACTTCTCGAAGGTCAGGTCGAGGGCATTGGCGCGCCACGGACGCAGGTCCGGATTGCCGGATTCGCCGGTGACCTGAGCCACATTGCCGGTAATCGTGTAGCTCGTGCTGAGCGAAGCGCGCATGTCGTCAAGGCGCGGACGAATGATCTCGCGCGATGCGGCGAAGCGGATCACGAAGTCGCTCGGCAGGCGCAGCGAGAGGTTGAGGCTCGGCAGCACGTCGAGATAGTCCGTGCTTTCGTTGCGCACGAGCGAACCCACATTGGGCGAACCGTTGGGATTGGTGCCAAGCAGGACAGCCGTTGCGCCCTTCGAGTTCTGGTCGGTCCAGTTCGCCTGTACGCCGATGTTACCGGTCAGGTTGGCCGAACCGATATCGGCATCGAAGTTGGCCTGGACATAGCCGGTCATTATCCGCTCGCGGATCGAGTAGCTCTTGACCACGACATCGCCGTAGGGGTTCGCGACGAGGTTGTAGATACCGTCGTTGATCAGGTCGATCGGGTTGTAGCTGATGACCGGACCGAGGCCGAGGTACTTCAGGTCGGTAGTGCCGAGGCGGTACTCCTCGGGCACCGGAACGCTGGTGAGCCCGTCGGTATTGGCGGCAAGGCCGAGGAAGTATTCTTCCGGAACGAGCGACTTGGAGCGGTTGTTGTAGTTCAACCCTGCACGGATCGAATCCAGCCAGCCGTTCTGGATGTGCTTCTGCACCTCGACGCGGAACTGCCAGAGTTCGTCCTTGACGATGCGGTTGTTGTAGTAACCGTCCTGACCACCGACGATGCTGGTGCCATCCTGCGCGATCTGGGTACCGCCCCAGCCCTGCGGCGAGGTCAGCTGGATCAGGTCGTAGTCGCCGTAATCGAGGCCATGGGTAAAGCCCGTGCCGCTCGACTTGCTCGTGAAGCCGATGGTATCGGTCGCTCCCAGATCACCGCGCCCCGTGCCCGAATAGCTCTCGATAGAAAGCTCGTTGCGGTCGGTCTTGGAGTAGCTGGCGTCGAACATGGCATCCCAGCCGTCGTCGCCTTCCCACTTGTTGTTCCAGCCGAACGAGTAGAGCTTGGCATGGCGCTGGAACACGTCGTTGCGCAGCACGCCCTTGACGTCGTCGAAGCTGCCCGAAGTGATCAGGCCGTCGCTGGCGGTATAATCGGGATTGAGCGTTGCATTACCCCAGTAGAGCGGAAGCTCGATGCCGCGCTTGATCTGGTCGTCCTTGAAGTTCGAGTAGAACGCATCGATCGTCGAGGTGAAGCGCGGGTCGGGCCGCCATTGCAGCGTACCGTTGAGACCCAGACGCGTGAGCTTGGTCGAGGTGTTGTACGACTTCGAGCCGCCGATCACCTTGTTGCCGTCAGGCGTGTCGGCATAGCCCCAGGCGTTGAATTCCTCGATCTGATAAGGCTCGTCGGTGTAGCTGGCGCCCAGTGCCACGCCGATCGTGTTGTTGGCGAACTGGTCCACGTACATGCCGTTGACGCGGTAGCCCATGTCATCGGAGCCGGTGTTGAGCTTGCCGAGATCCGCATAGGAGCCGCGCGCACCGAAGGAGACGACCCGCTTGCCCGCTTCGAGCGGACGGATCGTGCGCATGTCGACGGTGCCCGAGAGACCCTGCCCCACAAGGCTCGCCATCGGCGTCTTGTAGACGTTGACCTGGCTGATCACCTCGGACGGATACTGGTCATACTCGACGGCGCGGTTGTCGCCGGTCGAGGTCTGCTCGCGTCCATTGAGCAGCGTGGTCGAGAAGTCCGGCGCAAAGCCGCGAATGGCGATGGCGTTCGAACGGCCGGAAACGCGCTGCGAGGTCAGGCCCGGCAGGCGGGCGATCGATTCCGCGATCGAGGCATCGGGCAGCTTGCCGATATCTTCGGCCGAGACCGATTCGACGATCTGCTGGGCCTGCTTCTTCTCGTTGATGGCATTCTCGAGACTGGCACGGAAACCAGTGACGATGATCACCTGATTGGCTGTATCCGCATCATCGGCCGCGGCGGTATCCTGCGCCTGCGCCGCGGCGGGAATGCCGGCAACAAGCGCGATGGCAATGGCCATTCCGGACGCAGTCCGGGCAGCCGAAAACTCTTTGCGAAGCGACATTCTGGTCCTCTCCTAAACCTACTTGCGGGGACCCGGAAAACTGGTGACCCACAACTGCTTCGATGAGGCCCGAAGTTCCATCCGCGACTCTCTCGATGACCCTTGCATAAGGGACGTTTTCATTACGCATAATATGGCATACGTATGCGAAGGTACGGCATGGCTCGCCGCATCGTGCCAGCGTACTATGTCGGAAAACTGAGAAATTCATTCGATTGCATTAACTTGGCGATCGTCAGGATGGGGTTGCCGGAATCCAGGCTACCTGGCGTGGGAGAAGAAGAAAGTGGGACGCAAGCCGAGCAACCGACCGACGAGTTTCGACATCGCCTATCGCGCCGGTGTATCCCAGCCCACCGTCAGTCGCGCATTGCGTGGCAGCAAGTCCGTAAGCGCCGCCACACGCGCCCGGATCGAGGAGATCGCCCGCGAACTCAACTACTCGGTCGACAAGAACGCATCCTCGCTGCGCACCCAGCGTTCGAACACGATCGCGCTGCTCTTCTTCGAGGAACAGACCCCCGACGATTCCAAGATCAACCCCTTCTTCCTCTCGATGCTGGGGTCGATCACGCGCCAATGCGCCCATCGCGGCCTCGACCTGCTGATCTCGTTCCAGAAGATGGAGGACGACTGGCACGTGCGCTATCAGGACAGCCACCGTGCCGACGGCCTGATCCTGCTCGGCTACGGCGACTACACCCTCTATGAAAGCCGACTGGAACAACTTGTCGGACAAGGCACGCATTTCGTGCGCTGGGGTTCTGTGGACGACGACAACATCGGCGCGACCGTGGGATCTGACAATCTCGGCGCGGGCAAGCTTGCGGGCGAACACCTGCTCGGCCTGGGCCGGAACAAGATCGCATTTCTGGGACAGGCGGACGAACACTATCCCGAATTCGCGGATCGCTACCGCGGCCTGTGTATGGCGCTCGAAGCGGCCGGAATAGCGCCTGACCCGGCGCTCAAGCGCAATGTCATCAGCCATGAGGAACTGGGCGGCGAGGCGATGGCCTCTATCATCGCAAGCGGCGTCCCCTTCGATGCCGTCTTCGCCGCCAGCGACCTCATCGCCATCGGCGCGATGAAGGCACTTGCAGCGGCAGGCCTCTGCGTTCCCGAAGACGTGGCAGTTATGGGTTTCGACGACCTGCCGGCAGCCAGCATGACCAATCCTCCGCTGACTACGGTGATGCAGGACCTGCGCAGCGCGGGGGAACTCCTGGTCGATACGCTGGTAGCCCAGATCGAGGACTCCCCCCCTCCGCCCCGCCAGATCGGCACCCGGCTGATCCCGCGCAAAAGCACGACGGGGTGAGCCTGCCGCCCGCCCCCTGCATGCCCATCCGGCAGTCACGCCGTGCATATTAGGCATTCGTATGCATGTTGCCGAGCGCTGCGCCGCATGCCACGCGATTGCTCTTGTGACGCGGCCGCGCCTTGGGGCGATGCATTCCGCGCCGACCTTTGGGGATGATGCCATGGAGATGCCCGTGCAGGGAGACATGCCTGCGGTGAACGAAAAGCCCCGGCTTGGGTTTGCCGGACTGTGGAACATCAGCTTCGGCTTCTTCGGCATCCAGATCGGCTTCGCTCTCCAGAACGCAAACATGAGCCGGGTATTCCAGTCTTTGGGTTCCAGCATCGATGACCTCCCTGCCCTGTGGGTGGCCGCACCGCTTACCGGCCTGCTGGTTCAGCCGATCGTCGGACACATGTCCGACCGCACCTGGCTGGGCCGGTTCGGCCGTCGTCGTCCCTACTTCCTCGCCGGAGCGATCCTGGCGACCATCGCTCTCCTGCTCATGCCCGAAAGCGGCGGACTGCTCATGGCGGCGATGCTGCTGTGGATGCTCGATGCCAGCCTCAACATCTCGATGGAACCGTTCCGTGCCTTCGTCGGAGACATGTTGCGCAAGGACCAGCACACCGCCGGCTATGCAGTGCAGACTGCCTTCATCGGCGCTGGTGCGGTGGTGGGATCCTTGTTTCCCTACGTCCTCGATCACCTCGGCGTTTCGAATACGGCGACAGACGGCGGAATCCCCGACACCGTGCGCTTCAGCTTCTGGGCCGGCGGCGCGGCGCTGCTGGCCGCCGTGCTGTGGACCGTGCTCAGCACGCGCGAATATTCACCGGAGGAACAGACCGCCTTTGCCGAAACGCAGGAAGGTGAATCCACGGCAACGTCACAGGCGCTGGCAGCGCGCAGCCCGCTCGGCGGACTGGTCTGGATTGCCGCAGGCGTACTTGTCGCGCTCGCAGTAAGCGGGTGGGGCCTGGAAAAGGAAGTCTACCTGCTCGCGGCCCTGCTGGCAGCCTACGGCGTCGCGGTTATCGTCGCGATCCGACTGGCGCGTGCCGGTCGTTCCGCCTCCATGCTGGCGGGAATTGTCGGTGACTTCTCGGGCATGCCTCCGATCATGAAGCGCCTCGCACTGGTGCAGTTCTTCAGCTGGTCGGCCCTGTTCATCATGTGGATCAACACGACACCGGTGGTTGCCCAGTATCATTTCGGATCTGCAGACCCTGCAAGCGCGGCCTATCAGGAGGCAGGCAACTGGGTCGGCGTGCTGTTCTCCGTCTATAACGGCGTCGCGGCACTGGCTGCCCTGCTCATCCTGCCTTGGCTTGCAGGTCGTATCGGCAAGGCGCGGACCCACGCCCTGTGCCTGACGGCGGGTGCGGCCGGCTTTGCCGGCTTCATGCTGCTGCGCGATCCCGATGCGCTGGTCCTGTGCGAAATCGGCATCGGCATTGCCTGGGCCTCGATCCTCGCAATGCCTTACGCGATCCTCGCCAGCAGCCTGCCGCAGGCCAAGCTCGGCATATTCATGGGTCTGTTCAACGTCTTCGTGGTTCTGCCCCAGTTGCTGGTGGCCACCGTCATGGGCTCGATCATGAAAGCCTTCTTCCCGGGCGAGCCGATCTGGACGATGGCCTTCGCCGCCGCCACGCTGCTGGTCGCCGCTGCCGGAGCGCTGCGGATCGGCCAGGAAACCTAGCTGCAGCTGTTGGTGCCGCTGGTTCCGGTGACGCCTGGCGTCAGGTTGCGATCGTCCCTGACCACGTAAGCCGCTTCCTGGTGGAACTGGGTGTTCGACGTGAACATCGTGCCGAACAGCGGCTGATACTGGTAATAGACCTCGGCATACATCACCGCCGATCCGCTGGGTGCGGTGACCGTGTGTCCCGAAGTCCCCATGGCCGTAACCGAGTCCCCCTGCTTGCCGTATGCGGAGTTCTTCGCAAGGCTCCCGCTGCACCGCTGCCAGTGGATGTACTGACCGCCGGTCGCGCCGTTCTTCTCCAGGCTGGAGAGGATGATCCGGCCATTCGTCTCGAAGTCGAAGGCATTGCCTTCGACCAACGCGCCCTTGATGACCGAGGAGATCTGGTCTTCCGTCACCGTTGGCGTGACCGAGCTGTTGTCCGTCTGGCCAAGGCGCGAGGCATTGTCGGCCACCGAGGTCGCAATCTGAGAGACCTGCATGTTGATCGTCGCCATGTAGGCCAGTTCAGTGCCGTAGAGCCCCAGCGTGATCAGGATCGGCAGGATCAGCGCGAATTCGAGGATCGAGACGCCGCGGCGATCCCGGCCGAGACGAGCGATCCGATCCGCCAGAACGGCGCGGGCAATCATGTGCAGGTCCTCGCCGAAGAACCGTACCGTTCCTGCAGGGCATAAGGCTGGTTCTTTTTCACTGCGGTGGCCGAAAGCGTGCGCGTGTTGTCCATGCTATCGAGGAACGGCAAGGGAAACACCGGTTCGTACGTGACCTTCACCGTGTAGAGCACGACATCGCCCGAACCGCCGTTTCCGTCCTGCCCGATGTCCGCGTCCCACTGGCCATTGCCGTTTTCATCGACATAGCTTTCGGAATTGTCGCACACCCCGTTGCCGTTGTTGTCGTTCCACGATTCAGGCCGGCTGATATCGGCAAAGTCGTAATAGCTGGTGCGGCTCGTCGTGATCCTTGCGCCGGGCGCGACGCCGGACACCACCTTCTTCACGTAGTCGTCGTCCGCCGAGGTGTCCGCGCCTTCGATCGTGCCCTTGCGCGCAACTTGCTGCACTGCGCCGTGCATCACGGCGGACAGGTAGGCCATGTGACCGATATCCCAGATCCCGACCAGCAGCATGATCAGCACCGGCGATGCCAAGGCGAATTCCACCGCAGTCACGCCGTCGCTCTCGCGGCGGCAGCGACGCAGCATGGTAACCAGGGGACTGCGCACGATCATTCCACGATCCTCAACTCGCCGACCTGCTTGGCGATTTCCTGGAAGGCGGTGTTGAGTTCGGCCGAACTGTTCGCCGTAAAGGAACTGTTGTCCGACGCGCAGGTCTTGAGGTCGTCCGATAACCCGGAAGTGAAGGCGACAACCCAGATTCGGATGCCCTTGTCCTTGATCGCGTTACAGACCGCGAGGAAACGGGAGGTATGGCGGGCAGTATCGTCGCTGTAGCCATCGCTCGTGACCCGGCGATCCCAGTATTCCATGCCCCAGGCCTGCTGGATGTCGTAATTGGGTTCCATCACACCGTCTGTCATGAACACGATGTGGCGTGAAACCTCACCACCATTGGATGGCTCGGTGTTGACGTTGTCCGCGAAGATGCCGTCCGGGGACAGCATTCGACCGCCCCAGATCATGCCGATATCGAGGTAGGTGCTGCCTTCCGCCGACAGTGAATCCGCATAAGAATCGAAGGTGCCTTCGCTCATTCCGGTAAGCAGTTGTGCCTTTGCCGGGCAATAGGATGACGCGGAACGCCCTGAATCCGAAGTAGCAGTCGTGCGATAGCCATATTGGTTGAAGCGCCGGTAGGCCACTTCGGGCCACATCGGAGCCCATTTGGTCGAATCCGCCGAGGACGGTGCCGTGTCGATATCGATATCCAGCGCACCCGAGGGCGAATAGCCGTTCGACGAGGAATAGCTGAAGCTCGACGAAGCGGTCGTACTACGCTCCTCGATGCAGCCGGCCCAGGTGGAGGAGACAGTCGCGCCACTTTCACCTGTATAAGTCGTGACAGGCGAGAACGCCTTGTATTGGCTGGTGGAATAAGAAACCGGCTTGTATTCCCAATAGTAAAAATCCGAGTTTGAAGTCGGATTTGTTACCACCTTGGCGTTGCTATACGTATCAGACGTAACTTTATCCCGGGTTTCATAATATACCCATATATAGTAGCTATAACCATAGCTCGACCTGGAGCACTGGTAACTCGCCTTTCTCTGCCCCTGTGTCGTCGTCTTGGTTATCGTCAAGCTGGATCCGCTTCCCGATTTACTCGTGCTGGAACTGGGCGAACCATAATCCGAATAGCCCGCATCGTTCGAAGGGACCTGGTATCCGCACTTGTTGTTGGAGTAGCTCGTGTTGCTGAGGAGATACCAGCCTGCGCCAGAGTAATTCTGATAACTCGGCGTACCGGCGCTCTTCGTTGCCGAAGTGTAGTCTATGAAATAGGCCTGCCGCGACTGGTAGGTCCGCGTATCGACAAGATAGCTTGGGTCCTCATCGTAAAGCAGCCGACCGACGTTCACACTGGAGGAATAGGGCACGAAGCCATAGCGGATGCGGGCATTGGTGCCGGACGTCGCATTGGCAAGCGTGTCGTAGAAGTTCTTCATCGCGTCGCGCAGCGCCATGATGCGGGTCTGCGAATAGGACAGCGAATTGTTCATCGATCCGGTGGTATCGAGCACCATCATGATGTCGGCATTGCCCACGCCCATCGACGATCCGCAGGTCACCGACAGCGTGAAGTCGTTGTAACCGAAAATGCGCATGATCAGGGTGTCGAGCACGGTCGTGGCCTTGCCGGTCACCGTGTTGGCCTTTTCGTCCGCCGTGACCGTGAAGGCCGTCGAATGGGTTTCCTGGCGACCGTCGTCGAAGTTCGCGGCGAAGAACGCCTTGGCCGCGCTCTGCGAAGCCGCGTCGAAGCCGTTGGTCGTGACCGTGCGGCGACCGGCAAGCACGCCCGCATCGCAAGCGGACTGAAGCCTGTTCTCCACCTTGTAGGCGCGGCTGAGGTCGATGCCCGAGCCCACCACCGCAGCGGCCACAAGCATGCCCACCGCGGCAAGGGGCAAGACATTCCCGCGGTTCTCGCGGGCAATCTGTGCCGGCAAGGACATCACATCACGCATCTGTTAACCAGTTCGCTACCGTTCCACATCGGTCCCCGCAGCGTTCACTACATTGCAATCCTTAACATTCCTTGCGAACCGCATGACGGTGGCCCCGCAGTCCACCCGATGCTTTTAAGCAAGCAAGGATGACGCCGCCTGACGCCCCCGCTAAAAGCCGGCACATGACCCGCGAACCCTTTCAGTCGTCCGTCCTCTTCGTCTGCCTCGGCAATATCTGTCGTTCGCCGCTGGCCGAGGCCGCGCTGCGCCATGAAGCACTGCAGGCCGGGCTGGAGCTATGCGTCGATTCAGCGGGCACCGGCTCGTGGCACGTCGGCAACCCGCCCGATCCGCGCGCGCAGGCGGAAGCCTTGCGTCACGACATCGACATCTCGACCTACCGCGCACGGCAGGTCAGCCGCGAAGACTTTGAGCGCTTCGACCATGTCATCGCGCTCGACCGGGCGAATTATGCCGATCTTGAGCGCCTCGCCCCACGCAATCCGCGCGCGCGACTGTCGATGCTCCTCGATCATGTTCCGGGCATGGAAGGCAGCGACGTCGCCGATCCCTATTTCGGCGGTCCGGAGGGTTTTGAGGAAACCTGGCAGGAAGTCGCGCTGGCGGCTCGCCATCTCGTCACCGCACTGCTGGGCGATTCCCGCTAGTCAGCCAACGCACGCATCCAATACTGCATCGCTTTCTCGCTCTCCCGAGCGTCACGATGGTCCTTCCACGCGAATTGCGTGACCAGGCCATCCACGGGAGAATAGCCGCGTTTGCGCCAGAAGCCGTCGAGCGGCACGTAGTCCGGCGGACGATCCGGATGATCGGGCGGGCGAACGACGGCTGCAAACGTGGCCCATGCCGCATTGCACTGCTTCGCCTGCGCTTCGCGATGGTCGAAAAAGGCATGGCCTATCCCCTGCCCGCGATACTCGCGCAGCAGGACGGACTCGCCGAAATAGAAAAGCCGCGAAGAATCGATGCCCCTTCCATCGAAAGGATCGCGAAACTCCGCCTTCTGAGCCGCCATCGGCGAGGCCGTCGCTGCCCCTACGATGCGGTTGCCATCAAATGCAGCGACGAGAATGCCCTCGGGCGCTGCCACGAATTCGCGCAGATAGTCGCCCTCGTAGGCTGGGTCGCCGTCATAGAGATAGGGCCACTCGGCGAAGACCGCGATGCGCAATGCGGCCAGATCGTCGATCGCCTCGAGAATCTGCGCGCCCGTCAGGGCCTTGATGGCTATCGTCATGTCGCTGGCGTGTTCCCTCAGGTCATTGCCATGATCAGCCAGTCTGCCACAAGCGCCGGTCGCACCCGCCCCTCGATCTCGACACTGACCTTGAGGGTCTGGCGATACCGGCCCGGGCCCGTCCCGACAATCTCCGCAACGCTGAAATGACCGCGTACCCGGGCCCCGGACGAAACCGGCTCGAGAAAGCGCACGCGATCAAGCCCATAGTTGAACCCCTTGGTAATCCCTGGAAGCCTGGGCGTCTGCGCGCTTTCCAGAAGGACCGAAAGCAGCGAGAGCGAGAGAAAGCCATGAGCGATGGTGCCTTCCAACCCGACCGACCGCGCCGCATCTTCGTCCACATGCAGGAACGTCCAGTCCTGCGTGACATCGGCAAACCTGGATATCATCGACTGGTCGACGGTCAGCCAGTCGGAAACGTATGTCCTGCCTAGGCTTTGCGCGATCCAGTCTTGCACGGCATCGGCGGTGTTCGTCTTCAATGCTACCGGCTCCCTTCTGGGCCGCGACCTTGCCTCCTTGCGCTGCTGTCCTCAAGTGTGAAGCCGCGCAGTTTGCTTTTGATCGGGCTTGCATTATATGCGCGAAGCGAACGCCCCGGCCCGCGCAGTCGTGAAAGCGACTCCATCGTGCCGGGGTTTGTACTTTTACCGTATCAAGGACGAATCCGATGTCCCGTCGCCGCCAGATCTACGAAGGCAAGGCCAAGATCCTTTATGAGGGCCCCGAGCCCGGCACGCTGATCCAGTACTTCAAGGACGATGCCACTGCGTTCAATGCGCAGAAGAAGGGCACGATCCAGGGCAAGGGCGTGATCAACAACCGCATCAGCGAGTATGTCTTCACGCGCCTCAACCATATCGGCGTTCCCAACCACTTCATCCGCCGCCTCAACATGCGCGAGCAGCTCGTGCGCCAGGTCGAGATCATTCCGATCGAGGTCGTCGTGCGCAACGTGGCCGCTGGTTCGATCTCCAAGCGTCTCGGCATTCCCGAGGGCGAACCGCTGCCCCACACGCTGATCGAGTACTACTACAAGGACGACGCGCTGGGCGATCCGCTGATCGCCGAAGAGCACATCGCGTGCTTCGGCTGGGCCAACAACGAGGAGATGCAGGACATCTCCGCCATGGCCATCCGCGTGAACGATTTCATGTGCGGCATGTTCGCGGCGATCAACATCCGCCTCGTGGACTTCAAGCTCGAGTTCGGACGCATCTGGGACGGCGACTACAGCCGCGTGATCCTCGCCGACGAAATCAGCCCCGACGGCTGCCGCCTGTGGGACATGGCAACCGGCGAAAAGCTGGACAAGGACCGCTTCCGCCGCGACCTCGGCGGTGAGGAAGAAGCCTACCAGGAAGTCGCGCGCCGCCTCGGCCTGCTGCAGGACGATAACGGCCCGAGCGAAGTCTTCGATCTCTCGAAGCACCGCAAGCTGCGCGGCAAGTAACCGGCCACGCGCCTCGATCGGGGCGCTGACAAAGCCTTTCAGGGCCCGGAACGCGGTGGCAATCGCGATCCGGGCCCTTGTTATATGCGCGCCGCTGGGGCAGGTCTGGGCGCGATGAGAGGACTCCTGATTGCGCTTCTCCTGCTCCTGCCGGCCCCGCTGGCAGCCCGGGAGAACACGCCCCCCCGCGACGACACTTCCTGGGCCTTCGAGGCCAGCGACATTCCGCTCGATCCGGACTATCGCTTTGGGCGCCTCGCCAACGGCATGCGTTACGTCGTCCGGCACAATGCCACCCCTGCCGGGACCGGCGTGGTGCGCATGCTGGTCGAAGCCGGCTCGCTCGACGAAAGCGACAGCGAACAGGGCTACGCCCACTTCGTGGAGCACATGGCCTTCAACGGCAGCAAGCGCGTGCCCGAAGGCGAGATGATTCCCCTGCTCGAGCGCGATGGCCTCGCCTTCGGCGCGGACACCAATGCCTCGACCAGCTTCGACCGCACGATCTACAAGCTGGACCTGCCGCGCAGCGATTCCACCCTGCTCGACACGGCGCTGATGCTCATGCGCCAGACCGCCAGCGAACTGACCATCTCGCAGGGCGCAGTAGAGCGCGAGCGCGGCGTCGTTCTGTCCGAGATGCGCGATCGCAACACCTTCGGTTTTCGCAATGCGGTCGACGGGCTGAAGTTCTTCTACCCCGGCTCGCTCTATGCCAATCGCCTGCCGATCGGCACGACACAGACACTCAATGCCGCCACGTCTCAAAGCCTGCGCGCCTTCTACCACCGCGAGTATGTGCCTGCGCACGTTACCGTTGTCGTCGTAGGGGATTTCGACATCGACGAGATGGTCGCCGGTATACAGCGCCATTTCGGAGACTGGCAGGCCGAACCGTCCGAGCCGCAGCCCGATGCCGGACCGATTCGGGCGAAAGACAAGAGCCGCACGGAAATCTACGTCGACCCTGCCCTTTCCGAGCGGATAACCGCGCTGCGCAACGGCCCCTGGCTCTACGAACCCGACAGCGTGAAGCAGCGGCAGGAAAACCTGCTGCGCTCGATCGGCTACGACATCGTCAATCGCCGCCTCCAGCGCCTCTCGCGTCAGGCGTCCCCGCCTTTCCGAGGCGCAGGGTTCGGCACCGGCGACGTTTTTGAAACCGCGCGCTCGACGCGCCTCATAGTCGATACCGTCGACGGCAAGTGGCACGAGGGACTTCAGGCCGCCGTAGCTGAATATCGCCGCGCCCTCGCCTACGGTTTTGCCTCCTCCGAAGTCGCCGAGCAGGTGGTCTCGATCCGCAACACCCTGGTCGATGCCCTGGGCTCGGCCGACACGCGCAGCAACCCCGCGCTCGCCGAGTCCGCGCTGGCGCTCGTCACCGACCGGACAGTGCCCTCCACGCCCGAAACCGTGCTGCAACGCTTCGAGGCCTTTGCGCCGCAGATAACCCCCGAAGCCGTCCTCGCCGCGCTTGAGCGCGAAGCGATCCCGCTCAGGAAACCGCTTTTGCGTTTCGAAGGCCGGATCGCGCCCGAAGGCGGCGGCGAAGCGCTGCGGGATAGCTGGAAACAGGCGATGAAGGCCCCGGTCGAGCGCAGCGAAACCACCGCGCTCAGCGATTTCGGCTACACCGACTTCGGCGCTCCGGGAGAAGTGGTCAGCGACCGGATCGGGCCCGAACTCGGCATCCGCGAGATCCGCTTCGCCAATGGCGTAATGCTCAATCTCAAGCGCACCGACATCGAAAGGGACAAGGTGCGCGTCAGCATCAGCATCGATGGCGGCGACAAGCTCGATACCAGGAGCGACCCGCTGGCGACGGAAATGGTCTCCTATCTCGACGAAGGCGGGCTCGGGAAGCACAGCCGCGACGATCTCGACACGATCTTCGCCGGACGGACTGTCGGCTTCGGCCTCACCAGCGCGGATGCAAGCTTCGACGGACGCTACCAGACCACGCCGCGTGACCTCGAGCTGCAGCTTGACCTCATCGCCGCGCTCATCACCGACCCCGGCTATCGCCCGGAGGGCGCGGTGCAGTACCGCCAACAGGTGAACAACTATTTCGCCCAGCTGCGGGCCACCCCGGCTTCGGCCCTGAGCGCGGACCTCGGCGCGATCCTTTCGGACAAGGATCCGCGCTTCAGCCTGCAGCCGGTCGACGCCTATCGCCACCGCACTTTCGACGAACTCAAGCGCGACATCGGCGACAGACTTGCCCACGGCGCCATCGAACTGGGCATCGTCGGCGACATCGACGAGGACAAGGCTATCGCTCTTGTCGCCCAAACGCTGGGGGCGCTGCCGCCGCGCGAAGCGGCATTCCGCGACTATGCGAACCAGCCGCCGCGCACCTTCACGCCAGATCGGGAACCGCGCGTCCTGCGACACACCGGCGCATCCGACCAGGCATTGCTGCGGTTGACCTTCCCCACCCGCGACGACAGCGACCCGCAGCAGACGCTCGAGCTGGAACTGCTCGAACGGGTCATGCGCATCGAGCTGACCGACGAATTGCGCGAAGCGCTGGGCAAGACCTATTCGCCTTCGGCCAGCAGCAAGCTCTCGCGCGAGTGGAAGGGATACGGCACGTTCTCGATCAACGCCTCGGTCGACGTGGCGGATGTCGCGGCGACCCGCAAGGCGATCCACAAGGTTCTCGCCGCACTAAGCTCGGCACCGGTCAGCGACGACATCCTGACCCGGGCGCGCCAACCGCTCTACGAAGCCTTCCAGAACGCCTTGAAGTCAAACACCGGGTGGCTCTCGCTGGTCGATCGCGCCCAGTCGGAAAGCGACCGGATCGACCGCTTCGTCAAGGCGCGCGAGCGCCTGATGGCGCTCACCGCCGCCGATGTCGAGGCGACGGCCAAGCGCTACCTCCAACCGGATGCCGGCGTGGAAGTGCTGGTCCTTCCGGAAGGCGTCGATCCGCCCAAGCCCTGATCTGCAACGGAACCGCGCCTGTTGGCTCAGCGCACAGAGGCGGTTCCCAGATAGTCAAGCGCGGGAATGAGCTGGTCGAAGTGATCGATCACCGCATTGGCACCCAGTTCGCGGGGCGGCTTGTCGCAGAAGCCAAAGCTCACCGCGACGCACGGTAGCCCCGCAGCGGCAGCCGCGCCGGTATCGTAAGTCGTATCGCCGACATAGACAGCGCGCGCCTCCTGCCGCGAGACACCGGCCCGGTCGAGCATCTCGTAGATGAGATCGGGGTTTGGCTTGGCCTTGCCCGGCCCCAGCGTATCGCCGCCGATGACCGTGAAGAAGCGATCCGACAGGCCGAGCTCGTCGAAGATCCGCACGGCGAAGCGCTCAAGCTTGTTGGTCACCACCGCGATCTTCACGCCGCGCGCAGCCAGACCGTCCAGCATTTCGAGTCCGCCCGGGAACAGGCGCGTCTCGACCGCGATATTGGCCTCGTAGAAATCGAGCAGGATGCGGTGCAATTCGTCGAAACGCGCATCGGAAACCGGCTCCCCGGTAACCTCCAGCGCGCGGGCGAGCATCTTCTTCGCTCCGCCGCCGATCAGGTCGCGCACTTCGGACGACGGGATCGCCTGCCTGCCCTCCAACGAGATCGCGTGGTTCACTGCCGCTGCCAGATCCCCGTGACTGTCGAGAAGGGTTCCGTCGAGGTCGAACCCGACGATATCGAATGGAAATGTGCTCATCGCGTCCCCAGTTAAGACTTGATGTGGAAACCGCAACATTTTGCTGGCACATGAGCGCCATGGCCGAAGACTCATCCCCCCTCGCCCCGCTCGCGGTCGTTGTCCTTGCCGCCGGCAAGGGCACCCGCATGAAGAGCAACCTGCACAAGGTCCTGCACCCCATTGCGGGCAGGCCGATGCTGGAGCATCTCATGGCCAGCGCGGCCGAACTCTCCCCGCAGCGGCAGGTCGTCGTGGCCGGGCACGGGCTGGAGCAGCTTGAAAAGGCCCTGGGCGAAAGCGTGACTTTCGCAGTGCAGGAGCCGCAGCTGGGCACCGGCCATGCCGTCCAGCAGGCACAGGGCGCTCTGCAGGGCTTCGACGGCGATGTCCTGATCCTTTACGGCGATGTGCCTTTCGTGCGCACCGAAACGATGCGCGCCATGATCGAACGCCTTCACGCAGAGGATTCCCCGGCGGTCGTGGTGCTCGGTTTCGAGCCGGAAGATCCGCTGCAGTACGGCCGGGTGCTCGCCCACGACGATGGCCGCATCGCAATGATGGTCGAGTACAAGGACGCAACCGATGAGCAGCGCGCCTGCCGCCTGTGCAACTCCGGCCTCATGGCGGTGAAGTCGGCGGACCTGTTCGACCTGCTCTCACGCGTGGGCAACGACAATGCGCAAGGCGAGTACTACCTCGTCGACATCGTCAATGTCGCCACGCTCGAGGGCCGCACCTGTGCGGTCATCACCACGGACGATCCGGACGAAGTGGGCGGCATCAACAGCCGCGGCGAACTGGCCGAGGCCGAAGCACGCTGGCAGGCCCGTCGCCGCAAGGACGCCATGGCCGATGGCGTGACGCTTGCCGCGCCGGAAACGGTGTTCTTCGCATGGGATACGCAGCTTGGCCGCGACGTCACGATCGAGCCCAATGTGGTCTTCGGCCCTGGCGTGACGGTCGCCGACGATGTCACCATTCGCGCCTTCTCGCACCTTGAAGGCGCAACGCTGGAAAGCGGGGTCGAGATCGGCCCCTACGCCCGCCTGCGCCCCGGTGCGGTGCTCAAGTCCGGCTCCAAGGTCGGCAACTTCGTCGAGATCAAGAAGGCGGTGCTGGGCGAAGGCGCCAAGGCCAACCACCTCAGCTACCTGGGCGATGCAGAGATCGGCGCGGGAGCAAACATCGGCGCGGGCACGATCACCTGCAACTACGACGGCTACTTCAAGCACAAGACGGTGATCGGCGAGCGCGCCTTCATCGGCTCGAACAGCGCCCTGGTCGCCCCGCTCCAGATCGGCGCGGATGCGATCGTCGCGGCCGGCAGCGCAGTCACGCGCAACGTCGCCCCGGGCGAACTGCGCCTCGTGCGCGGGGAACAGCTGGTCAAGCCCGGCTGGGCAGACCGCTTTCACGATACGATGAAGAAGAAGAAGGCCGAGCAGAAAAAGTAGTTCCGCCCGGCCTCCGGAGCTGAATTACGAACCGATTGCCTTCTGCCGGGCGATATGTCCCAGTTCGATGCTGGCGGCCTTGTTCCCAGGCTCGAATTCCAGCGACTGCCTGAACGAATTCTCGGCCGCTTCGAGGTTGCCGAGCATCATCTGGTTGTAGCCGATCCCCCGCAGCGCCCGCGCGGCAAGGTCGGCGTCAGGCCCAGCCGGGTTCTTGTCGGTCACGTCCCAGGCGCGCAGGAACAGTTCGAGCGAAGTCTTCCAGTCGCGGCGCGACTTGTAGAGTTCGGCATATTCGTTGGCGTAATGCGCATCGAAGGGCGCCAGTTCGGTCGCGCGGCGCAGTTCCGCTTCGGCCAGATCGCCGCGCCCCATGTCGATCAGGGCATAGCCCTTGCCGAAGTGCGCATCGCACACCGCAGCATCGATCAGCACGGGGCTTGTACCCGAAGCACCGGTCGCGGTCGTGATCTTCGAGGCATCGCGTTCATCGCGCGCGCAGAAGCGCGGACGCGGATCGCCCAGGTGCCTGCGGTCCGCCGCAGAAATCACTGCGTCGAATTCTGCAATCGCCTTCTTCAGCTTGCCCGCGCGTATGAAGCCGAAGCCTGCCGAAGTGCGCTGCTTGTCCATGACATTGGGCGCAACCACCAACTGGCTGACTTCGCCCAGATGGCCCGGCGAAACCGATTCGGCACGCGCCGGGAACGACCCTGCAGCCGCACCGACCGCCATGGCCATGCACATTCCGGGAATTAAGGCCTTCCAGTGGTTCATGCTTTCATCCTCACCCAAATGCGCCGCGCACCTTTTGGAGGTCGACGAATCCGCTGAAATGCCGCGCACCTTGTTAGTGGTCGACGAACTGCAAAGCGTATCCGATGAACGCGGTTTGACAAGGATAATCGCTCACCCCAAACCCGGGTTCCAGCAATTCACCCCAAAAGGAGGCATCATGTCCGGCAGTCCCTGGAGCCATTCGCGCAGTTCTTCGATTTCCGACGACGTCGACTTCGAGATCAAGGGCCAGGAACTCCAGTTCGTCGAGATCGAGCTGGATCCCGGCGAAAGCGCCGTGGCCGAAGCGGGTGCGATGGTCTGGAAGGATGCCCCTATCGAGATGTCGACCGTGTTCGGAGACGGTTCGGGCGGCGAAGGCAGCGGCTTCATGGGCAAGCTGCTCGGCGCAGGCAAGCGCCTCGTTACCGGCGAAAGCCTGTTCACGACCGTCTTCACCCATCACGGCAAAGGCAAGGCGCGCGTCGCCTTCGCCGCTCCCGTGCCCGGCGCCATTCTCCCGATCAAGCTGGACGACGTCGGCGGGCGCCTGATCTGCCAGAAGGACGCCTTCCTCGCCGCGGCTCGCGGCGTCTCCATCGGCGTCCACTTCCAGCAGCGGATCATGACCGGCCTGTTCGGCGGCGAAGGCTTCATCATGCAGAAGCTGGAAGGCGATGGCTGGGTCTTCGTGCAGATGGGCGGCACGGTGATCGAGCGCGAGCTGGCCGCGGGCGAAGAACTTCACATCGACACCGGCTGCGTGGCCGCATTCACTTCGGGCATCGACTTCGACGTGATCCGCGCCGGCTCGGTCAAGTCGATGATCTTCGGCGGCGAAGGCGTGTTCTTTGCGCGCCTGCGCGGCCCCGGCAAGGTCTGGGTCCAGTCCCTGCCTTTCTCGCGCCTCGCCGGTCGGATGCTGGCGGCTGCCGGTTCGCGCGGGGGACAGAACCGGGGTGAAGGGTCAATCCTGGGCGGCCTTGGCGACCTGCTCGACGGCGACTGAGCGAACTTTCCACCGCTCGCTTGCGAAGGTCGGCGGCTAAACCGATTTTCAAGCTTGTCCATTGCAGGACGGAGCGCCATCTGCAGGACCAGCAAGGCTGGGTCCAGCGACAACAACATTCATCCGGAACAAGGCGGCAAGCGCGGCACATGTGTGGAATCATCGGTATCGTCGGCAAGGAAGAGGTTGCAGAGCGCCTGGTGGACGGCCTCAGGCGCATGGAATACCGCGGCTATGACAGTGCAGGTGTCTGCACCGTTCACGATGGCCAGTTGATCCGCCGCAGGGCTGAGGGCAAGCTTCTCAATCTCGTCAAGGAACTGGCCGTCGATCCTGCGCCGGGCCTCGTCGGCATTGCCCACACCCGCTGGGCCACCCACGGCGCGCCGACCACGGTCAATGCCCATCCCCATGCGACCGGGGAACTGGCGCTCGTCCACAACGGCATCATCGAGAACTTCCGGCCCTTGCGCGAAGCGCTCGTCGCGCGCGGACGCAAGTTCGAGAGCCAGACCGATACCGAAGTGGTCGCGCACCTCGTCTCCGAACTGGTCGAGGCCGGCCGGTCGCCGCAGGAAGCGGTCAGGGCAGCCCTTCCGCAGCTGCGCGGCGCCTTTGCGCTTGCCATCGCCTTCCGCCGCTTCCCCGACATGCTGATCGGCGCCCGCCTCGGCTCGCCCCTCGTCGTTGGCTATGGCGAGGGTGAGACCTACCTGGGCTCCGACGCGCTGGCGCTGGCCCCGCTCACCCAGCGCATTTCCTACCTCGAAGAGGGCGACTGGGTCGTCATCACCCGCGAGGGCGCACAGATCTACGACGTCGAAGGCCATGCGGTGGAGCGCGAGATCGTAACCTCCGGCGCTTCGGCCGTGGCGATCGAGAAGGGCAACTACCGCCACTTCATGCAGAAGGAGATCTTCGAGCAGCCGACCGTCGTTGCCCAGACCCTGCGCAGCTATATCCGCCAGATCGACCACTCCGTCGCCTTGCCCCAGATCGATTTCGACGTCACCAGCGTCAACCGCATCACCATCGTCGCCTGCGGCACCAGCTATTACGCCGGCATGGTCGCGAAGTACTGGATAGAGCATTTCGCGCGCCTGCCGGTGGACATCGATGTCGCCAGCGAGTTCCGCTACCGCGAACCGGTGCTGGAGCCGGGCGGGCTGGCCCTGTTCATTTCGCAGTCCGGCGAAACCGCCGATACGCTCGCCGCGCTGCGCCACTGCAAGGAGGCGGGCCAGAAGATCGCGGTCGTCGTCAACGTGCCGACCAGCACGATGGCGCGCGAGGCCGACCTGCTTCTGCCCACCCATGCCGGTCCGGAAATCGGCGTCGCCTCGACCAAGGCCTTCACCTGCCAGCTTGCCGTGCTCGCCGCCCTCGCCGCACATCTTGCGGTCAAGCGCGGGCGCATGGCACGCGAGGAGGAGATGGAAGTCGTCAATCATCTCGTCGAAACGCCTGCCTGCCTCAACGCCGCGCTGGCCCATGACGAGGAAATCGCCGAGATGGCACACCTCATCGCCCCGGCGCGCGACGTGCTTTACCTGGGGCGCGGACCGGACTTCCCGCTTGCCCTCGAAGGGGCGCTCAAACTCAAGGAAATCAGCTACATCCATGCCGAAGGCTATGCCTCGGGCGAGATGAAGCACGGTCCGATCGCGCTGATCGACGATGCCGTCCCGGTCATTGTCCTCGCCCCTTCCGGGCCGCTCTTCGAAAAGACCGTCAGCAACATGCAGGAAGTGCGCGCCCGAGGCGGCAAGGTCGTGCTGATTTCCGACAGGGAGGGCATCGAGGAAGCCGGCGAAGGCTGCATCGCGACGATAGAGATGCCCAAGGTCCACCCGCTGATCGCGCCGCTGGTCTATGCTGTGCCGGTCCAGTTGCTCGCGTACCACGTCGCCTGCGTAAAGGGCACCGACGTCGACCAGCCCCGCAATCTCGCCAAGAGCGTAACCGTCGAATAACGGCCGTTCGTGGAAATAATTCAGGCCCTGGCGACTGATCGTACGACTTTTACCCTGTAATAACACTTGGTCGGTTATTCCAGGGGAGTGAACACGCACACGTCCACCTACTGCGCCATGCCACGGGAACTGCCAGTATTGGCGGTGCTCGGGCTATCGGATCCGGACGACGGCGATTGGAGTCGGCTGCGGGGAATACAGTATTCCTGCCTCGGCCACTCCACTTTCGCGCGGGTCACGACGCAGATCTCCGCCATGCTCGCAACCGCGGCGCTCGTCTTCGGGCAAGTGCCGATGGCAGCTGTCGCGGTCTGGATCGCAGTGGCCTGCGTCACGCTCTGGCGAGGGGTCCGCATAGACCGCACGCTGATCGACGCGGACAAGCGCCGCATCTCGCGCGACGAAGTCCACGCGCAGATGATCAGCTCCATTCTCAACGGCCTGGCCTGGTCCGTCCCGATCGGCGGCCTCGGATTCTTCGTCGACGCGCAGACGCAAGTAAAGCTGTGGATCGTGCTGGCCATGCTGATGACCGCATCGGCCGTGCTGCTGCCCGCTGTACCGCTGGGAACCTTGCTGTTCACCGGAATCACCGGCGCTACCGCCATCGTGTTCTTCCTGAGCCGCGGCATGTTCGACATGGCCGCGGTCAGCATCGCCTTCTCGGGGATCGTGATTGCCGCCGCCATCGAAAGCGCGCGGCGCCACGTCACTACCAAGATCGCCGAAGCCGGCATTGTCGAGAAGGACGAAGTCGTCTCGATGCTGCTGCGCGAGTTCGAGGAAGGCGAGGCAGACTGGCTCTGGCAGATCGATACCGCACGCCGCGTGCGGTCGGTCTCCCCGCGCTTCGCCTTTGCCCTGGGCATGGATGCCAAGGAGATCGAGGGGCAGCCCCTGATCCAGCTCATCGCCGGATCGGCGTGGGAAAGCGGCCAGTTCTCGACCAGCCTCCACGACCTTGCCGAGCGCATCAAGCGGCGCGAGAACTTCAACAACCTGCTGGTGCGCGTGACGATCCACGGCCAACCGCGCTGGTGGGAGCTTTCCGGCACGCCCAAGCTCGACGAAAAGGGCAATTTCGACGGCTTCCGCGGCGTCGGCTCCGACGTCACCGAAGCGCGCGAGAATTCCGACAAGATTGCCTGGCTCGCGCGTTACGACACGCTCACCGGCCTGCCCAACCGCATGATGCTCACCGAAGCGCTGGGCGACGCGCTGGACTACGCGGACAAGTGGCGCACGCGCTGCGCCTTCCTGATGATCGACCTCGATCGCTTCAAGGCGGTCAACGATTCGCTGGGCCATCTCGTCGGCGACCAGTTGCTGGCCCGGGTATCGGAGCGACTCAAGGAGCAGATGACCGACAACGAACTGTGCGGCCGCCTTGGCGGCGACGAGTTCGCCATCGTCATCCGCGACGCTTCGGACCTTGCCCATATCGACCGTGTCGCCGAACGCGTCATCAAGCGCCTCTCACAGCCCTACGAAGTCGATCACCACACTCTCTACGTCGGCGCCTCGGTCGGCTCTGCGATCGGCCCGCGCGACGGCTCGACTGTCGAGACCCTCATGCGCAATGCCGACCTGGCGCTCTACCGCGCCAAGGATACCGGGGGTAACGAGCACTTCACTTACGAACCGGCCCTTCACGCCCATGCCGAGGAGCGGCGCAAGCTGGAATTCTCCCTGCGCCGCGCCCTCGAACGTGACGAATTCAAGGTCGTGTACCAGCCCGTCGTCGCGGCAGACACCGAGGGCGTCGTCAGCTTCGAAGCGCTGCTGCGCTGGGAAAGCAAGGATCACGGCAGCGTCAGCCCGGCAAAGTTCATCCCGCTGGCGGAGGATACCCGCCTGATCGTGCCGATCGGGGAATGGGTGCTCCGGGAGGCCTGCAAGGAAGCGATGAACTGGCCCGAACACATCCGCGTTGCGGTGAATGTTTCGGGCGAACAGCTCCTCGACCAGAACTTCGTGGCCAGCGTGGTCGGTGCGCTCCAGCACAGCGGGCTCAGCCCGAACCGGCTCGAGATCGAGGTGACCGAGAGCATCTTCCTGCGCGACACGACCATGGCCAATGCCGCGCTGGAGGAAGTCATGGCGCTGGGCTGCGGCATCGCGCTCGATGACTTCGGGACCGGCTATTCCTCGCTGGGTTACCTGCGCAAGCTGCGCTTCTCCACGATCAAGGTCGACCGCATGTTCGTGCAGGGCGCCGCCACGGGCAATCCCGAGAGCCTGGCGATCATCCGCGCCGTCGTCGCCATGGCGGACAGCCTCGGCATGTCGACAACCGCCGAAGGTGCCGAGACCCAGAATGAGGTCGACATGATCCGGCAGCTCGGCTGCCGCAAGATCCAGGGCTATTTCTTCGGTCGCCCCATGGCCCCCGAAGATGCAATTGCGCTATTCCGCAATCCGGCCAATTCGCGACAGAGCGCGGCCTGAGCGGATCACCGCGCACGGCTGAAGATTCCGCGCGATAATGCGCGGGCCTTGTCGGCAATTGTGCACCACTTACGAATTTAAGGGGACCAGGCCGACTGCCCCGGGCCACGCCCGGGACGCCGGCCTGCCTGGCGATCAGGCGCCGACCAAGCCCCTGATAGCGCTTTCGAACAATGCGCGACCATCCGTGCCACCGTGGGTAGCCTCGATGGCACGTTCGGGGTGCGGCATCATGCCCAGCACGTTGCCGGCATCGTTGAGCACGCCGGCGATCTGCCGGGCCGAACCGTTGACGTCCTCGGCATAGCGGAAGGCCACGCGGCCCTCGCCCTCGAGACGGTCGAGCGTCGCTTCGTCGGCGAAGTAGTTGCCGTCGTGGTGGGCGACCGGAATGAGGATTTCCTGTCCCGCTTCATAGCCGCTGGTGAACAGCGACTGCGCGTTTTCGACCTTGAGGCGAACGTCGCGGCAGACGAAGCGGATCACCGAGTTGCGCAGCAGCGCACCGGGCAGCAGCCCGCTTTCGGTCAGGACCTGGAAACCGTTGCAGACGCCGAGCACCGGAACGCCGCGACCGGCAGCCTCGATGACGGCGCGCATCACCGGCGAGCGCGAGGCAATCGCACCGCAGCGCAAGTAGTCGCCATAGGAAAAGCCGCCCGGCAAGGCGATGAAGTCCAGTCCCTCGGGCAGGTCGGCGTCACCGTGCCAGACGCGATGCGGCGCGGTGCCCGAAACCTTCTCCAGCGCGTCCGCCATGTCGCGGTCGCAATTGGAGCCGGGAAAGGTGATGACGGCGGAGCGGAAGCTCATGCGGCGACCTTCTCGATACGGTAGTTCTCGATCACCATGTTGGCGAGGAGCTTGCGGCACATGTCGTCGAGCGCTTCGTCGCTGACGTTGTCGGCAACGTCGAGCTCGATCAGGCGGCCGGCGCGGACGTCGTTCACTCCCGAGAAGCCGAGGCCTTCGAGCGAGTGATGAATCGCCCGACCCTGCGGATCGAGGACACCGGGCTTGAGGCTGACGTGGACGCGGACTTTCATCGCGGGGGCCTTTCGCTTGGGCGGTCTGGTCAAATGCAATCCCGCTTCGCGCGGAATCGCCGGATTCGTTCGGACCGCCTATGGCCCCGAGAACGCGCGGGAGCAAGCGGCAGCACGCGCTTCGTGGGCAAGCTTTGCAATTGAACCGCGCCGCGCAACCTGCCATCTCGCGGCAAGCCCCCTCAAGCGCCAAGCCGGAGTGCCAAGAATATGCCCATTTCGTTCGAAGGACAGGTCGCAATCGTGACCGGTGCGGGCAATGGACTGGGACGCGCCTATGCCCTCGAACTGGCGCGGCGCGGCGCGAAAGTCGTGGTCAACGACCTCGGCGGCGAGCGCGACGGGCGCGGCCACTCCGACGCCGCACTGGCGGTGGTCGAGGAAATTCGCGTAGCTGGCGGCGAGGCCATGGCCGACGGCGGCGACGTTTCGGACTTCGCCCAGATGGAAGCGATGGTCGCGCGCACCAGGGAAGCATGGGGCGGCGTCCATGTCCTGATCAACAATGCCGGCATCCTGCGCGACCGCACATTCGCCAAGATGGACCCGGCCGATTTCGAGCTGGTCGTGCGCGTCCACCTGCTGGGCAGCGCCTTTGCGACCAAGGCGGTTTGGGAAACCATGCGCGAGCAGCGCTACGGCCGCGTTCTGATGACGACTTCGTCCTCCGGTCTTGGCGGCAACTTCGGCCAAGCCAACTACGGCGCAGCCAAGGCCGGCGTTCTCGGCCTCGCCCGTACCTTGCGCATGGAAGGCGCCAAGTACGACATCCGCGTCAACTCCATCGCCCCGACGGCGGGCACGCGCATGACCGCCGACATCTTTCCCGATGAAGCCTATAATGCTTTCGTTCCGGAAGCCGTGGTGCCCGCCGCCCTCTTCCTCGTATCGAAGGATGCGCCAAGCGATGCCATCGTGGGTGCGGGTGGCGGCGTCTACCAGGGCGCCTTCATCACCATGAACGACGGCGTCCTGCTGCCCGAGGCAGAGCGGACCGTCGAAGGATTCGCAGCGGCCTGGGAACGTATCCGCGACCGGCGCGGCGACCGTGTCTTCGACAACGGCATGGAGCAGTCGCATCACGCGATGGCGATGCTGTCAGGCAAGCGCGGCTGAGAACGGGAGCAAAACAGCCCCCTGCCCTCAATCCTCGACGACCTTGAGGAGCTTGCGTTCGAGGGGGCTGAGAATGCCGGCCAGTTCATGCCCGCGCTTGAGCACTTGCCCGGCCTCGCCGAACAATGTCCACATGCCCTGCTTTCCGCGCAGTGCCGGGCGCTTCTCCACCCGCGCCTGCGGGCGTTCTGCAGCGCGGCGAAAGGCGCTGAAATTCGCGGCGTCCTTGCCGAAGTCCATGGCGTAGTCGCGCCACAGTCCGGCCGCGACCATGCGCCCGTAAAGATCCAGAATGCGCATCAGCTCGTCGCGCTCAAACCCCACCTGCAGAGGCTTGCGCCCGGGGAATGCAACGACACTGCCGTGATGGGAATTCAGTCCGGCCGGCCCAACCGACATTCAGCTCAAACGCCCTTGCATGCCGGTTCGGTGGACTTGCGCGCCTCTTCACGTTCGGCCATGAGCGCCTCGACTTGCGCACGCAGGGCATCGATCTGCTCTTCGAGCTGGTCGACGCGCTGGTTGGGCGCCGGTTCGCACGGTTCCTTGCAGGGCGTGCCGTAAGGCATGAAGTCCTTAGCGTAAGTCTCTGCGGCGACAAGGGTCGAGCGCGCCTTGACGCCGATCATGGTCGCGCCATCGGGCACGCTCTCGGTCACGACGGCGCTGGCGCCGATGCGGGCGCGCTTGCCGATGGTCACCGGGCCGATGATCTGGGCCCCGGAGCCGACGATGACATTGTCCTCCAGCGTGGGATGGCGCTTGCCGCCCTTGCCGTTCGTCGGGTTGGAACCGCCAAGCGTGACGCACTGGTAGATGGTGACGTTGTCACCGATCTCGGCCGTCTCGCCGATCACGGTGAAACCGTGGTCGATGAAGAAGTTCTTGCCGATGGTTGCGCCCGGGTGGATGTCGATCGCGGTCATGAACCGGGAGAGGTGATTGACTGCGCGCGCGAGGAAGAACAGGCGCGCATTGAACAGGCGATGCGCGATCTTGTGCCAGAACAGCGCCCACACGCCGGGATAGAGCAGCACTTCCCAACGCGAACGAGGCGCAGGATCGCGCGCCACGACAGAATCCAGATATCGGACAAGATTACCGAGCATTGCCCGAATCTCCCATCAATTCGCCTGCAAGGCAAGCATCGTAGAGCAGACCTAGTTCCCGAGGCCTTCCGGAGCACCGCCTTTAGTCTCGATCAAGGCTTCGCGCCAGATGGCCAGTGTGGGGGCCTGCTTGCGTTCCAAACTGAGCCGATCGATCGCTTCGAGCAGCCGTTCGACCCCCAGATGGCTACGCTCGCACCGTGGTACAAGATAATCGGTTGCGGAATGGTCAAGAACGAGGCCGCGCATCTCGGCGTGGACTTCCATCAAGGCGGCCAGCATCTCGTCGTCCGGCACGTCGATTTCGAGGTCAAGTGCGGCTCCCAATCGCGAATTGAGGTCCGGCAGGCTGACTTTCCAGGCTCCTTCGCCATTGCCGCGCGGTCGGTTGCTGACGATGAGCAGGGGCCGTCCGCTCTCCTGCGCACGGTTCCAGCGGTGGAACAGCGCGTCCTCGTCGACCGTGTCGGCATCGTCGACGACATCGCCCACGCCCGAATCGGCAAACCAGCTGGCAAGCAGCGACTTGCCCGAGCGCGGCGGTCCGGTGAGGATCGCGGTATGGAATGGCCAGTTGCCCGGTTCCGACATCGCGTCGATCACGGACGCATTGGCATTGCCCACGACGATGCGCGGGGGCCTGTCCCGATTGGATGAAAGCGGTAATGCAATCTGCCTCATGCCCAAGGCCCGGTCCTAGCGGCTGATCCTCAGCGTGGAACCGCTGACAGAAACATTCCAGCCCTGCGCCTTCAGCGCCGCGGCAAGGCGTTCCGCCCCGCCCGTTGCGGAGACCCGCATGACCGAGGTTCCGCCGATGGCAAGGCTCACCGTAGCGGCCCCGCTCACGCCCGGCACGCCGCGAACGGCAGCCAGCGCCGCGTCGACCGCTCCCGCATCGGGCGTTGCGAACTGTACGGTCACCGTCTCGACCTGACCGGCAGCGACGCTTTCGGACGCGGCGCCCGGGATCGGCTGAGGCGTGAGAAGTTCTGGCGGCGGCGCGCCTTGGGGCATCAGCTTGTCGCGCAATTCGGCGAAAGCGCGGTCCAGCGTGAGGCGACCGGCGGTGATCGTCGGGTCGGGCTGCAGCAGCCCCTGATCGAGCGCACCGCGGTAGATGCCATCGATGCGCTGCACTGCCTTGTCGAGCATTTCAGGCAACTGCTCTTCGCTTGCGGCCGTCATTTCAAAGCTGGAGAGGAACTTGTTGTCCGGGCCGTAGCGCGCCGTGAACGTACCCTTCACCGGGCCGCCCGGCCACTGGCGCTCGAGCCGGGCCACCGGCACGATCACGTCAGCCGCATCGAACTGGTTGAGCACGTTTCGCCACCACAGGCGGCTGCGCCGGCCCGGCTGTCCCGCCGTGAGAATCAGCGATTCGCCGCCCGCACCGGCGGGGCGTACATAATCGATGGTACTTTGCGCGGCCTGGAACTCGGCCCAGGCGCGCTGCCACGGTCCGCGCACCTCGAAGACCTGACGCACACCGCCCGAGTAGAGCACGGGAATGACCAGCAGCGGCGCCGAACGGACCGTCGCACCGTCTCCGCCGACGAACTGGCCCGCCTTGGCCTTGTCGAAGATGACGCCCAGCGAGGCGATATAGCGGTGCGGACCGATCTGTTCGTGCTCGATCACCACGGACGAGACCATGGCATCGATCGATTCGACCGGCATGTCAGGACCGCCCAGCTTCTTCCAGGCTTCCTTTTCCGCCTCCTTCCATGCCTTTAGACGGGCATCGGCGCCAGTCTTGTCCGACACGTCGACCTTGATGCCGTTGACCTGGATATCCTCGGAATTGACGAGCGGGGCAATGCCCCGGTCACCATCGATCTGCGCGATCAGCGCGGAACCGCCGGCAAAGGCGAGCGCCGCCGCGGCTACGCCGCCGAGGATCAGGCCCTTGCGCCCAGCGGCGCCGTTGAGCGAACCGGTGCGGGCGAGCCGCCGGAATTTGTGGGAGATTGTCGTGGCCATTGTCAAAACCCGGGCCTTTTGCCCAAACGGCGAGCGAAATCCAAGCAGGAAAGCGACTGCGCCCGAACTTGGGCATCCCCGGCGTTTTTTGTGCGTCATTTTTGCGGGTCGGGCGTGACTCGAAACCGATTGCGCACTATGCGCGCGCAATGTCCGAAGATAACTCCTCGAAGAGCTATAGCTATGAGCAGGCCGGCGTTTCGATCGCGGCCGGCAACGCCCTTGTCAAAGCCATCGCCCCGCTGGCCAAAGCGACCGCCCGTCCCGGCGCGGACGCCGACCTCGGAGGGTTCGGAGGGTTCTTCGATCCACGCGCGGCCGGTTACAAGGACCCGCTCCTTGTCGCGGCGAACGATGGCGTGGGCACCAAGGTCAAGCTCGCCATCGATCACGACCGTCACGACCACATCGGCATCGACCTTGTCGCCATGTGCGTGAACGACCTTATCGTGCAGGGCGCGGAGCCCCTCTTCTTCCTCGACTACTTCGCTACCGGAAAACTCGAGAACGGCGTCGCCGAACGCGTCGTTGCCGGCATTGCCGAAGGCTGCAAGATGTCGGGCTGCGCCCTCATCGGCGGCGAAACGGCCGAAATGCCCGGCATGTATGCCGCTGGCGACTACGACCTTGCCGGCTTCTGCGTCGGCGCCGTCGAGCGCGGCGAGCAGCTGACCGGCGACAAGGTGGCCAGCGGCGACGTCCTGCTTGGCCTCGCGTCCTCGGGCGTGCACTCGAACGGCTATTCTCTGGTCCGCCGCCTTGCCGAGGACAAGGGCTGGAAGCTCGACCGCCCGGCCCTGTTCGATGCGGAAACCCTGCTGATCGACGCGCTGATCGCGCCGACGCGCATCTATGTGAAGAGCCTGCTGCCCTTCATCCGCTCGGGCCGCATCCACGCTCTCGCCCACATTACCGGCGGCGGCCTGCTGGAAAATATCCCGCGTGTCCTGCCCAAGGGCCTGCATGCGCGCATCGACGCAGGCGCATGGCTGCAGCCGCGCCTGATGGCGTTCCTCCAGGCCCAGGGCAACATCGAGCCCAGCGAGATGGCCCGCACCTTCAACTGCGGCATCGGCATGGTCCTTGCAGTGGCCGCCGACGACGCGGGCGCGCTGCAGGCCGAACTCGAAGCGGCGGGCGAAACCGTTCACGTCATCGGCGCGATCGAGCCGGGCGAGAAGGGTTGCACCGTGCAGGGCAAGGCCGAAGTCTGGTCCGCTCGCGAGAACTGGGAAGCGACTCACTTCGCTTGAGACCAAGGATGCTGGTATCCCTCCGGCCTGACGCGAACGGAAGTTTCGAATGAACCGCGAAAAGGTTGCCGTCCTCATTTCCGGCAGCGGCACCAACATGGCCGCCCTGCTTTACGCGAGCCGGGCCGAGGACTGTCCTTTCGAGATCGTCCTGGTCGCCTCCAACGACCCGGCAGCCAAGGGCCTCGTCCTCGCCGAAGCAGAAGGCGTGCCCACCTTCGCCCTTTCGCACAAGGGCATGGCGCGCGCGGAACATGACAAGGCAATGGACGCCGCGATCCGCGAATCGGGTGCGCAGTGGGTCGCCCTGGCCGGCTACATGCGCATCCTCACCCCGGAATTCGTCGCGGGGTGGGAGGGCCGCATGGTCAACATCCACCCGTCCCTGCTGCCCAAGTACACCGGGCTGCACACCCATGAGCGCGCCATCGAGGCGGGCGATTCGCATGGCGGCGTTACCGTGCACCTCGTCACCGCCGAACTCGACGACGGCCCGATCCTGGGCCAGACCCCGGTTGCGATCATTCCCGGGGATACGCCCGACAGTCTGGCCGCCCGCGTCCTGATCGCCGAGCACCAGCTCTACTCACGCTGCCTCGCGCGCCTCGTGACGGTCGAGCAGAGCGCGCAATAACCGCCTTTTGCGGCTCGGCATGAGCCTAACGCATGGCAACAAGTTGAAGCAATTGCACCGGCGCTGTGCCCGCGCTGATCTGCGCGGCGCCCGAGGTGATCACTGCTGCGATGAACGATGCGCCGGCTACAATGATGAATGTCCTGCCGATCAAAGCAAACCTCCTGCAATTCGGATTCAATTAGCTAACTATTGATTAACCGAACGATAAAGCCTGCCGCAAAGAAAAAGGCCGCCCAATCGGGCGGCCTTCATCCATCTTGCGAAGAATTAACCGTCGATCAGCCGACGATCTCTTCCGGCTTGAAGAAGTAGGCGATCTCGATCGCGGCGTTCTCATCCGAATCCGAACCGTGGACCGAGTTGGCTTCGATCGATTCGGCGTAGGTCTTGCGGATGGTGCCTTCGGCGGCATCGGCCGGGTTGGTGGCGCCCATGACGTCGCGGTTGCGCTTCACGGCATCTTCACCCTCGAGGACCTGGACCACGACCGGGCCCGAGATCATGAACGAGACGAGGTCATTGAAGAACGGGCGTTCCTTGTGGACGGCGTAGAAGCCCTCGGCCTGTTCCTGGGTCATCTGGATGCGCTTGGAAGCGACGACGCGCAGGCCCGCTTCTTCCAGCATCTTGGTGACGCCGCCGGTCAGGTTGCGACGGGTGGCATCGGGCTTGATGATCGAAAAGGTGCGGGTAACCGCCATGTCTGGTTCCTTGCGAAGTATGGTATTTGGGAAAGTTGCGCGCGCCCCTAGCGGGGTTTCGGTTGCGCCGCAAGCACGCCTTTATCCGGCCTGGACCCAGCGGCCGCCTTCCTGCTTCCAGTAATAGTGCTCCACGCCTTCGCGAGAGCGCAGTTCGCGCCAGACGCCGCGGGCCTGCTGAACCGTCGATTCGTCGAAGAGGTAGAAGGTGCGCGCAAACGGTTCGCTGCCTTCACGCCACTGCCCGTCGGCGATGGCCATGAACTTCGCCCCATTAGCCGGTTGCGGCGCATCGGACAGGAGGATCGGCTGGCGTTCCTCCTGTCCATCGCCAACCTCGCCATTGGCAAGGAACGTGTCGGGCCCAGCCGACCACAGGGCCTGCCGGATCCGCTTGCGCTGCTCGCCGTCAGCGGAGACCACCAGGAGGCGCTCGCCCGACCCGACGACCTTACCCGCGATCAGCGGCAATGCGACTTCGGCTGGATCGCGGCTGAGCTGGTAGAAATCGACCCGCATCGGCCGCGTCCCTCCCCTTGCCTATCAGGCTTCGAGCGTGTCGCGAACAAAACGGTCGAGCAGGCGCACACCGTAGCCGGTCGCACCCTTGTCCCAGGTCGCGCCGGGCTTGTCGGTCCAGACGGTACCGGCAATGTCGAGGTGTGCCCAGGGCGTATCGTTCTCGATGAAGCGCTTGAGGAACTGCGCCGCAGTGATCGAGCCGCCGAAGCGCGGGCCGACGTTCTTCATGTCGGCGATCTGGCTGTCGAGCATCTTGTCGTAGCTGGGGCCCATCGGCATGCGCCACAGTCGGTCGCCCGAGGCATCGCCGGCTGCGGTCAGCTCGGCGGCAAGCTCGTCGTTGTTGGAGAACAGGCCTGCATATTCGTGAGCCAGCGAAAGGATGATCGCGCCGGTCAGCGTGGCAAGATCGACGATCCTGGCCGGGCTGTACTCACGCTGCACCCAGGTCAGCGCATCGCACAGCACGAGGCGACCTTCGGCGTCGGTGTTGATGACTTCGATGGTCTGGCCCGAAAGCGAAGTGACCACGTCGCCGGGGCGCTGGGCATTGCCGTCTGGCATGTTCTCGACAAGGCCGCAGATACCCACGACATTGGCCCTGGCCTTGCGCAGCGCGAGTGCGAGCATGGTGCCCGCAACCGCGCCTGCTCCGCCCATGTCCCACTTCATGTCTTCCATGCCGGCCGCAGGCTTGATGCTGATACCGCCGGTATCGAAGGTCACGCCCTTGCCGACGAAGGCAACGGGCTTGTCGCCCTTGGCGCCGCCCATCCATTCCATCACCAGCAGGCGCGCGGGGCGAACAGAGCCCTGCGCCACTCCGAGCAGCGAGCCCATGCCAAGCTCGGCCATTTCCTTGTCGTCGAGCACGCGGATCTTGATCCCGGTGCCGGCCATGCGCTTTTCGCAGCGGGCAACGAAGCTTTCCGGATAGATCGTGTTGGCAGGCTCGGTCACCAGTTCGCGGGTGAAGGCAACGCCGTCCGCCACGGCGGTTTCCACGTCCCAGTTGGCAGCAGTGCCATCGGGAGCGCCGATCACCGAGATCGCTGCCAGAGTGGGCTTCGCTTCGTCGGACAGCTTGGTGCGATAGACGTCATGACGCCAGGAACGCAGCACCGCGCCGAGCAGCGCGCCTGAAGTTTCCTCGGCGGAAAGCCCTGCCCCGGTCACATCTAGCGCCAGTGCGGTCTCGCCACTGGTCAGGTACTTGGCAACGACGGCCGCACCGGCCTTTTCGATGGCAGCGCGGCGATCCTTGGCCGACGCGGCGCCAATGCCCGCCAGCACAACACGCACGACCTTGCCGTCACGCTCCACGAAACCTTCGAAGACCTGCCCGGCCTTGCCGGTGAAACGCGACTGCTTCGCTCCCTCTGCAAGCACCGGTTCGAGATCGGCAGGCATCGCATCTTGGTTGACGAGGCGGGCCACGAGGCGTTCATCACTGGGAGTAGCCGCATCGAGGAACTGGATATTCATGGATTCTCCTGAATTTTCTCATGCGATGGCGCCGTTGGTTTCACAACTTGTGCGGTTCACCGCATCACTGGATTGCAGTTAGGCACCGGCGATGCGATAGGCAAGTGATGCTCCCCGCCGCGCAGATACCGCAGCAAGCCAGTCATCGCCGCTTGCGTCCCGTTTCGCTGGGCATCCTCGCCGCAGGAATCGCCACGTTCACGCTTGCCCCAGGGGCATATGCACAGGATGCGGCATCGGCAGCCGATGCCGTGGCGCCGGCCAGTACCGAAGAAAAGCTTCCGATCGCCTTCGAGGCCGATACGGTAGAGTACGACCAGAACGCGGATTCGGTGACCGCCAGCGGCAATGTCGTGTTGCGACGCGAGCAGCAATCGGTCCGCGCCGATACGGTCACCTGGAACCGCCAATCCGGGCAGATCGTCGCGAGCGGGAATGTCCGCCTCGTGGATCAGGACGGCAACCAACTCTATACCGACCGCATCGAGTTGACCGACGAACTCAAGACCGGTGCCATGCAGAACCTGCTGCTTGCCATGCGCGAAGGCGGCCGGCTCGCCGCGGCAGATGGTGAGCGCCTGCCCAATGGCGACGTCATTCTCAACAAGGCCGCCTACACCGGCTGCGACGTCGTGGGCAGCGACGGCTGCCCCAGGAAGCCCAGCTGGCGCATCGTCGCCAAGCAGGTGATCTACTCCGAGGACCGCCAGCGCATCCGCTTCAACGATGCGCGTCTCGAACTGTTCGGCGCAGTCCAGCTGCCCCTGCTTGGCCTGACCGTCAGCACCAATGGCCAGGCCGTCTCCGGCTTCCTTGTCCCCGATTTCCGCCTTTCGCCCTCGAACGGCGTCGAGATCAGCGAATCGTACTACTGGAAGATCTCCGAGAACCGCGACCTCACCGCGACGGCCTATGCCTATACCAAGGCCGCGCCGATGGCCTCGATCGAGTATCGCGCCCTTACCGAGAGCGGCGCCTACCAGATCACCGGTTATGCCACGTCCAGCAACCGGATACCTATCATCGGAACGACAGTAGGCACCGAGGGCGAAAGCGCCTTTCGCGGCTACATCTTTGCCAACGGCAGGTTTCAGCTCGACGATAACTGGAGCGTCACAGCCTCGATCCGGCGCGCGAGCGACCGCACTTTCCTGCGCCGCTACGATATCAGCCGTGACGACCGTCTGCGCTCCATCGTCAACGTGGAGCGGATCGATCAGGACAGCTATCTCTCCTTCGCGGGATATGCGACGCAGACCATGCAGTCGAGCCGCGACCAGGGACAGATCCCCGTCGCCTTCCCCGTCCTCGATTATCGCCGGCGCTTCGACGATCCCGTTCTGGGCGGCAAGTTCGAGACCCAGATCAACACCCTGGGCATCACCCGCACCAACGGCCAGGACACCCAGCGCGCCTTCGCCAGCGCGCAGTGGTCGCTGCGCAAGCTGACTTCGATGGGTCAGGAAGTCACGCTTACCGGCCTCGCGCGCGGCGACGTCTACCACTCGGACGAGAACGACAAGACAAGCACCGCGATCTATCGCGGCGATCCGGGTTGGCAGACCCGAGGTATCGCCACCGCCGCGCTCGACGTGAAATGGCCGCTGGTCGGCAAGGTCTTTGGCGGAACGCAGGTCCTCACCCCGCGCGTGCAGCTCGTCGCCACGCCGAAGGTGAAGAACCTCTCGATCCCCAACGAAGATGCGCGAGCGATCGAGCTGGAAGACAGCAACCTGTTCTCGCTCAACCGTTTTCCCGGCTACGACCGGATCGAAGACAGCGTGCGCTTCACTTACGGCCTCGACTGGCAGTTCGAAATGCCGCGCTGGCGGATCAGTTCGACGGTCGGCCAGTCGATCCGCCTGAGCAACAAGCCGACCCTGCTGCCCGATGGCACCGGCCTGACCAACAAGACTTCGGACATCGTCGGCCGCACCGAAGTGCGCTACCGCAACTTCCTCAAGGTGATCCACCGCTTTCGCGTCGACAAGGACAGCCTCGCGGTTCGCCGCAACGAGTTCGACGCCGTGGTGGGCAACAACGAGACTTATCTCGAACTGGGCTACACCAAGCTCAACCGCGACATATCCAGCGACATCGAGGATCTTCAGGATCGCGAGGAAGTGCGCGCAGCGGGGCGCGTCGCCTTTGCCAACTACTGGTCGGTGTTCGGCTCCGCAGTCGTCAACCTGACCGATCGATCGGAAGACCCGATCTACGGGTCCAACGGCTTCCAGCCCCTGCGTACCCGCCTTGGCGCCGCCTACGAGGACGACTGCATGCAGATCGCCTTCACCTGGCGCCGCGACTACGAGGCCACCGGCGACGCTCGGAGGGGCAACTCCTTCCAGCTTCGCTTCAGCCTCAAGAACATCGGCTTTCGATGAAGCAGACCTGCCCTTGCCCGTCGGGGAAGACGTCCCTAAGCGGAACTACGGGGAATTCCTCTGAATTGCGGGTGTACAGGCGTTGGCAGGCCCGAGCAAAGCCGCTATCGGGTTGGCTCATATTCGGTTAAGCCGCAGCACGGCAGGAGCAAATTCTGGTGCGGCGGGCACGTGCGACACCTGTCCCTGCCCCCGGAACACATCCGGTTAGGTCCGGTCGAAAACGGGATTGAGATTACGGTGCAAGCAATCAATCGCAGCAAGTTCATCAAGCAGGCGCTCCGTTCGATCGGCGCTGCCATCGTCATCTCGGGAAGTCTCGCCGCCTCTGCGGCCAATGCTCAGTCGGCACCGCAAGGCCAGATCGTCATTCCCGATGACGTGAAGATGTTCGGGAACGACAATCCCAACATGCGCCGCGCGACTGCGGTGGTGAACGGCTCGGTGATCACGGGGACCGACGTCGACCAGCGTCTCGCGCTCGTTCTCGCCGCCAACCAGGGCAAGGTGAGCGACGAGGAAAAGAAGCGCCTGCGCCTACAGGTACTGCGCAACCTGATCGATGAAACCCTGCAGATCCAGGAGGCCAAGGCTTCGGATATCGACATCGCGCAGGCCGAGATCGACCAGTCCTATGCACGCGTCGCCGCGCAGAACTTCAACCAGAACACCGATGCGATGGATGCCTATCTCAAACGCATCGGCTCTTCGCCGGAATCGCTCAAGCGCCAGATCCGCGGCGAGCTGTCCTGGCAGCGCCTGCTCCAGCGCAACGTCGCGCCGTTCATCAACATCTCCGAGGACGAAGTGAACGAAGTGCTCGACCGGCTGAAGGCCTCGAAGGGCACCGAAGAATACCGGCTCGGCGAAATCTACCTCGCAGCGACGCCCGAATCGCACGACCAGGTCGCCCAGAACGCGATGCAGATCGTGCAGCAGCTGCGCGAAGGCGGCAGCTTCGTCGCTTACGCCCGCCAGTACTCGCAGGCTTCGACTGCGGCAGTCGGCGGCGACCTGGGCTGGATTCGCCTTGCCCAGCTGCCCAACCCGCTCGCTGCTGCCGCCCGCGAGATGCAGACCGGCCAGCTGGTCGGCCCGATCGAGGTGCCCGGCGGTTTCTCGATCATCTACCTGATCGACAAGCGCCAGGTCCTGACCGCGGACCCGCGTGACGCGGTTCTCGCGCTCAAGCAGATCTCGATGGACTTCCCCAAGGGCATCAGCGAAGCGCAGGCCGGCGCGAAGGCCGAGGCCTTTGCCAAGGCGATCAGCGCGGCCAAGGGCTGCGGCGATGTCGACAAGGTCGCCGCCGGGGTCGGCGCTCAGGTCGTCGCCAACGACCAGGTGCGCGCCCGCGACCTGCCCGGACCGATTCAGAACGCCATTCTCCAGCTTTCGCCCGGCGAAACGCTGCCGCCCTTCGGGTCGGTCGAGGACGGCGTGCGAATCCTCATGCTTTGCGGCCGCGACGATCCGCAGGTCGACAGCGGCCCAAGCTTCGACCAGCTCATGTCGCAGATGGAAGACGAGCGCATCAACAAGCGCGCGCAGATGTACCTGCGCGACCTTCGGCGTGACGCGATCATCGAGTACAACTGACCTGCAACGGAGCGGCTGACATGGCCCTTGCGGCCCCGCTCGCGATATCGCTGGGCGACCCTGCCGGCATCGGCCCCGAGCTGATCGCCGAAGCCTGGATCAGGCGCGGAACCGCGGGCCTCGCCCCGTTCTTCGTCGTCGGCGGAGCCGAAGTGCTTGCGGCCGCTGCACGCACGCGCGGCATCGACTTGCCCGTGTCACGCATCGCAGAACCTTCGCAGGCCGATGCGGCATTCGCCCTCGGCCTGCCGGTTCTGGGCGATGAAGACTGCAAGCCGACCTTCGGCTCGCCCGACATGGCGGGCGCGCGCCTCGCCCTCCATTCGCTGGGGGCGGCGACCGCGCTCGCCCGTTCGGGCAAGGCAGGCGGCGTCGTGACCGGCCCGATCGCCAAGTCGAAGCTGGCCGAAGTCGGTTTCACACAGCCCGGACAGACCGAATTTCTCGCCGATGCCTGCAGCCTGCCGCATGAGGACGCGGTGATGATGCTCGCCGGTCCGTCGCTGCGCACGGTGCCCCTTACCGTCCATACCGCCCTCTCGCAGGTTCCCGCCCTGCTGACGCAGGAGCTGGTCGTACACCGCGCCCGGATCGTGGCCAGCTCACTGGCCCGCGATTTCGGCCTTGCCCGCCCTCGCCTGGCGATCACCGGCCTCAATCCCCACGCAGGGGAAGACGGCCGCATGGGCGACGAAGAGCAGCGGATCATCCGCCCCGCCATAGAGACGCTCAAGGCCGAGGGGCTCGCCGTAACCGGCCCCCACCCGGCCGACGCGCTCTTCGCCGCACACGAACGCGGTGGCTATGACGTGGCCTTGTGCATGTACCACGACCAGGCACTGATCCCGATCAAGACGCTCGACTTCGACCAGGGCGTCAACGTCACGCTCGGCCTGCCGATCATCCGCACCTCGCCCGATCACGGCACGGCCTTTGCCATTGCCGGAGACAACACCGCCAGTGCGGGTGCGATGATCGCGGCGATCCGCATGGCCGGCGAATGTGCGGCGAGGCGCGCGGCATGACCACCCTGCCTCCCTTGCGCGAAGTCATCGCCAGGCACGGCCTCTCCGCCTCCAAGGCATTGGGCCAGAACTTCCTGTTCGACGAGCAGCTGCTCGACCGCATCGCTGCCATTCCCGGCGCGCTTGAAGGCCACAACGTCCTTGAAGTCGGCCCCGGCCCGGGCGGCCTGACCCGCGCACTTCTGCGGGCCGGGGCGCAGGTCACCGCGATCGAGATGGACCGCCGCTGCCTTCCTGCGTTGGCCGAAGTCGAGCAGGCCTTCCCGGGCAAGCTCAAGGTCATCGAGGGCGATGCGATGAAGATCGCCCCTGCCAGCCTGTTCGACGGCCCCTATCACATAGTTGCGAACCTCCCTTACAATGTCGGCACCGCGCTGTTCACCGGCTGGCTTTCCGGCGAGGAATGGCCGCCGCAGTGGCAGTCGCTGACGCTGATGTTCCAGGAAGAAGTCGCGCGCCGTATCGTTGCCGAAGCCAATACCTCCGCCTATGGCCGCCTCGCCGTTCTGGCGCAGTGGCGGTCGAAGGCGAAGCTGGCAATGAAGGTGCACCGCAGCGCCTTCACCCCGCCTCCCAAGGTCATGTCGGCCATCGTCCACGTTACGCCGGGCACCGCTCCCGAAGGTGTTTCGATGCGCGTGCTGGAGCGCGTGACCGAAGCGGCCTTCGGCCAGCGCCGCAAGATGCTGCGCCAGAGCCTCAAGGGCTTGCCCGGGGCACTGGCGGCGCTGGACAGGCTCGGGATCGATGTGCAGCGCCGCGCCGAAACTCTCAGCGTGACCGAATTCGTGGCCATTGCCCGCGAATTGACGCCTTAGCTCGCCAGACTTGCCATTGTCGGTCGGCCGTCATCCCGGACTCGATCCGAGATCACGATTGGAAGGGCATCGAAACCGGCAGGCGAGAGCCGCCTAGTCCCAGTCGCGGGTGGAGAGTGCGAGGTCGGTGGTGTCGCTTGCCGCTTCGCCGCTGCCCAACCGCGCGATCACGAAGGTGCTGCCGCCCAGCAGCGCTGCGAGCAAGACCAGGCGGACGGCGCGCGACTTGCCGAAGGACTTCCAGCGCGGCCCTGCAGAAATGCCGATGACATCCCGCTCCGTCATCCGCGATACCGGAACCGCCATGCCCTGCACGAGGTCTGGCACCCGGATTTCTTCCTTGAGTGCGATGCCGCAGCGGTCGCCATGCGACCAGCGGACGCGGCCTGCCAGCAAATGATCGCCGATCTCGATCTTGACCCGCCCGCCCTTGGCCGGCGGGTCGGCCATCATCGCCATGAGGCCGCGCGAAGAGGCATTGCCCACCATCGCATCGCAATCGCGATCGTTGACGCGGACACGCACCATCAATGCGGCGGGCTCTCGTCCCTGCACTCGTTCCTTGCGGAAGAACATGATCCTCCCCCCATCTTGCACCATCAGGCAGGATGGGGGGAATCGCTTAGGATTTCGCTAAGGCGATCTAGGCAGTCACCAGAGCCGATTTCTTCTTCAGGCGCCAGGCATGCAGCAGCGGTTCGGTATAGCCGCTGGGCTGCTCGACACCCTTGAAGACGAGATCGCAGGCTGCCTTGAAGGCAAGGCTGGTGTCCCAGTTGCCCGCCATCGGTGCATAGAGCGGATCGCCGGCGTTCTGGGCATCGACCTTTTCAGCCATCCGCTTCAGCGCGTCCATGACCTGCGCCTCGGTGCACACGCCGTGAAGCAGCCAGTTGGCCATGTGCTGGCTGGAAATGCGCAAGGTGGCGCGGTCCTCCATCAGGCCCACGTCATTGATGTCGGGAACCTTGGAGCAGCCGACGCCCTGATCGATCCAGCGCACGACGTAGCCGAGCAACCCTTGTGCGTTGTTCTCCAGTTCCTCGCGCACTTCGTCCTCGGACCAGTTGGCGCCATCGGCCAGCGGAATCTGCAGCAGCAGGTCGAGGCCCGGGATTTCCTCTGCGGCGATACCTTCACGCAGGCCGAACACATCGACTTCGTGATAGTGCATCGCATGGAGCGTCGCGGCGGTGGGCGACGGGACCCATGCGGTGTTCGCACCGGTCCTGGGATGGCCGACCTTCTGCTCCATCATGTCGCGCATCATGTCGGGCGCAGCCCACATGCCCTTGCCGATCTGGGCGACGCCCGAAAGACCGTGCCTGAGGCCGATGGCGACGTTGCGCTTCTCGTAGGCGGCGATCCAGGTCGAGCCCTTGATGGCGCTCTTGCGGATCATCGGACCGGCCCGCATCGAGGTGTGGATCTCATCGCCGGTGCGGTCGAGGAAGCCGGTGTTGATGAAGACGATGCGGTCCTTCACCGCGTGGATGCAGGCGGCGAGGTTGGCCGAAGTGCGGCGCTCCTCGTCCATGACGCCCACCTTGACGGTGTTGCGCGGCAGCTGGAGCAAATCCTCAACTGCGTCGAACAAGTCATTGGTAAAGGAGCACTCTTCAGGACCGTGCATCTTCGGCTTGACGATATAGATGCTGCCCTTGCGGCTGTTGCCGTAGCGGGTCATGCCTTTGACGTCCTGCGCCGAAATCGCGCTGGTGATTACCGCGTCCATGATGCCTTCGGGGATCTCGCTGCCATCGGGCAGGAGAATCGCAGGGTTGGTCATCAGATGGCCGACGTTGCGCACGAACAGCAGGCTGCGGCCGGGAAGTTCCTGCGCCTCGCCGGTGGGGACGGTCACGACCTTGTTACCCGCCAGCTCGCGCGTCAGGGTCTGGCCGCCCTTCTCGAAAGTGTCGGTCAGGTCGCCGCGGATCACGCCGAGCCAGTTCGAATAGGCAAGGAGCTTGTCCTCGGCGTCGACGGCCGCGACCGAATCTTCAAGGTCGACAATGGTGGTCAACGCCGCTTCGAGAACGATGTCGGAAATGCCGGCCTTGTCAGTCGCGCCGACCTGGCTCGAGGGATCGACGACGATCTCGATGTGCAGGCCGTTGGACTTGAACAGGCAGCCCTTGCGGGTCTCGCCGACGCACTGGTCCGGATCGACCAGGGTGACTTCCAGGCTGTCGACGTCGGCCCAGCTTCCCGATGCCAGCGGCAGCGCCTTGTCTAGGAACTTGCGTCCCTCGGCGATGACGGCGGCGCCGCGAACCGGGTCGTAGCCCTTGCCCTGCGCCGGCGCGGCGTCGAGCGCATCGGTGCCGTAGAACGCATCGTAGAGGCTGCCCCAGCGCGCATTGGCGGCGTTGAGCAGGAAGCGGGCGTTGAGCACGGGCACGACGAGCTGGGGCCCGGCCATCGTCGCGATCTCGGGATCGACGTTCCGGGTTCCGATCGAGAAGACTTCCGGCTCGGGCACGAGGTAGCCGATGTCCTGCAGGAACGCCTGATATTCGCCCTGCTCGATCGGCCTGCCCGCGCGCGACATGTGCCAGGCATCGATCTGCGACTGCAGGTGGTCGCGCTTTTCCAGCAGTTCCCGATTGCGTGGAGCAAAGCGAGCCAACAGCTGCGCAAAGCCGCTCCAGAACGCATCCGTATCCTGCCCGATGGGCGCAAGGACCTTCTCCTCGACGAAAGCCGCCAATCCGGCGTCGATCTGGAGGCCCGAACGTTCAACCCTTTGCGTCATCTTTCCTCACACTTCCTGGACGCACGCGCGAAACCAATGCGCCGTGCGATCATTGTAGATTACCAAGACTGTCCTGGGGAAGGATGCCCTGCCCTATGACGCATGAGCCGGCGATTGGCAACAGGGACTATCGCCCGGCTCCCGGCGCGACAGGCGGCTTCCAGCCTTGGGGATCGCGTCGGAATCACTTACACTTCAGATTCCGGTAACCATCGCAAGGACCGGAAACCGGGGACTGGCACAAAGGTTGCTAAGAGGTAAACGAGAAAAGAGGATCGAAATGTTCAGGAAAATCGCCCGCCTCTTCGTGATCAAGACACGCTGGGAAGCGTACATGATCATCTATGCGCTTGCGCTGGGAGCGATCGAACGCGGCAGCGTATACCTGACCCGGTTTCCCGGATTCGGCGGCAAACTCCTGTTCCTCGCCTGCACCGGTTCGGTGTTCATGGCCGGCGCGAAAATCCTCGACTGCCTGAAATACGAAAAGGCACAGCGAGAGGGCGAAGCCGCGCAGGCTACGCCGCCGCTCGCCCTGCCCGAAGACCAACGCGAGGCGGCCTGACCGCGCGAGCCTCGCTGCCCTGGGCAATTTCCTGATCCAATCTGCATGAAGTGGGGTGTTTCTGTTGCCAGGTACACCCCGAACCCCTGGAATCCGCTTCTGTTGACCGGTGGGTCCAACCGCGTTCTAGCTTTGTAACTTCAGGCCGTTAGGCCCTAGAATTACGCGGCGAGAGCAAGTGCTTCGTTGTCGTTGGCACTTATGAGTTTTGAGCCTTGAACGGGTTACTCAGCCCGGACGAAAACACCGCTTTTCAACACACGTCGATCCTAGTTCGGCCCCGTCATCAACGCCGCCTTGGCGAGGTTGGTGGTGGAGCCGCCGGGTACCGCCCCCGGGTCCGCTGTGCCTATTGCACGCCGCAATTTATCGTCATAGCCGACCGAAGCCGGCAATGACCCATATAGGCGATCAAACGTGAATGTGAAGTGAGCAAGCTGCGGGAAACGCGAAGTTCCCCACCATTCAGCCGCGCTTCTTCAATTCGTCGCGAATTTCGGTGAGCAGTTCGATCTCGCTCGGACCCGAGGGCGCAGGCGCCGCCTCTTCCTCTTTCTTTTCAACCGCTTCCATCAGACGGTTCACATAGCGAACCATCAGGAAGATGATGAAGGCAAGGATCAGGAAATTGATCACCGCAGTGACGAAGGCGCCATAACCGATCATCGCCGCCCCGGCTTCCTTGAGCGCGGCATAATCGTCCATCGCGCCCGCATAGCCGTCGGGCGTGCTGAGCAGGATGAAGTGGTTGGAGAAGTCCGCACCGCCGAAGATGGCCCCGATCACCGGCATGATCACCTCGTCGGTCAACGACTTGACGATCGCACCGAAGGCCGCGCCGATGATGACGCCGACCGCCAGGTCCATGACATTGCCCTTGGCGATGAATTTCTTGAATTCCTGAAACATCCAGACCTCCTCGGTGCGGTTTTCGCAGGATCCTGTCATCGCAACCGGTCATTACGCCGGTCAAGTCCTTGAACCGCCACTGTGCACCGCTACATTCCCCCGGTGATGACCGCTTCCGCAGCGGTCGGCGAGGAGTAGGGAACACCATGTCAGCTTCGAATACCCCGGCCGGGATGCTCTCGCGCATCGGCCGCTATGCGCTCGTGACGCTTGCCGCGATGAGCCTGGCCGCCTGCGGCTTCAACTCTGTCCCGACCAAGCAGGAGGCCGCGAAGGCCAAGTGGGCCGACGTGCAGGCCGCATTCCAGGAGCGCGCGAATCTCGTGCCGAACCTCGCCGCCGTCGCCAAGGGCGCCGCGGAGCAGGAGAAGGCGATCCTCACAGGCGTCGTCGAGGCTCGCGCCAAGGCCACCTCGATCCAGGTCAATGCCGACGACCTCAACGATCCGGCCAAGATGCAGCAGTTCCAGCAGGCGCAGGCCAATCTCGGCGCGAACCTGGGCCGGCTGCTCGCCAGCTTCGAGGCCTATCCGGACCTCAAGTCGATCACCAACTACCAGATGCTGCAGAGCCAGCTGGAAGGCCAGGAAAACCGCATCCGCATTTCCGTGCGCGACTACAATGCGGCCGTGCAGGACTATAACACCGAGGTCCGCACCTTCCCGACGATGATCGGCGCCAAGCTGCGCGGCGCGGATCCGCTGGTGCCTTATCAGGCGGCAACCCCGGGCGCCGAAGTCGCCCCGAGCCTCGAAGGCAAGATGTGATCCGGTGATAGGCTTGCGGCTCACCGCCCGGACACTCGCGCTTGCGCTCATGCTGGCCTTCAGCGCCCTGCTCGTCCCACAGGCGAGCGAGGCGCAGGAGTTTCCCAAGCTGACCGGCCGCGTCGTCGATGACGCCCAGATCATTCCCGATGCCGAAGAAGCACGGCTGACGCAGAAGCTCGCCGCGCTGGAAAAGCAGTCGCAGCGCCAACTCGTCGTCGTGACCCTGCCTAGCCTGCAGGGATACGACATTGCCGATTATGGCTACCAGCTCGGGCGCAAGTGGGGCATCGGCCAGAAGGGCGACGATAACGGCGCCCTGCTCATCATTGCCCCCAACGAACGCAAGCTGCGCATCGAAGTGGGCTACGGGCTCGAGCCGGTTCTGACCGACGGGATGAGCTTCCTCATCATCAACAAGGTGATCGTGCCCAAGTTCAAGGCCGGCGACATGGCCGGCGGCATCGAGGCCGGCACCGACGCGATCATCAAGCAGCTCACGCTTCCGCCCGAGGAAGCCCAGAAAATCGCCGCACAGGCCGATGAGCAGCGCGAAAGCAGCGGCGGGCCTCCACTCGGCGTCATCGTGTTCATCATCGTCGTCACGGCAGTCATCGTCATGCCGATGGCGAACGAGGCGCGCGGCTTCGGACGGCGTCGGCGCAGCGGCATGGGGCCGTTCATCTGGCTACCGGGCGGCTTCGGCGGAGACGACGATCACTGGGGCGGCGGCGGTGGCTTCGGTGGTGGCGGCTTCGGCGGCGGAGGAGGTTTCTCCGGCGGTGGCGGCAGCTTCGGCGGCGGCGGGTCGAGCGGAAGCTGGTAGCGGAGATAGAAATGCCCTCACCCACCTACCTTACCGAGCAAGACCACGTCCAGATCAGCGCCGCCGTGACGCAGGCCGAACTGCAGAGCGCCGGCGAGATCGTGACAATCCTGGCCGACCGCTCCGACGGCTATACCGACATCGCGCTGGCATGGGCTGCGCTCGCGGCCCTGCTCGCGCTTTCGGCGCTGGCGATCGCGCCCGATTTCTACATCGGCCTCTACGACCGGCTCATCGCCGACTGGGGCCACCAATGGAGCCCGCGCGCGCTATTCACGCTGGCGGCCGGGATTGCGACGCTCAAGTTCGCCGCGGTCCTGCTCATCCAGTTCTGGCAGCCGCTCAAGTTCTGGCTGATCCCCCCGCCGGTGAAGACCGCGCGGGTGCATGAACGCGCGATCCGCGCTTTCCGCATCGGCGCGGAACGCCGCACAATGGGTCGTACCGGCGTGCTGATCTATCTCTCCATGCGCGAACACCGCGCCGAGATCGTCGCCGACGAAGCGATCGCCACCAAGGTCGATCCCGAAGTCTGGGGCGAGGCGATGAGCGCGATGCTCTCCCATGTGCGCGAAGGCCGCATCGCCGAGGGCATGTGCGCGGCGGTCGAGAAGGTCGGCGCGATCGTGGCCCCGCACTTCCCCCGCGCCGATGACGACATAAACGAAATCCCCGACAGGCTGATCGAAGTATGACTGCAGATGCCGATGCCCCCGAAGAGATCATGTGGGAGGGGCGCTTCATCACCACCAAGCGCCGCGGCCGCTGGGAATACGTCGGACGCGCCCGCGGCATCCATGCGGCCGTGATCCTGGCCGTCGACGAAGACGATCACGTCATCCTCGTCGACCAGTACCGCGTTCCCCTCGGCCGGCGTTGCATCGAACTTCCCGCCGGTCTCGTCGGCGATCATGACGAACACGAGGGCGAAGATCCTTCCGTTGCCGCTGCCCGCGAACTGGAGGAGGAAACCGGCTATCGTGCGGGCCGCATGGAGAAGATCGGCGAGTTCTTCTCGTCACCCGGCATGGTGAGCGAAAGCTTCACGCTGTTTCGCGCGCACGATCTGGTCAAGATCGGTGAAGGCGGCGGCGTCGACAGCGAGGACATCGTCGTCCACCGCGTGCCGCTGCCGGGCATCGAACAGGCCATCGCCGCTTATCGCGAGGATGGCTATGCCATCGACGTGAAGATCCTCTCGCTGCTCGGCCCGAAACTGCTGGGCTGATCGCGGTGCGCACTCGCCTGGGCATTTGCCGGCGCAAGGCCCGCTACTCCAACGAGGAGGAAGCGCTGCGCGTGGTCGAGAAGGCACCCTTCCCACTGCGCCCCTATCGCTGCGAACTGTGCCGGCAATTCCACTTGACCAGCCGCACCAAGGGCATGCGCCTGCCGCGTTTCGAAATCGAGCGGCGGCAGGCGAAATAAGTCAGGTCAAAGCGTCGTAAAAATGGCGCCGAAGTCCTTGCCGCCGTTTCCGGCTTCCACGAAAGCCTCGTAGATCGCCTTGGCGTGCTCGCCCATGGGGACGCTGGCCCCCGCAGTCTGTGCGCCTTCCATCGCAAGGCGCAGGTCCTTGAGCATCAGGGCCGAAGCGAAGCCGCCCTGATAGCCGTTGTCGGCCGGACTCGTCGCCCCGACGCCGGGCGCGGGGGTATAGTCATTGAGCGACCAGTTGTAGCCCGTCGACTTCGAGCTGATCTCATAGAACTTCTGCGGATCGAGCCCCGCCTTCTCGGCCAGGGCAAGCGCCTCGCAGGTGCCGATCATGTGGATCGCGAGCAGCATGTTGTTGCACATCTTGGCAACCTGCCCGCTGCCGATCGCACCGGCATGGATCACCGCCTTGGCCATCGGATCAAGAACGGTCTTCGCCTTCTCGAATGCTGCATCGCTGCCGCCGACCATGAACGTGAGCGTGCCGCCGTTTGCCGCCGCGATACCGCCCGACACCGGCGCATCGACCATCTGGTAGCCCGCCGCCTCGGCGAGGCCGGCGACTTCGCGGGCAGTGGCAAGATCGATCGTCGAGCAGTCGAGGAACAGTGCGCCTTCAGGGGCCTTGCCGATCACGTCCTTGGTATAGACGCCCTTCACGATCGCGCCGTTGGGAAGCATCGTGACGACCGCATCGACACCGGCGACGGCCTCGGGAACCGCCGAATAGGTCGCGCAGCCATGCTCTGCCGCCTTGGCCAGCGCCTCCTCGGACAAGTCGAAGGCGTGGACTTCGTGGCCCGCCTTGACGAGGTTGGCGGCCATGCCGCCGCCCATGTTGCCAAGGCCGATGAATGCGATCTTCATGTCATGCTCCCAAAACTGCACGTCCCGGCATCTAGCGCCGGAAGGCCGCGCGGACAGCTAGCCAGAGTGCTGGTCCGCACGCCTCTTTCCCAATGGCCGATCGGACTTACTTGCCCTTCCAGACGCCCGGCCGCTTCTCGACGAATGCGGCCATGCCTTCGGCCTTGTCCTCGGTCGCGGTGAGGACCTGGAACATGCGGCGTTCCATGACGAGCCCGGTATCGAGGGTCGTCTCGAACGCGATGTTGACCATTTCCTTGTTCATCATCGCGGCGAGTGGCGGCATCGAGGCGATGGCCTGGGCCGACTTCATAGCGACGTCGAGCAACTGGTCGGCGGGGACCACCTGGCTCACAAGGCCCGAACGCTCCGCTTCGGCGGCATCCATCATGCGCCCCGTGAGGCACATGTCCATTGCCTTGGACTTGCCCACGGCGCGGGTCAGGCGCTGCGATCCGCCCATGCCGGGCGCGACGCCGAGCTTGATCTCGGGCTGGCCGAACTTGGCGTTTTCCGACGCGATAATGAAGTCTGCCATCATCGCCAGTTCGCAGCCGCCGCCCAGTGCGAAGCCATTGACCGCCGCAATCCAGGGCTTGCGGGTAGTCTTGACGATCTGCGCCGTCCAGCCGGCGAAGAAGTCCTCCGAATAGAACTCCGCGCTCGGCTTGTCGGACATCTCCTTGATGTCGGCGCCTGCTGCGAATGCCTTGTCGCCCGAACCGGTGATGACCGCGCACAGCTGCGAGGCATCGGCTTCGTATGCGGCGAAAGCATCGATCAGCTCCGACAGGACCTGGGAGTTGAGAGCATTAAGCGCCTTCGGGCGGTTCAGCGTGATCAGGGTGACTGCACCCTTCTGTTCGACCAGGATCGTTTCGTAGCTCATAAAGGCTTCCATTCCTCTTCAGTGGGGAGCGGCGCGAAGATCGCGTCCAGCATCGCTTCGGTCACACCGGCAGGCGTCGCCGGGTTCCATTTAGGCTCGTTGTCCTTGTCGACAATCACCGCCCGCACGCCTTCGGCAAAATCGGGCAGCGTCAGGACCCGCGAACCGATGCGGTATTCCATCGCCATGTTCTGGGTGAAGGTCGAAAGCTTGAGCGATTCGGCCAACTGGCGCAGCGAGACCTTGCAGGACTGCGGGCTCTTGGTCCTGAGCGCGGCCAGTTCCTTGGCCGCCCATTCGCTGTCGTCGCTTTCCAGCGAGGCCAGGATCTCTTCCAGGGTATCGAAGGCGAAGTGCTTGCGGATGAAGGCTTCGTCGGCGGCAAGCTGAGAGGCCGGCGGCGAGACCGAGAGGGCGCTGAGCACATTGGCGATCTCGTGCCCGGCGGCGATGCGGCGCTTGGCTTCTTCCAGCGCATCGCTGGGCAGATAGTGGGTGGCAAGGCCAGCCCAGAGGCAGTCCTCGCCCTTCAGGCGCGCGCCGGTCACCGCGAGGAACTGGCCAATGCGCCCTTCCAGGCGCGAGAGGAACCAGCCCCCGCCCACGTCGGGGAACAGGCCGATGCCGGTCTCGGGCATGGCGAAGCGAGTGTTCTCGGTCGCGACGCGGAAGCGCGCCGGCTGCGAGATGCCCACGCCCCCGCCCATCGTGATGCCATCCATGAAGGCGACGATCGGCTTGGCGTAACTGAAGATCTGGTTGTTGAGCTGGTATTCCTCATAGAAGAACCGTCGCCCCGAAATGCCGCCGTCGTTAAGGGCCGACTTGCGCAGCAGGTTGATGTCGCCGCCCGAGCAGAAGCCCCTGCCCTCGCTGTGATCGATCATGATCGCGCCGATATTGTCGTCATCCGCCCAATCGGCCAGCGCCGAGGACATGCCCCGGCACATGTCGAGCGTCAGGGCATGGATCGCCTTGGGGCGATTGAGGGATATGTGACCGGCGACGCCATCGTGCCGGATAATCAGTTCGTCCGTCATCACTTGAGCAGGTCCCGTCCGATGATCATGCGCATCACTTCATTGGTGCCTTCCAGGATGCGATGCACGCGAAGATCGCGCCAGAAGCGCTCGATGGGATAGTCCTTGAGATAACCGTAGCCGCCGAACAGCTGCAAGGCGCGGTCGACGACCGAAGAGCCGGTATCGCTGGCGATCATCTTGGCCATGGCTGCAAAGCGCGTCTTGTCGGCCGTCTTGGCCGTGACTTTCACCGCCGCCAGGTAGAGCAGCGCTCGGGCGGCCTCGAGATCGGCGGCCATCTGTGCGAGCGTGAACTGGGTATTCTGGAACTCCCCAATTGACTGGTCGAACTGCTTGCGCTCCTGAACGTACTGGATCGCCTCGTCGAGGCAGCGCTGCGCCCCGCCAAGCGAACAGGCCCCGATGTTCAGGCGCCCGCCGTCGAGCCCGGCCATGGCGAACTTGAAGCCATCGCCTTCAGCGCCCACGCGGTTCTCGGCCGGGATGCGTGCATCCTCGAAGATCACCTGCGCGGTGGGCGAAGCGTTCCAGCCCAGCTTCTTTTCGGGCGCTCCGAAACTGACGCCCGGCGTGTCCTTCTCGACGAGGAAGCACGAAATCCCGCGGGACTTGTGATCGCTCGTGCGCGCCATGACGAGATAGACGTCATTGACGCCGCCGCCCGAGATGAACTGCTTTGTGCCGTTGAGGACATAGTGATCGCCGTCGAGGCGCGCCGAAGTCTTCAAAGCCGCAGCGTCGGACCCCGACCCGGGCTCGGTCAGGCAATAAGAGGAGATCTTCTCCATCGCCACCAGATCGGGCAGGTAGCGGTCCTTGAGCTGCTGGTCGGCGAAGCTGTCGACCATCCATGCGCACATGTTGTGGATGGAGATGTAGGCCGAAGTCGCCGGGCAGCCATAGGCCATGGCTTCCATGATCAGGGCCGCGTCGAGGCGGCCGAGACCGATGCCGCCGCCTTCTTCCGACACGTAGATGCCGCCGAAGCCAAGCTCACCGGCCGCCTTCCACACGTCGACAGGATAGTGGTGCTTTTCGTCCCACTCCGCCGCGAAGGGCGTGATCATGTCGGCGGTGAACTTGCGCGCGGTTTCCTGGATCGCGACCTGATCCTCAGTCAACCCAAACTGGTCAGTCATGTCAGCCCCTCGGTATCGTCATCTGGGCCCGGTTCACCCGGGCTGCCCTCATGGGCATTTCTTGTAGGTAAGCGGTTCGGGTGAGGCGTCCGGTCCGGTATCCTCGCGAACGAGGGTCTTGCCGCCATCGGGGGTCGACAAGGCCACTTCGCGGATCCAGCTCTGGCCCTCTCCGGTGAATTGATAGGAAGCGCTGATGCTGTCGTCGCCGACTTCCTTGATGGGCCCCAGTTCCGCAGCCGATTCGTAGAACTTGAGGTTGTCCTCGCCGACGGTCATCAGGCCCTTTGCATCCCCTGCCGTGCTGGTGCAATCGGCAGGCACGAGACCCCAGCGCCCGCGCAGCACCTCGGGAATCTTCATCTCTTCCGCGACTGCAACCTGCGTGGCCGTCTCGCTCGGCGCCGGCGCCGGCTGCTCCTGGGAACAGGCGGCCAGTGCCATGGCAAGGGCGGCAGCGCAAATCAGGGAAGTCTTGCTCATCGGTATGCTCCTCAGACGGTTCGTACAGGACCGGGAACGCGCCCCGATCCCGTACGGTTGCCGCAAAAGTGTCAGCCGATCGTCTCGATGATGTCCTTGCCGAACAGTTCCTCGTCCGACGGGATTGTCTTGGTCTGCTCGAGGGGCTTGGAGACCCAGGTCTCATTGATGAGATCGCGCCAGGTCACGTTGTTGTTGGTGCCGTTGCCGCCCCACGAGCCGCAGCCCAGCGAGAAGGTCTGGCGCATGCCGTTCCACAGGTTGCCCGAGTTCGATGCCGCCTGCGGCTGGTTGACCATGACGCGGCTGGTCCGCGTGCCCTTGGCCAGCTTCATGATGTTCTCGTCCGAACTGGAGTAGATCCCGCAGGAGTGGCCCTGGCCCTGGTAGGCCTGGATGGCGTTGGTCAGCGCAATCGCCTCGTCGATGTCCCTGGCGCGGTAGAGCGCCATGGTCACGGTCATCTTCTCGCCCGAGAAGGGATGGTCCTTGCCCGCGCCGGATTCGGGCACGATGAAGAACTTGGTCGCCTCGGGGATCTCGAAGCCGGCATAATTGGCGATGAACTGCGGCGACTGCGCCACGACCTTGGCGTTGATGTGCTCGCCGTCTTCCCAGATCGCCTTCTGCAGCTTGCCCTTCTGCTCGTTGTCAAGGACGAGCCCCCCCTTCTCCTGCAGCTTGGCGAGCATCTTGTCGTAGATGGCATCGAGCAGGATCACCGAGTTGTCCGACGAACAGGAGGCTGCATAGTCGAGGGTCTTGGAGATCAGGATCTTCTCAGCCGCATCGTCGAGATCTGCCGTCTCGTCGACGGTGATCACGGCATTGCCGACGCCCACGCCGAGCGCCGGAGTGCCCGAGCTGTAGGCTGCGGTCACCATGGCCGAACCGCCGGTGGCAAGGATGCGGTCGCACTGCTTCATCACTTCGTTGGTCTTTTCGACCGAAGGCTGCTCGATCGGGATCACGAGATCCGCCGGCGCGCCCATCTTGACCAGCGCTTCGCGCATCAGGTTGCAGATCTTCGCGTTGATCAGCTTGGCACGCGGGTGCGGGCATATGATGATCGAGTTGCGGCCCTTGACCGCGCTGATCGCCTTGATGACCGGGGTCGCTTCCGGATTGGTCGAGGGCGAAAGCGCACCGATCACGCCGACCGGCTTGGCGATCTTGACGATGTTGCGCTCGCGATCTTCCTCGATCACGCCCACCGACTTGTCGTCGATGATATCCATCAGCGTGGCGCGGGTCTTCACGAAGATCTTCTTGAACTTGCCTTCGTAGTTGCCGAGCTGCGTCTCATCGACCGTTTCCTGGGCGATCTCCTCGGCCAGACCCGGCTTGCACACGGCATAGACCATGCCCCGGATCCAGTGGTCGACCTGTTCCTGGGTCGCATTTTCGATCTGCGCCTGGGCTGCGCGCGAGCGCGCAATCAGTTCCGCCACCTCGGCGGCGACAGGCGTTTCGGCGATCATTTCAGCAGTAGCCATTTTGCATCTTCCCTAGTGTAACCACACGAGCCTCCGACAGTCCGTTCCCGCGTGCGCACACCGTGCGCCGGCTGTCTGGCCAAAGCTCGTTAGGCCATGTGCCACAGGCTCGTCCCCTGCCCTTTTGGTGGAGCCAGATCAAGTTTCTTAATCGCGCGATTAAATATGGGGAGCTTGGCCTTTCAGTCAATGGGGGGCATCACATTGCCGCTCGCCGGCATTGACGCGTCTTTCCCCCCTTGTCCCTTCAGCCGCGAACAGGCAGGACGGCGCCGATGTCTTTGTGCGCTAGGCACCGCGACGGCTGGCCGCCGGTTCCTTACGCAGACGAACATTGGAAAATATCAAGTGCGGCGCCCGCACAAGCCGCGAGGAAGGATGTAATTGCGTGAGTGAGACAACGATCGACCCGGCCGATTTCCGCAAGGTCCTTGGCAGCTATCCGACCGGCGTCTGCGTCGTCACGTCCCTTGATGGAGACAAGGTCGCAGGCATGGTGGTGGGCTCGTTCACTTCGGTTTCGCTCGATCCGCCACTGGTCGGCTTCTTTCCCGACAAGAAGTCGACCTCCTGGCCCCTGATCGAAAAGGCCGGACGCTTCTGCGTCAATGTCATGGCCAGCGACCAACAGGACGTGTGCCGATCGGCCAGCGCCAAGGGCGACGAGAAGTTCGTCGGCGTGGAATACGCGATCTCCGACCATGACCTGCCGGTGATTGCCAATTCCATCGCTTCCATCGAATGCCGACTCTATTCGGTGACCGAGGCGGGCGACCACTGGTTCGCCATGGGCGAAATCCTGCGCATGGAAACCGTGCGCGAAGATGACCCGATGTTGTTCCACCGCGGTCGCTACGGCGGTTTCGCCGAAAGGATGTAACAGGCACGAGAGAGGACGAGATGGCCATGCCCCTTGAGTCATTTTCCGTCGAGACCGATGACGGTGCCACGCTTGCAGGCGTCAGGCGCGATGGCGAAGGTACACCGCTCGTCCTCATTCACGGGTTCGGAGCATCGCACCGCGACTGGCAGGGCCTGATCGAAGACTTGCCCTCAAAGCTTGCGCTGATCGCCTACGACCAGCGCGGTTTCGGGGAATCGTCGGCGCCTGCGGGCAGGACCTATTCCCACGGCCACGATCTTCTCGCTCTCCTCGATGCGCTGGGCCTTGCACAGGTCGACCTTTGCGGAATGTCGCTGGGCGGAGCCACCGCCCTCAACTTCGCGCTGGATCACCCCAACCGCGTGCGTCGCCTGATCCTGGTAAGCCCGCTGATGGTGGGCTGGTCGTGGTCCGAAGACTGGATCGAACGCTGGAAGCAGATCGGGCGCGCCGCACGTTCCGGTGACATCGCCAGCGCCCGAGAGCTGTGGTGGCAACACCCGCTGTTCGAAAGTACCCGCAAGGGCGCAGCCGCCTCTGCCCTAAAGGCCTCGATCGCAGCCTTCCACGGTCATCAGTGGATTGAGGATAACCAGCACCAGGCCCTGCCCGACCTCGATCGCCTGGGCCTTCTGGCCGTGCCGACACTTTTGTTGACCGGTGCGCTCGACACCGAGGATTTCAGGCTGATCGGCGATGCAATTTCGGCACTAGGTCCGCAAGTAACCCGGATCGACCATGCCGACGCCGGGCATATGCTGAACTTCGAGATCCCGGGCCGAATCGCCCGGGACATCGTCGATTTCCTGTCAGACTAGACCGAAGCGAGCGCCGGCTCGGCCGGCTGCACCCGCTTGACGGACTTCTGCCGCTTGAGCCCGATAAGCGGACGGAGCGGGCCGATTTCCCGGCCGATCAGGTAGAACATCCAGGACCCCAGCGCGACCGAACTGCACAGCAGCAAGAATTCGGGCAAGGCAGTCAGCCCCTTGTCGCGCAGCCAGTAGCTGACGAAGACCATGATCGTCTGGTGCGCGATGTAGACCGGGAACACGGCCTCGGCCAATGTCGCACGCCAGCGCGCATCGCGGTTCCAGAAGCGATCCGCGATCCCGAACAGGGCGATGATCGTGCTCCAGCTCTGGACGGCCTTGGCGAAATAGAGCGGCGCCTGCCATTCGCGCGGCGTCGGAATATTGCCGGGATAAAGATAGGCATTGCCTGCAGCCCAGATGAAACCGGCCGTGGCAAGTACCGCCGCGACCTTCCACTGCCGCGCGATCGCTTGCCTCACGGCGTCGGACTCTCGCAGCAGGAAGCCGAACAGGAACATCGCCAGGTAATGCAGGTGCGCGGCCCGGTCGACGAGGATGCTGTGCATGTCGGTCCAGCCGAACGGCAGGTACTCGCGCACCAGATAGACGAAGACGATCCCAAGTGGCAGCAGCATGGGTCCTGCCAGCGCTTTCTCGGCAGCGGCATGGATCTTCGTACGAAGCGCTTCGGGCAGCACTGCGCGCAAACCGCAGAACAGAACGGTATAGGCGAGCAGGTAGACCACGAACCACAAGTGCATCACCCGGGGCACATATTCGTAGCGCACGGTGCGGAAGGAGAAGGCGTCGTGGAGCAGGTAGTAGAGATAGCCGTGCTCATAGCCGGAATTGACCAGCCCCATGTAGGGCTGCGGCGGCACAACCACGATCAGGCCGAAGACCAGCGGAATACCCAGTCGCGCCAGTCGGCTCCGGAAAAATGCGCCGGTACTGCCGTCCTTGCCAAGCAGCGCCGCGCTCGCATAGCCGGAGATCGCGAACAGCAGAGAGAGCCGCCATGCACTCAGGCCCAGCAGCGGAATCTCAGCCCAGCCGACTACGCCGCGCGTGGGCGTCTGATAGCCCCAAGGCGTGAAATTGTAGCCGACATGGTAGAAGATGAGCAGGACGAACGCGCCGATGCGCAGCCAGTCCATTCCATAGTGGCGTTGCGTCGAGGCAGGCTTCATCACGGTCCGATGCAATGGCAGAAACCGTGCGCCCTTACGCGCGATGGCGGGTTTCTGCAATCTTTCGCTTGTAACAGCCCCGTTCCAGATCCCCGTTGAAACCGCGATCCAGCGACTTGGTAACCGGTAACAATGGGTTATACACTCGCGCCATGCACATCCCCTCCTCCCGCATCACGATCAACGACATCGCTCGCTTGTCGGGCGTTTCTAAGAAAACGATCAGCCGCGTCATCAACCAGTCGCCACTGGTGAGCGAGGAAACCCGTACCAAGGTCGAGGCAATCATCGCCGAGACGGGTTTCGTGCCCAACGCGCAGGCGCGGGCGCTGGCCCGGGGGCGCAACCCTCTGATCGCCCTCGTCCACGACGGCTCGGATCGCGGCATCCTCGAAGCGGTCGAACGCGGAATGCTGCGCGGCATGGAGGGCAGCGAGTTCTCACTCGTTCTTCGCCCCGTCGAAGGCGATCCGCTCACCCGCCTGCGCAGTTTCATCGACCAGCACCGCCCCACCGGGATCGTCCTGCTGCCGCCCCTGTCCGAGAGCGAGGACCTTGCCCAGCTGTGTGACGAGACCGAGACACGCTGCGTGCGCCTCGGCCGCGTGCGCGGGGAACATGGCCTTGCCTGCGACGACCGCTCCGCCATGTCCGGGCTGGTCGCCTGGCTCATCCGGCTGGGCCACACGCGCATCGGCCTGGTCAGCGGCCCGGAATCCTCGCTGACCGCACAGCAGCGCGAACTGGGCTATCTCGACGCGATGGCCGACCATGACCTCGATCGCGGCCCCGCGCTCATCGCTGCAGGCGACAACTCATTCGAATCCGGAATGGAGGCGGGCCGCCTGCTGCTGGAAGTCAGCCCGCGCCCTAGCGCCATCATCGCCTGCAACGACGAAATGGCGGCCGGGGTCATCCAGACCGCCCAACACTCGGGCCTCATGGTCCCGGATGCCATTTCGGTTGTCGGATTCGACGACACGCCGCTCGCGGCGAAAATCTGGCCGGCGCTCACCTCCATGCACATTCCCTGGGCCGCCATGGCACAGGAAGCGGTCGCACGCATTCGCGGACCGGTTATGGAGGCCGAGGGCGCACCTGAGCTCAAGGCAGACCTGGTCATCCGCAATTCGGTACTCCCGCTCGAAGATAAGGCGGGAGCATCCTGAGGCGCGGAACGATCAACGGCCGTTGAAGGCCGGCTTGCGCTTTTCGATGAAGGAATTGACGCCCTCAAGGAAATCCTCGGTGCGGCCTGCCGCGCGCTGGTTGACGCGTTCGGCCTGAAGCGCGCTTTCCAAACCGGAATCGAGGGCCTCCCAGGCCATCCGCTTGATGAGGCCGAGCGAGCGCGGACCTGCGGCAAGCTGCCGCGCAAGCTTCATCGCCGCCTCGTCCAGTTCCTCATCGGGCACCACCCTGGTCGCCAGCCCCCAGTCCAGCGCCGTCCTGGCATCGACCTTTTCGCCCAGAAGCATCATCTGCGTGGCGCGAACCCGGCCCACCGCCTGACTTAGCAGGTAGGTGGCGCCGCCATCGGGCACCAGGCCCACATGGCAGAAGGCGCAGAAGAAGTAGGCATTTTCCGACATCATCACAATGTCGCCTGCCGCTGCAAGACCCGCGCCGAAGCCTGCGGCGGGGCCCCGAATGGCGGTGATGACCGGTTGCTCCATCGCCTTGATCGCCAAAATCAGGGGGTTGAAGGCACGGTCGAGTTGCCCGCCGACATCGCGCATCGGGTCGGTCAGCATGTCCTGCGCGGCCGTCAGGTTCGCGCCCGAACAGAAGCCCTTGCCCTCCCCGGTGATCACCACGGCCCGCGCATCCTGCGCGGCACGGTCGAGCGCGTCGACCATCTCGCGGCCCATGTCCTCAGTCACGCCGTTCATCGACTTGGGATCGTTCAGCGAGATCCGGGCTACGCCATATTCGAGGCTGAAAAGGATGTGCTTGTAGGTCATTTCAACTCCCAGTCTTGCAACCTGCGCATGGCTTTCAGGCTCTTCGCGATATCCTGTCGCTCGCCAACTGTGCGATAGGGGAGGTCAAGGCAAGTGCGGATCGCCGGCAAGCGCGATGTTTCGGCGTTGCAAGACGATGTTTCCAAGGGGCTCGCGACATTGATTTCGCACCTGCCGTGCCTAGATCATCGGCAAGGTTTCAATGTCTGGAGACAGGTGAAGTGAACGGATTGAAAACGGCCATGCTGCTGGCGGCGCTGACGGCGCTGTTCATGGGGCTGGGCTACATGTTCGGCGGCAGCGGCGGGGCGATGATCGCGCTTGTCGCGGCGGCGGGCATGAACCTTTTCACATTCTGGAACGCCGACAAGATCGTCCTGCGCATGCACAATGCGCGCGAGGTCGATGCGCGGTCGGCCCCGCAGTTCTACGGGATGATAGCCGATCTCTCACAGCGGGCCGGCCTGCCGATGCCGCGCGTCTATATCGTCGACAGTGCAAACCCGAATGCCTTCGCCACCGGCCGCAATCCCGAGAACGCGGCCGTCGCAGCGACGACCGGCCTGCTCGACATGCTGAACCAAGATGAAGTCGCCGCCGTCATGGCGCACGAGCTTGGCCATGTCCGCAACCGCGACACCCTTATCATGACCATGGTTGCCACGATTGCCGGCGCGATTTCGATGATCGCCAATTTCGGCCTGTTCTTCGGCGGGCGTGGAAACGACCGGGTCAGCCCCTTTGCCGCCATCGCCGCGATGCTCATGGCGCCCTTCGCGGCGATGATCGTGCAGATGGCGATCAGCCGCACCCGGGAATATGGCGCCGACCGCGCCTCGGCCGAGATCTCGGGCGATCCGCGCGCGCTCGCCTCGGCGCTTTCCAAGATAGCCGGCCCCGCCCGCGCGATCCCCAGCCATGCGGCGCAAGGCAACCCTGCCGCCGCTCAGCTCTACATCGTGCCCACCGGAATCTCGGACTTGTTCTCGACGCACCCGGCCACCGAAAAGCGCATTGCCGCGCTCATGGCGCTTGAAGGCTCCGGCCCGACGCCTGACCGCGTTGCAGCGACCACGCGCGGCTCGCGGTCCGCGCTCGACCCCAATCGGCGCGGCTGACATGTCGCGATCCGCAGTCGCGGTGAGACTTAGTCGGTCCCGGTAATCGCACTGACCAGAGCGCGCACTTTCTTCTGCCGCCACTGCGGCAGCGGCGCAACGAGCCAGTAGCCCCTGCGACACGGGGTGACGGTGTGGACGAGATCCTTGCGGCCCTGCCCGACGAGCCCTTCGGCCAGAAGCGCGGGAACTCGTGCCCGGCCCAGCCCGGCGACGGCGGCGGCCACGGCCTGCCCGGCATCGCTTACCGTAATCGGGGGCTTGTCCTCTTCGCTGTCCTTGTCCGCAATCTCGCCGTCGCTGCCGGGGAAAGGATCTCCCGGCCAGCCGATCCAGTCACCCGCGCCGATCTCTGCCCATTCCGCAGGCGCCAGCGCGATCCCTTCCAGATCGCCCGGCCCGTCCGTCCAGCGCACCGCGAGATCGAGATTGGCTTCGGTGAAATCGGTCATCTCGCCATCGACGATGACATAGCGCACTTGCGGGTTTGCTGCGCGGAACGCGGCGAGACGCGGCGCCAGCCAGGCCGCGAAAAATTCGCGCGGGGCCGCAATCGTATAGACGTGGCTCGACTGGCCCGCCTGCATCGTCTGCACCGCATCCTCGAAATGCAGGAACCCGGTGCGCAGCGCGGCAAGGCCCGATCCGGCCTCCTCAGTCAGTTCCAGGCCTTTGCTCGTACGGCGGAACAGAACGACGCCAAGCAGGTCTTCCAGCGCACGGATCTGCTGGCCCACGGCAGCGGGTGTAACCGCCAGTTCGTCGGCCGCGCGCGTGAAGGACAAGTGCCGGGCTGCCGCATCGAAGACTCGCAAGGCATTGAGGGGCAAGTGCGTTCGCTTCATGGAAGCTACCTATGCCTCGCAGGCGGCGGGGGCAATGAAGTTTGCGTAACGCCGGTCAAGGCAGGACTTTGCCACGAGCAAGTCAACCCGGATCGAAACGGACAGGCCCGCTTCGCTCAGCCCGCAGTCGCCGGTGCCGCAAGCGGGAAGAACGGGATCAGCGCCTTCACCTCCCGCCCGTCTGCGCCCTGGAAGACATAATGCCCTTCCATGCTCCCTTGCGGCGTCGCCAACGGGCAACCCGAGACGTAATCGTGACTGCCGCCCGGCGCGATGACCGGCTGTTCGCCAACCACGCCATCGCCGTCCACGACATTCACTTCACCCTTGCCATCGGTGATGCGCCAGTGACGGGTGAGAAGCTGAAGGGGCTGTTCCGAGTGGTTCTCTATCCGGATGTGATAGACCCAGAACCATTTCCCCGCCTCGATACGCGATTGTTCGGGCAGGAAATTGACGGCCACGCGAACGGTGACGCCATCGGTTATTGCCGTATGTTGGAACAGTTCCTTCATGACAGCCGCCAGCCTAACGGCGAATGATCGCGGAGACAACTGCCTGACCGGCGTTTCCTGCAATGCACTGCCTGCCCCGCGCGGCCTGCGCCCCGCCCCAAAATCAGCTAATCGAAGCGAAGCCGCAGTCGAGCGACCAGCGAAACCCCTCCGGGCGATAGCTCGTCTCGATCGCGGCATCGAGCTTCACGCGCGGCACATCGACGATGATACGCGATCCGAAGCCGTGGTGCGCGGGTGGCGACACAGGCGGCCCGCCACTCTCCGTCCAGGAAATGCGAAAACGCGCGTCCTCTCCCGCCCCTTCGACCTGCCACGCGATCAAGACCTGCCCGTTGGGGACCGAGAGCGCACCGTACTTCATGGCATTGGTGCACATCTCGTGCGTGGCCATGGCCAGCGCCTCGGCTGCACCGGGAGAGAGCATGACCGTCTCTCCCTGGCAGATCACCTGCGAGCGCGCCTCCCCCAGTGACCGCAACTGGCCCTCGACCATTTCCAGCACCGGAACGTCCGACCACGAACGCCGGACAAGGACATCCTGGTTCGCAGCCAGCCCCTGGATGCGCTGTTCCAGCTTCCTGACGAAATCCGGCCCATTGGCATCGCCGCGACGCGCGAGGGACTGGATGATCGCCAGCATGTTCTTGGAGCGGTGATTGACTTCCTGCAGCAGCAGTTCGATCCGCTGCTCGGCATCGCGCATTTCGGTAACGTCGGTGTTCGTGCCGAACCAGCAGATGATCCCCCCGCGCTCGTCGCGGATCGGCACGGCGCGGGACAGGAACCAGCGGTATTGGCCGTCAGCCCCGCGCAAGGGGAAGGTATCCTCCCAGTCCTCTCCGGTGTCCCAGCTATGTTGAACGCGCTCGACCACGCGATCGACATGGTCGGGGTGGTGAACGGCCTTCCAGCCCCAGCCCTGCATGGCCTCCAGCGTGGTCCCGGTGTAATCGAACCAGCGCTTGTTGTACCAGAAAATCCAGCCTTCGCTGTCAGCGATCCAGGCAAGCTGCGAGATGTTGTCGGCCAGCAGGCGGAAGCGTTCTTCGCTTTCCTGCAACTGCGCCATCATCATCTTGCGCTCGGTAATCTCGCGCGCGATCTTGCTCGCACCAACGACATTGCCGCCCGCATCGTGCACCGGCGAAACCGTCACCGCGACGTGAACCTCGCTGCCGTCCTTGCGCAGGCGAACCGTCTCGAAGGTGGAAATGCGCTCACCCCGGGTGATCGCCGCGATGATGCGGTCTTCCTCACCCTGGCGATCTGCCGGGATGAGCGTACGCACGTTGCGGCCGACAATCTCCTCGGCTTTGTATCCGAAGATACGCTCGGCCGCGTGATTCCAGCTCAGGATGCGTCCCTCCAGCGACTTGCCGACAATCGCGTCGTCAGTCGATTCGACGATCGCGGCGAGCAGTGCCGCCGGATCGGCGCCGAGGGACAGCGGGCTCAGAGCCCTGCCTTGGCCAGGGCCTGGTCGAGATCCTCGATCAGGTCGTCGGGATCTTCCAGCCCGACATTGATGCGCAGCATTCCTTCCGAAACGCCCATGGCCTCCCTGCCTTCCGGCCCCATGTTGTGATGGGTGGTCGAGGCCGGGTGACACATCAGCGACCGGGAATCGCCGATATTGTTCGAAATATCGATGAGCTGCAGGGCATCGAGCAAGGCATGGGCCTGTTCTCGGCCGCCATCGAGCACGAAGCTGAAGATCGGCCCGCAGGCATCCATCTGCTTGTGCGCAAGAGCCTGGCCGGGATGGCCGTCCAGCCAGGGATGCAGGATCCTCCGCACGCGTCCGGCAACGAACTCGCCGACCTTGAGCGCATTCTCGCTCTGCTTCCTGGCGCGCATGTCGAGCGTCTCGAGACCCTTGAGCACGACCCAGGCGTTGAACGGCGAAAGGTTCGGCCCGGTGTTGCGCTGGAAGGGCAGCAGCTTCTCGTTGATGAATTCCTCGCTGCCGCAAACGGCGCCCGCCAGGACGCGGCCCTGCCCGTCCATCAGCTTGGTGGCCGAATAGGCAACGACGTCCGCGCCCCATTCCAGCGGACGCTGCAGTGCAGGCGTGCAGAAGGCATTGTCGATCACGGTAGTGATCCCGCGCGAACGGGCCAGGCCGCAGATGTACTCGAGGTCGGCGACGTCCATCGTGGGATTCGCGGGCGTCTCGAAGAAGAAGACCTTGGTGTTCGGGCGGATTGCCGCTTCCCATGCGGCATTGTCGGTTGCGTCGATCACGGTCACGTCGATGCCGAAGCGCGGCAGCAGGCTGTCGCCCAGCCAGCGGCACGAACCGAAGGCCGCGCGGGCCGAGACCATGTGATCGCCCGCCGAGAGCTGGCAAAGCAGCGCAGCGGTCATCGCCGCCATGCCCGATGCCTGTGTGCGGCACGCCTCGGCCCCTTCGAGCAACGCAATGCGTTCCTCGAGCATCGCCACCGTCGGGTTCTGCAGGCGCGAGTAGGTCATGCCGTCCTGCTCACCGGCGAAGCGCGCGGCAACCGTCGCGGCATCGTCGTAGCAGTAGCCCGAGGTGAGGAAGAGCGCCTCGCTCGTCTCACCCATTTCCGAGCGCCACGTACCGCCGCGAATCGCGCGGGTGGCGGGACGCCATTGAGAGGTCTTGGCTCGGTCCATTCCGGTAGTGCGTTTCATGGCTCCTGCCTCTAGATTCGCGCAAGGCGCAGCGCAAGCGAATGCAGCGCTCCTGCAGCGTGCCTTCGTCCACCGCACAAGTTCGGCGTCCCCTTGAAGGAGGGGAAGTTCCCCCCTATCCCGCAAAGCCGATGCCGCTCACCCCCCGCAAAGACCGTGATCCGCTCGGCTGGTGCCTCTTCATCACGCTCGGATTCCTTGCCCTGTTGCTCTGGCGCATCGACCTGCCGGGGCGATACTATTTCGACGAGATCCACTACGTTCCGGCCTCGCTCAAGCTGCTGGACCTGATCCCGGCGAACCGCGAACATCCGATGTTCGCAAAGGAAGTGATCGCCACCTCTATCCACTTTCTGGGCGACCGCCCGATCGGGTGGAGACTGCCCTCGGCGCTGTTCGGCGCATTGGGCCTGCTCGGGTTCGGCCGCCTGATGTGGCACGCCTCGCATCGCCGCGCAGCGACGCTGGCGGCGATGATGCTGCTGGCGACCAATTTCATGTGGTTCGTCCAGAGCCGCATCGCCATGCTGGACATGATCGAGGCGGGCCTGTGCATGGTCGGCCTGTGGCAGTTCGCGGCGGCCCTGCGGTCCGGTTCGAAAGCCGCCGGGCGCTTCAGGCTGCTGCTTTCAGGGCTCGCCCTGGGCCTCTCGATAGCAGCGAAGTGGACGAGCGCGCCGGCCGTCATGCTGCCGGGCCTGTGCTTCCTCATCCTGTGGATTCGCGAAAACGGCCTGACCTTTGCCGGACGCCCCAAGGGCGGACCGGTCAAGGGCATCTCGCTGATCGAGGCGGCCTTCTGGCTCGGCCTGTTCCCGCTCGCGGTCTACTGGGCCACTTACGCGCCGGCGATGTTCTACACCGACCGTCCGGTCTCGCCTTTCGGCTTCCTCAAGCAGCACGAGTACATGCTGCGCCTGCAGGAAAGCGTGAAAAAGCCCCATCCCTACCGCAGCGTGTGGTACCAGTGGGTCGGCGACCTGCGGGTGATCTGGTACCTGTTCGAGACCATGAAGGATACGCAGCGCGGCATCGTCATGCTGGGCAATCCGTTCTCGATGATGGTCGGCCTGCTGGCCCTGCTCTGGGGTATAGGCGCCGCGATCTACCAGAAGCGCCACGACGTGCTGGCCTTCGTCCTGCTCTATGCCGCGACGCTAGGCGTGTGGATCTACAACGCCAAGCCGGTGCAGTTCTATTACCACTACCTGCTGCCCGGTGCCTTCCTGATGGGGGTTCTGGCGCTTGCCCTCGATGCCATGTGGGCCAGCAAGGGACGCTGGCAGCGCGTGGGCACAGGGACTTTCGTCCTCGCCCTCGGCTTTTTCGTCCTGTTCTTCCCGATCCTCTCGGGGCTGCCCCTGCCAAAGGACGTCTACAACTTCTGGATGTGGCTGCCCGGCTGGCGCTGATATCGCGGGTCACAAAAAAGGCCCCGCCGATTGCCGCGCGGAGCCCTTGTTTGCCCGACCTTTCGCTAGGTCGGTTTAGCGCTTGGGAAGATCAGTACTTGCCCCAGACGAACTTGGACGACAGCGCGAAGTTCCAGACCGAGCCGAGGATGATGCCGGTCACAACGGCAACAACGTCATGGAAGCCCATCGTCTTGAGCATGGCGGCCGAACCGATATTGGTCAGCAAGCCCAGCGAACAGGTCACGCCGAACTGCGCCCAGCCGCGCATCAGCGGCACGAAGCCGCGCAGACGCTTGTCCGAATAGGTCAGCTCATTGTTGAGCACGAAGTTGAATGTCATCGCGACGACGGCGGCGATGGTGTTCGCCACGTTGAACGTCGCGCTTTCCGACCAGTTGCCGTAGACGAAACGCTCACGGAACACGACGTGGAGCATCATCCACAGCGCCGCTAGCTGGACGACCACGCCCATTGCGCCGACAGTGCCGAACAGCGCGAAGCGGGTCGGAATGATGCGGCCGAGCCATTTGTCGTAAAGACCAATGAGAAATTCGAACACGACGGTCTGATCCAGCTTGCTTTCGCCTTCCGCGCGGGCGGCGAAGTGGAGGGGGAATTCCTTGACCCGAAGCGGCCGATCGACCGTGGCAAGGATGTCGAGAAGGATCTTGAAGCCCACACCCGAAAGGCGGTGGGCGTCTGCACGCAAGGTTTCCGTGCGCAGCATGAAATAGCCGCTCATCGGGTCGGTCAGTTCGACCCCGGTCACCTTGTTGGCAATCCTGTTGGCAATGCCCGATGCCTTGACGCGGTCAGGCCTTCCCCACGCCTCGGTGCTCGCCCCTTCCGCAAAGCGCGAGGCATAGGCGAGATCGTACTCGCCCGACTGCACGGCCTTGAGCATCTGGGGCAGCAGTTCCGGATCGTGCTGGTGGTCGGCATCCATCACCGCCACCACCGGGGCTGCGGTGGAACACATGCCCTCGATCGCCGCGCTCGCCAGACCTCGACGCCCGATGCGCTGGATGCAGCGCACGCGCGGGTCTTTCAGCGAAAGGCGACGGGCCTCATCGGAAGTCCCGTCCGGGCTGTTGTCGTCAACGAAGATGGCTTCCCAGACCACGCCCTTGAGCGCGGCATCGAGCCGCTCGACCATGCCGGCAACGTTGCCGCGTTCATTGAACGTCGGCAGCACGATAGCCAGCTCGAGCGGCTGCGCGGCAACGTCCACGGCCTGAGCAAGATCGGAACGAGTAATGTTCATGCGCCCCATGTTTCTTATGGACTACCTTGGGTAAGTCCTGCGCCTGTTACAACCGTTCGACGACGGCGTCACCGATTTCCCGCGTTCCGGCGCTGCCGCCAAGATCGCCGCCCTTGATGCCGTCGGCAAGCGCCCTGGCCACGGCGGCCTCGATCCGCGCCGCTTCGGCCTCGAGGCCAAGGCTATGGCGCAGCAGCATGGCCGCGGAAAGGATCGTCGCCATCGGATTGGCAAGGTTCTTGCCTGCGATGTCCGGTGCCGAACCGTGGATCGGCTCATAAAGGCCGAAAGACCCCTCTGCCAGCGAGGCCGAGGCGAGCAGGCCGATCGAGCCGACGCACATGCTGGCCTGGTCCGACAGGATATCGCCGAAGAGGTTGCCGGTGACGATGACGTCGAACTGGCCCGGATTCTTGACGAGCTGCATTGCCGCGTTGTCCACGTACATGTGGCTCAGTTCGACTTCGGGATACTCGGCCGAAACCTCGATCACCACGTCGCGCCACAGCTGCGAGGTTTCCAGCACGTTGGCCTTGTCGACCGAAGTCAGCTTCCTGCCGCGGGTCATCGCGGCCTTGAATCCCGAATGGGCGATGCGGCGCACCTCGTCCTCGGCATAGGACATCATGTCCCAGCCCTGGCGGCGGCCGTCTTCCAGCGTACGCATGCCCTTCTCGCCGAAGTAGACGTCGCCGTTGAGTTCGCGAACGATGAGCAGGTCGATGGTCTGCGCGACTTCGCGGCGCAGCGTCGTCAGGTCCTCAAGGCCCGGGAACACGCGTGCCGGGCGCAGGTTCGCGAACAGGCCGAGTTCCTTGCGCAGGCCGAGAATGGCCTGCTCCGGACGCAGGTGACGTTCAAGATTGTCGCAGGAAAAGTCGCCCACGGCGCCGAACAGGATCGCATCGCTCGAACGGGCAATGTCCAAAGTCTGCTGCGGCAACGGGTGTCCGTGCTTGTAATAGGCCGCGCCGCCGACATCGCCTTCGACCAGTTCGAGGCCCGGCAGGTCCAGCGTCTCGAGCACGCGGACCGCCTGTTCGGTGACCTCGGGGCCGATTCCGTCTCCTGCAAAAACCGCGATGCGCATGGCGTCTCCAGACTCGTCTTGTAGCTTCAGATACGTGCCAGCCGCTCACGCAGCAGGTCGCGCGCCGCCATAACGTCTCTGCGCCGATCAGCAAGCGGATACCTTGCCAGTTCACGTCCCAGTCTGTCGAAAGTGTCGAGAACGGCGACCCAATCCTCGTCCTGTGGCCGGGGCACGGGCACCCCGTAGCCCAGTTCGCGCAGCAGCAGCACTTCGAAGGACAGCAGCGGCAAGGCCCAGCCGCGCGCGGACGGCGCCACGCAAATCGCATCGAGCAAGGCCTCGAGCGCATCGTAAAGCGCGGGATAAGGATGCCGCTCGGGCAAGGCGATCGCGGTGAGCGCGGTGACCCAGGAAATGGCGGCAGAAGGCAAGGGCTCGGTCAGCCAAGGCCCGCGACTCTCGACAAGCTCGAGCCGCGCATAAGGCAACTGGCTTTCCGATCGTGCTCGGATCTCGGCATCGACCACGTTGCCCGGAATGACCACGGGCCGCAGGTTGCGCCCCCTGCCTCCTGCCACGTAAGCCGCAACGATGCCGCTCTCCTGTGTCAGCAGGCGCGCAATCACCGCCGTTTCGCCGTGCGGCCTCGTGGAACAGACTATGGCGGGAGCGCGAAGCTGCATGGCTTCCCTGTGCTACGGTTGATCGGGCGGGGCAAGCCGAGCGCGATCACCTTCGCCGCAAGGACCAGGGCGCGAAGAGCCCCGCACGGCCAAGCGCGCCCCACAGGAAACCGCAGATGGCCAGACTTGCCGGAACCTGCGCGGCAATCAGCAGGTCATGCCAATCCCGGCGCGCGGCGATGACCTCTCCCACGAGAGGCGCTGCCTGCGCCGTACCGAGAAGATAGAGCAAGGTCGCCAGCCCCGGAAACAGCGCTGCGAAGGCAGGCACGCGCCGCGCGATGAGGATAGCGAGACCCCAGAGGCCAAGGACGGCGAATGGCAGGCCGAGCGCCAGCGCTTCCAGTTCGGCCGCCGCGCCGCTGCGGTCCATGATGCCGGACACCGGAGCGACGAAGTCGGAAATTCGCCGGAAATGCCAGGAAAGCGGCAGGAGACCGGGCACGAGCACAGCCGCCGGCATCCAGCGCGGCATGGCGTCCGGCCAGCGCAGGCGCGCACGACGCCCAAGCGCCAGTCCAAGGACCAGCGCAGCGATGCCGTACAAGGTCAGGTAAAGGGCGGGCACCGGATCTGCGTCCGATGGACCGATCAACCCTTGGCGGAGAGCTTGGCCTCGAGCGCCGCGACCTGCTTCTTCAGCGTCTCGGTTTCCTCGCGCGCCGTCGCAGCCATTTCCTTGACGGCGTCGAATTCCTCGCGACTGACGAAGTCCATGTCGCCCATGAGCTCCTTGAAGCGCTCCTTGGCGGTATCACGGGCCTCACGCGTCATGCCTGCAAACGTGCCGGCGGCGCTGTTCATCATCTTGACGAAGTCGGCGATGAAGGGATTTTCGCTTTGCATGGCCCTATGATGGTGCGCACCGAAACGCGGCGCAAGGGGGGTCAGATCTCGAAACGCTCAACCGCAGGCGCAACATCGACGCCGTCCAGCTTGGGATTGGCTTCGAGAAACGCGTAATTGAGGTAAGTCGCGAAGAAAATCCAGGCGAGATACGGCACCAGCAGTGCCGCCGCGATCGGCCGGACCCGATAGAACAGGACTGCCGTAAGCAGGACCAGCACGTCGAGCAATGCAATCACGATCAGCCCGCCGGTAATCTGATGTGCACCGAAGAAAATCGGAGACCACGCAAGATTCAGCGCGAACTGCACGGTGAAGACGAGCACGGCAATACCGCGTCCCCGCGCTCCGCGAGCCGCAGCCACCATCGCCAGCGCAAGTCCCATCAGGACGTACAGTACGGTCCAGACGATGCCAAAGGCCGCCGGTGGCGGATAGACCTCGGGCTTCACCAAGGCGGCGAACCATGGATTGTCCGGCCCGCTCTGGGCCATTTTGCCGGAAAGAAAGCCGAGCAGCACAAGTGTCGGCACGAAGACCAAAGCCCATCGCGCAAAACTGGCACGCAACTGACCTGACGAAGCAAGCAGGTTCATCCCCGCATTCACCCCCGAATCACCAAGAGACCATGAAGATTAGGCAATTTGTGTAACGGCTGGAGCAAAGGTGCAATCGTTAGACGCCCCTGCGTGCCGAAACGAGAAACTCCACATTGCCTTCCGGCCCCTTGATCGGGCTTTCGACAATGCCTTCTACTTGCCAACCTTCACCCTCCAGCCAAGTGCGCACTTCGGCGCAGACACGTTCATGCAGGGCTGGGTCCCGGACAACGCCGCCCTTCCCCACTTCGTTGCGACCGACCTCGAACTGCGGCTTGATCAGGGCGACGAGCCGGCAATCGGGGGCTGCGAGGCGCAAGGGAACTTCCAGAACCTTGGCAAGTCCGATGAAGCTGGCATCGCAAACCACCCAGTTGCAGGGCGCATCGATAAGCTCAGGCGTGAGAATGCGCGCGGAAGTCTGCTCCAGGACAGTCACCCGCGGGTCCTGCCGCAGCTTCCAGGCGAGCTGGTTGGTCCCGGAATCGACCGCAAAGACCCGGCTCGCCCCATTCGTCAGCAGGACGTCGGTGAAGCCGCCGGTCGAACTGCCAATGTCCATCGCCACCGCATCGGCTGGATCCAGGCCGAAATGCTCGATGGCATGGGCAAGCTTGATGCCACCGCGCGAAACCCAGGGGTGATCGCGGCCGCGTACTTCCAGCGGCATGTCGCCGCGCAGGCTCTGCCCCGGCTTGGCAATCTTGGTTTCCCCGGAAAAGACGAGCCCGGCCAGTACCAGCGCCTGCGCGCGGGTGCGACTCTCCGCCAGCCCGCGGTCGACCAGCATCTGATCGACGCGCGCCTTGGGGGCGGGCTTTGGTTTTCCGACAGATAGTTGCGCAGATGGGTCAGTCATCGGGCCTGGGTACTTGAGATGGAGCGATTGTCATTCCATACCGGGAGCATGAAGGCAAATCCGCGCCTGCGCTCCACCTCCGTTTCGCTTCGCCTCCTTTCGGTCCTGACCGGGGCCCTGGCGCTTGCCGGCTGCATTCCGCAAGTGGCGGCTCCCCCGCCCCAACCGGCGCAGCGCCCCACGCCCACCCCGGCAACGACACCGACGCCCCTGCCACCTCCGGCTAGCGACTGGCGCGACGCACCGGCGACGCCAGGCGACTGGCAATACGCCCCCGGTTCGGCCGGCTCTTTCGCCAGTTTCGCCGGCGGCCAGTTCATCCTGCGCTGCGAGCGGCAGCAACAGAAGGTGTCGCTGACCCGCGCAGGCGTAGCTGCAGGTCCCGTTTCGATGGCGATCCGCACCACCGAAGGCGAACGCACCCTCGTCGCCAATCCGGTGCAGGGCGGCGTTTCGACAAGCCTGGCCGCCCGCGACCCGCTGCTCGATGACATGGCCTTCAGCCGCGGTCGCTTCGCAGTGCAAGTTCCGGGCATGGCAGCGCTCTACATTCCGAGCTGGACCGAAGTTTCGCGCGTCATCGAAGACTGCCGTTAACCCGGCCGCCGCCACGAATCGATCTTCGCATTCAGCTTCGCCGCGCCATTTTGCGCACGAGGCATGACAAGGCGGCCTCGTACCGGCCTCCACGGGATCGCCACGCGGCTGCAATTCCGAATCGACCATTAGTCACAACGCCATATCGGCTTTCCCGAAGAGAGCGGATTCGACCGCAAGCGGCTGATTCGATTTGCCGATCCCCTGCACTAGACCGCGGTAAGGTATTGCCCAAGAGCTGGGTCGCCTCTCCATGGAGACGAATCACAAGCCGTCCAAACGGCGATTCGGACTTCAAAAGCGGGTGAAAAAGCGCTGATTTCGGTAAATTCCGGCTCTCTTCAGGCCGCACTCAGCGGTGCCCCGAGCGGTGGGTCGAAATCGACCTCCAAGCTGGGGAAAACTGGCCGAAGTCATCATAATGACCGCAAAAAAAACGAATGCAAGACTTGTTGTGCGATGCGGAATCGGACACAAAAATACTCAAGACCGAAGGCCCCGGGAAACGCGCCCAGGACGACCTGAAGTCCCAGCCGCGAAAGCGGTGATCTTTGGCTCAACAGCGCGAAAGGAGGTGATCCGATGTCTCATGGTTCAGCAGAGAGGTCGGCAATTTCCGTCGCGAGGCATTATCGCTGAATTCTGATCAGGCGATAAAGGCTTTCGCTGGCGGCACTTCCGGCCGCTGACCATGCGAATGGCCGCACCGGTTTTCCGGTGCGGCCATTCTCATTGAGCAAACAATTCTCATGCAGCAAACAATCGAGGTCGTCCCGACTCGCGGGCACGGCCTTTTTTCATGCCCAGCGCCCTGGAGCAGCGCGGCCCTGAAGCAGCCGAGCGCCCATGCGTGCCGGCGACACCGGACTCGCGCAGTCCGATGCATCCATCCCTGCTCCTCGAATTGAGAAAATGAGGCTGGAAAATCGCCGGTAAGACGCCCATTGGCATCACTTGCTTTCAGCCGTTGCGGAAGACACCGCGCGCGCAGCAATTTGCCTCGCTGCGGCGACATGCTAATACATTACAGCTAAGTATCAAAATTTCTTTTCGGTTGCACTGAGCGCAATTTTTGTTCAACAGCGCGCCGCACGTACAATGATGAGGACCTAGTTCGATGGCGACGCTCGCCGATGCCGGCCTGACCTTCACTTCCCTGCCCCACCCCTCGCCGACCGGCGCGGATCAACGGGCTGCAATTCTTGCCAATCCGGGCTTCGGCACGAACTTCTCGGACCACATGGTGGTGATCGAGTGGACCGAGGGCCAGGGCTGGCACGATGCCGTGATCGGCCCGCGCCAGCCGATCGCACTCGATCCGGCCGCCTCTGTCCTCCACTACGCGCAGGAAATCTTCGAGGGCCTCAAGGCCTACAAGCAGGCGGACGGCAGCATTGCCCTGTTCCGCCCCGAAGCCAACGCCGCGCGCTTCAACCGCTCGGCCGAACGCCTCGCCATGCCCGAACTGCCCGAAGCGCTCTTCGTCGAATCCATCGAGCGCCTGGTGCAGGCCGACCGCGACTGGATCCCCGAGGCCGAAGGCGCTTCGCTCTACCTGCGCCCGTTCATGATCGCGACCGAGGCCTTCCTCGGCGTGCGTCCGGCCAAGCAGTACAAATTCATCGTCATCGCCAGCCCGGCGGGCAACTACTTCAAATCGGGCGCCCCGGCGGTCTCGATCTGGGTCAGCGACTATACGCGCGCCGCTCCTGGCGGCACCGGTGCAGCCAAGTGCGGCGGGAACTACGCCGCCAGCCTCGTGCCGCAGGGCGAGGCGATTGCCCGTGGCCACGACCAGGTCGTCTTCCTCGATGCCGCCGAGCACAAGTGGATCGAGGAACTGGGCGGCATGAACCTGTACTTCGTATTCGACGACGGTACCCTGCTCACGCCGGAACTGACGGGAACGATCCTGCCCGGCATTACCCGCGACAGCCTGCTCACCCTTGCCCGCGAGGAAGGGCTCACCGTCACCGAAGGCCGCTATTCGATCGACCAGTGGCGCGAGGATGCGCAATCGGGTCGGCTCGTCGAGACTTTCGCCTGCGGCACCGCCGCCGTGGTCACCCCGGTCGGCAAGGTTTCCGGGCGCGACGGTGAATTCACCGTCGGTTCGGGCGGCCCCGGCCAGCTCACCCAGAAGCTGAAGAGCCGCCTCGTCGCCATCCAGCGCGGGCAGGAAGCCGATACCCACGGCTGGATCCGCAAGATCGGCTGATCGAGCCGCCTCTCGGTCACGGGATTTCGCGAAAAGGCCCGGCAACGCATGGCGCTGCCGGGCCTTTTCTCGTTGGACGAGCAATCGTCCGCTCCGAACCGACGCCCTGCCGTGCAGGACCTTGTCCCCGGACAGGGCCGATCTTACCTACCGGGCCTGTGCCCCTATCCCTTACAGCGAAACAGGATGCCCCCCGCATGACCGATCTCACCTACACGCCGCCGAAAGTCTGGACATGGGATGCGGAAAACGGCGGCCAATGGGCCAAGACCAATCGCCCGATCGCCGGGCCCACGCACGACAAGGAACTGCCGCGCGGCCAGCACCCGTTCCAGCTCTATTCGCTGGGCACGCCCAATGGCCAGAAAGTCACGATCATGTTCGAGGAACTGCTCGCGGCAGGCATAAGCGATGCGGAGTACGATGCCTGGCTGATCTCGATCGGCGATGGCGACCAGTTCGGATCGGGATTCGTCTCGATCAATCCGAATTCGAAGATCCCTGCTCTGCTCGACTGCTCGGGCGATGAGCCGATCCGCATCTTCGAATCGGGCGCGATCCTCGTCCACCTCGCCGAGAAATTCGGCAAATTCCTTCCCACCGCACCTGCCGCGCGCGCCGAGTGCATGTCATGGCTGATGTGGCAGATGTCCACGGCCCCGGTGATCGGCGGCGGCTTCGGGCACTTCTACGCTTATGCGCCCGAGAAGTACGAGTACCCGATCAACCGTTATGCCATGGAAACGAAGCGGATCTTCGATGTCGCGGACCGGCGCCTTGCCGAGAACCGCTACCTCGCCGGGGACGAGTACACGATCGCGGACATCGCCACTTACGGCTGGTTCGGCGCATTCCTTCGCGGTGACGCCTATGACGACGGAGCAACCTTCCTGGACATTCCCAGTTACAAGAATGTCGTGCGCTGGGGCGAGGAAGTGGGCAACCGCAAGGGAGTCCAGCGCGGCCGCATCGTCAACCGCAACAGCGAAGGCTTCGTAAGCGAACGCCACAGCGCTGCCGATATCGACGCGGTCCTTTCCGCCTGATCGCATGGCGGGGGGCCAATTGTCCGAAACATGCGATTGGCCCCTTTTCAGCCCGAACATTAGCCGCTAAGCGCGCATTCCCTGCTGGGGCGTCGCCAAGTGGTAAGGCACCGGTTTTTGGTACCGGCATTCGCAGGTTCGAATCCTGCCGCCCCAGCCAGCAGCTTTCTGCGAGTCCTGCCCTGTCAGCGTCACGGGCACAGAACGCGTACCGCAGATCAGCCTCGGTGAAGCTCCAGTTTCGCCACCGCAGAATCGCCTGGCGCGACGACAGCATAGGATCGGGCTCGTCCTGGTCATGTTCAGGCTCATCAACATATTGCTAATTGAACCTGCGCCAGCCCGTGGCTGCTGACGTAGCTACTGGCCGGTACCTTTTTCATCGGTCATGCGCTGGACGAGCAATTCGATCTCATCAGGGTTGAGGACCCATGTTCGTGTCTTCTGACCTGTTCTGAACACCGGTCGTGTCAACAGGATGCGCGCTTGTTCCTTGGCGAAAGGCTTGAAGAGCGAGAAGTGCATCACGCATTCCAGGATCGTTCCAATGACCGGCGTTTTGCCGTCCAGATCGATCAGCGTCGCAGGCTGGTCCCAGGGTATGTTCATCATCGCCCCCGATTATCGTGCAACACCTCGGCTGCAAAGCGTCAAACACCCGACCCAGCGACCTTATTGGCGAGGAATGGGATCGCCTAGCGCTGTCGATGCCCAAACCAAGGCGCTGATTCCCGACCATGCGAGGTAGATTTTCGCGAGGCAATCAACGCCGTGCGCCACCTTGTTCGGTCACCCTATAGCCGGTGCCAGGAACTGGCGCGCAGGTTATCGGGACGGGTAGCCGTTGCGGAGGGCTTCTTCACCCTGCCCTCTCCGCTCCGATGCGCATTGCTTTCAGCGGCACACCATCTGCCCTTGGAGACTGTCTGGCATGGCACACGAAAAAGGAGCGACCGCAACGCGCGATCGCCCCCTTCCCCTGCCAGCTTGCTGACAAACGTATTGATCAGAACTTGTAGGAGCCCTTGACCCCGAAGGTGCGGGGCTGCGGCGGCGCCACGATCAGCGTATTCTGGCCTTCACCGGCTCCAAGACGCGGGTTGGAGCTGCGCAGGATGTTGGTTGGCGTCTTGTCATCGAACAGGTTAGTGACAAAAAGTTCGACCGAGTAGTGCTCGCTGCGCAAGCCACCGCGCAGATTGAAGCGGTTTGCCGGATCGGTATAGGCAAGGTTCGCTTCGGTCGCGTACATCCGTCCGGTGTAGGTGTAGTCGAGGCGGGCAAAGCCGTCCCAGGTCGCATTGATCGGGCGATCATAGGAGACCGAGGCCGATCCGCTGAACTCTGCGTAACGCGGCATAAGGTTACCTACCGGATTGCGATTGCCGGTGATGAACACGCATTCTGCGCAGTCGGTATACTTGATCTCGCTTCCTGCCCAGTTGAACGTGCCCTCGATCGTGAGGTAGTTACTGGCTCGCACCGTTGCTTCAAGTTCGAGACCGTAAAGATCGGTCGAACCGTTAGCGAGAGTGACGGTCGTCGTCTGCAGCGTGGGCGTGCCGCCGACGTCGATGGTATAGGGAATGTTCTGATTGATCTGACGACCGCGCCATTTCATGTAATAGGCGGAGGCCAGAAGCCGCAGGCGCTTGTCGAAGAATTCGCCTTTAACGCCAGCTTCGAAGTTGGTGAGCTTCTCTTCAGGCACTGCAAGCGGGACGTCCTGAACCGCAAGAACGGCATCTATCGTGGTCTGCGGCAGGGAGAAGAAGTTGGTATTGAATGTGCCCGGGCGGGTGCCGCGCGAATACGATGCATAGACATCGACGTCGGGCGTCACGTGGAAGTTCGCGATCAGGCGCGGACTGAAGGACTTGAAGGTCTTCTTGGCATCCGCGGCTATGTTGTAATGGTGAACTTCGTCCCACTGGTAGCGGCCTTCGGCACTGATCGTGACGATCTGACCGAAATCGTAGCTGAGCGAACCGAAGATACCCGTCGTCCTTGCATCGTAATTTGTCGGGCTTCCGAGATTGATGAATGTGCCGTTGATGTCAGCACGAACGCCAAAGTAAATGCCTTCCTCGTAGTAGTTCGCGCCCACAAGGAACTGCAGAGGCCCTTTCCCCGAAGTGCCGAAGCGCAACTCGGCCGAGGTATTGTCGATGTTATAGGGCAGATAGACCGCACGGAAATAACTGGGGTCCGGCCTGTTATAAGTCTCGGTCAGCGCGCCCCAGTCGTTTTTGTTGTGCCCGAAGTTGCCCGAGATCGCGTAATCGTCGAGGTCGTAATTGAAGGAGCCGATGATCTGGTAGGCTTCACGCTCGAGACCGAGATGATCGATGAAACCATCCTTGAGAACGCCGTTGTCTGTAATGAGCGAATAATCGGTGAGACCACCGAGCAGGGTGTTCTGCGAAATCCACTGCTTCGGGGCCGAACCGACACCACCGCAGATATAGTTGTTGCCGTCAACCGCCCGACCCGTTCCGCCGGGATTGCAGTTGTAATGGTCCTCCGCAAGCAGGGCCTGTGCCGATGCACCGTCGGAATCTTCCCACATCGTGCCGTACAGGCGAACGTTCAGGCGGTCGGTGGGCTGGAAGTTGATGGCCAGCGATGCGGCGCGGGTTTCGCGCGAGCCCGCCTTGCCCGGGTAGCCGAAGTTGTCGTAGGCGCCATCCGTCTTGTAGTAATAACCACCGACGCGCACCCCCAGCACGCCCTTGACCACCGGGGCTTCCACGGAGGCATTGAGCGTAAGCGTATCGAAGCTTGCGTAGGAGGCATCAATCTTGCCGCCCCATTCCTCGAGCGAAGGTGCGCGGGTCACGAAATTGATCGCGCCGGCAAACGTCGAACGGCCGAAATATGCGCTCTGCGGCCCCTTGACGACCTCGACACGCTCAACATCGCCGAGGCCCGGAACGGCGCCGGTCGGGATGGCGACGCCATCGACGAATACGGTTACGCCCTGCCGGTTCGGAGAATCGCCCGGATACATGCCACGCATGGAGAAAGTGCTGAAACCGCGATCATTGCGGTTGGCGGAACTGTTCTGGTAGCGCAGGCCAGGCACGAAATCATTGAGTTCATTGAAACCCTGCACACCCCTGGCTTCGAGACCTTCACCGCTGATCGCAGAGATAGACAGCGGAACGTCGAGAATGCTTTCGTCGCGCTTTCGCGCGGTGACCACAATGTCACCCGAGAATTCGGTTTCCGCGGACGCTTTGTCACCGGAACCCGCAGTCTGCGCGATCGCCGAAGATCCGGCACATACCGCAACAAGTGCCGTAGTAACCTTAAGTCCACTCTTGATAATTTTCAAGTAATTGCCAGTCATGTTAGATGCCCTCATCAACGCCATAGCAAGTGCTTCGCCCTGCCCCACATTTTCTTGATTTATTTATTTAGTGTGATGCAAAGTTTGCCATGACCCCAGCCTGCAAGCGCACACTATCCACTGCGCGAGAAAAAACTACGACGCAAAAAGCTGTAAATGCGTCATCCTTATGACAAAGAATTCAATGCCTTGTCTCTACATCGCACAGCGATTGTGCAATATTCGTGGCCGTTTCCTGCAAGGGCCGAACAAAGCTGGCTTCAGCCTGATCCATCTTCGCGGCCCTGACAAAAAAGGCGAGGGTCAGTGCGCCGACAACCTCTGCATCACGCAGGATCGGCACTGCAATCGACGATGTCTTGCCCGGATTGGCCGTGAACTGATTGAACATGCGAGCCGCGTAACCCTCCGCGCGAATACGGCTGGCCAGTTCCTCCTTCTGAAACATCTCGAGGATTCCCGGGGACTCGATCTTAGGCAAGAGCTTCATGCTTTCCAGCAGTTGCTCGCGGTCCTCATCGCTCATGTAGGCGAGCGTCGCGTGACCTGCAGCGGCCTCCAGTATCGGCATCGAATAGCCCGGATGATAGGTATTGAAGGTCAGCGCCGTGATCGAATGCGTGGAATCGCGAATGACCATCGAATGGCCGACCCGGGTCGAAAGCGTGATCGGCCAGCCCACGCGCCGCGTCAGGTCGATGATATGAGGCCGGGCCGCCTGGATGAGGATGCCGTCGCCCTGGAATCCGTTGGAGAGCGTCTGGACCAATGCGGTCGGCCGGTAGCGCTTGCGGTCGGGCTCCTGCTCGATCAGTCCTTCGTGCATGAGCGAATGAACCAGGCGGCTCGCCGTGGGATAGGGAACCTGTGAAGCCCGGGCGATCTGCATGAGGGTCAGCGAACCGCCTCGGTTGATGGCCTGAAGGACAGCCAAACCTCGACTGAGGGCGCGGATCGGTTTGTCATTGTTCATGCTGCGGATATTCCGCATTTCTGAATGCCATGCGGATAAACTTATAGCCCTTTGATCGCCTGGCGGATAAAACCCTTACAGTTTCTTCATTTCATCGGCGGGAAAGCCCGGCGCCGCGGCCGATTTTCTCGGCTCACGGAGCAAACGGATCGACCGGCTACCGCGACTCAAGCCATTCGATCACCTCGCTGACCGGCAGGACATCGGCATATTTCAGCTGCAGATCGGTAAGGTTCGCATAGTGGAAACTCTCGTGCTTGTCGGCACAGGTCTCGATCGGAACGATCGTCCGGTACCCCCGGCTCAGCGCGTCGACTGCAGTAGCGCGAACACAGCCCGAAGTGGAGCCACCGGTAACGACCACGGTGTCGACATCGTGCGACGTGAGATAACTTCCCAGCGGCGTTTCGAAGAATGCGCTTGGCATGCGCTTGTCGAAGATCGCATCGACCGACGGATCTATCTCGCAGCGCACATCGAAGTCGTGACGCCTGCTGCCGCGCTTGATGTTCTCGAGACTGTCAGGCGTATTGGTCCGCCGTCCCCAGATCCCGGCATCGGCGCCGGTTCCCATGTAAGCCACTTGCGTCCAGACCACCGGCATCGCGCATTCACGAGCGAGGTGGGAAATCTGATTGGTGAATTCGATCTGCCGCGGATCGGCTTCGTAAGCGGTGCTGAACTCGTCGATCCGCGTGTAGGCATTCTGGAAGTCGACATTGACCACTGCCAGCTTGCGCCCAAAGCCGAAGCGGGCGCGTTGCGGATCGGCCATGACGCTTTCGAAGATCTCCTTCGCGGTGCGCGTGTCACTGGCCATTTTCGTGCCGCGTGGCATCGTATCGCAATCTCCTGATCTGATGGCGCTGACGCCGCCGCCTACCCTACTCGCTGACATCGGATCTGCGCGGGACGAAGCCATAGAATGTCCACAGGGTGGAGAGGGACGCTGCCCTCCTCCTCAAGCGAGCCCCCAGGCTGCTAGGATACCGCGATGACAGGACGCTTCCTTGGATCATGTGCACAAGCGCGGGCAGGCGTCCGTTCGCTGACCCGCAGATCGGTGCTGGCAAGGACAGCTTGCCTGCTTGCCGCCGCAGGCGCGTCCCGGCGCGGTCTTGCGCGGGAAGCTCTGCCAGACGGGGTCAGGACGATAGCGAAGGGGCTCAAGTTCCCCGAAGGCCTGTTCACATATCCCGACGGCGCAATCGGCTGCGTCGAGATTGCCGGCGGAACCCTGCTGCGCATCGACAGGAGGGGAAGGCAGGAGATCACGGCCCGCCCGGGCCCCGGGCCAAACGGCGCGGCGCTGCTGCCGGACGGATCGGTCCTCGTGGCAGACAACGGGGGCATCGCCTTTCGCCGGACGGAGCAAGGCTTGCGTGTTGCCGGATTACCTGCCGACCTCGCCCCCGGCCGCATCGTGCGGGTCGCGCCGGACGGTGCAGTAGAATCACTCTATACGCAGTGCGACGGCGCTGCGCTCAACGGCCCGAACGATCTCATCCTCGACGGCCTCGGTGGCTTCTGGTTCACCGATACCGGCAAGTTGCGCCCTACAGGCCAGGACCCCGGTGCGCTTTATCATGCACGGCTGGATGGAAGCCGCATCGAGCGAGTGCTCCACCCGCTCGATGCCCCGAACGGCCTTTGCCGTACGCCCGATGGCGATCTGCTCGTCGTCCTGTCCAAGGCGCGCACGGTACTCAAGTTGCCGGCGCGCGGCGACACGCTGGGGCCGGCTGCGGTCTTCGCGCGGCTGCCGGGAGCGATGATCCTCGACAATATCGTGTGCGACGAGGATGGAACCACGCTGATCGGCTGCGTCAGGCCAGGGGGGATCGCGGTGGTTTCACCGGGTGGGATCTTGCAGGCGCTCATCGCCCTGCCCGATTTTGCAGTGACCGCCCTGGCCTTCGCAGGAGAGGATCGACGCGAGGTCCTCGCCTGCCTCTCCAGCACCGGGCGGATCGTCAGCCTTGCATGGCCGCGGCCCGGACTGGACCGCGCAATGGTGCCCGGAACAGCCTAGACCGGCTTTACCCGCAAGGCGGTATCCATCGAAGTAATCGCCTCGCAGCCATCCTTGCGAACGATCATCATGTCCTCGACATGCGTCGTGCCCCAACCGAATTCGTGGTAGGGCATGTCCAGCGTGAAGACCATGTTCTCCTCGAACGTGAGGTGATGATGGCCCGGCATCTCGGCCCCTACCGAGACCGGATGATCGGTATGCTCGAGGCCGACGCTATGCGGCCCGGCGATGACGAAGCCGGGGAAACCCTCCGCGTGAACGGTCTTGAGCGTGAGGTCGACGATTTCCTTGAAGGTCTTGCCCGGCCGGATGTTCTCATAGGCGACCTGCAGCCCGCGATTGACCGCCTCGAAACGCCGCAGCATCTCCGCGTCCGGCTCACCGAACAGCACTGAACGTCCGACATCGCCGCGATACTGCTTGTAGCTGGTCACGCTGTCGAGCTTGATGAGTTCGCCTGCTTCCACTTTCCCGGTTGCGAGGCCGCGGATGTTGGCGATGATCCACTCCGAACGGCAGCCGTGTTCTGCAGCAAGGCGGGCATGGATGTCCGAGAGCGCCTCGAGCGGCATGCCCACTTCCATCCGGTCGATCACGCCGTTCAGGACGGTCTCCCCGACCCGGCCTGCAGTGCGCAGAAGTTCGATCTCCGCAGGACTCTTCACCATACGGATCTCCTTGAATACGTTGAGAGCGTCCATGCCCTCAAGGTCTTCAAGACCGATCTCGTGGAGCCAGCCGAGCACGCGCGGATCGTCGAAGCCCAGGCGCTTGTCGGCCAGTCCAGCTTCGCGAATGGCGCGGGCCAACGCGCGCGTCGCAGTCGTCTCGGAGCTTCCCTGGTGCGCGGCATAGCGATCGAGCAATTGCCGGTCACGCGGTGCCATCGCTGCATTCTCGCGCGTGGGAAAGGGCGTAAGCGGCGTGTTCCTGTCGATCGTATCTGCCGAGACGACCTGGTCCAGATCGAGTTCTTCGGTTGAAAACTCGTAGTCGCGCGCCTGTGTCTTGGGCGCGACGCGCGTGATGAAAGTCGCGACGTTGGGCATCCAGGTCGGACAATGTTCGAGGTGATAGACTCCGGTTCCCGGCATCACCAATGCCGCCGGAGCATTCTCGTCGCGCGGCAGCAACGCGTAGAGCGTGTAGTTGCGCGACATGAGGAACATCGTGCCCCAATAGTCGGAAAGATAGTAGATATTCTCGCGAAAGGCGGCCACGAGTCCGTCCAACCCGTGACGGTCCATGACCTGATTGGCACGTTCGCGATTGAGTAGCATGATCCGGACTCTTTGCTGCTGATGTACGGCCCCGGGTCTAGGTGGGATCTTGCCCGCTACAACGCGCAGCCGCAGTCATTATCCGCAGCGTGGATAGGGCGGCAAGGCCTCTATGCCAGTGGGCGCCGTGATGGCCTAACCGGAAGCGATGGAAATTATGCAATGAAGCACGAGGCCACTTTCGGGCAGCAGGATCAGGCGGCGCCGCTGCCCCTTGGCATCTACTTCGGATGGGGTCTGGGGACGCTCGGCATCACCGCATACATGGTGGGCAGCTATCTCCTGCTACGCTTCATGACCGACTACATGGCCGTCCCCGCCGAGGTCGCGGGAACGATCTTCGCACTGGCCAAGATCTATGACGCCGTAGCCGATCCCCTGATCGGTTCGTGGAGCGACCGCTTCAATTCGCGCTGGGGCCGCCGGCGCCCCTTCCTGATGGCAGGTGCATTCGGCTGCGGGCTGATCTTCATGCTCGCTTTCAACATGCCGGTTGTGCCTACCGAGGGCGCTGCGATTACCATGCTGGCGGGACTGCTGCTGCTCCACGCAACGTCCTATGCGATCTTTGCCGTACCCTACATGACGATGCCGGCCGAAATGACCGACAACGCACATGAACGATCGAAGCTGATGTCGTTTCGCGTCGTCAACGGATCGCTTGGCAACATGCTGGGGGGGTTTGCGACGGCCTCGCTGATTGCCTATTTTGGCGGCGGTCTGGCCGGTCACCGCGCGATGGGCGTGATCATGGGCATCGTGATATTCGCGATCCTGATGGGCTGCTTCTTCATGACTTCGCGGGCGCGCCTGCGGCCAGTCGATGCGCGCAAGCACATTCCCTACCGCCAACAGCTCAAGCTTGCGTCGCGCAACCGGCCCTTCGTCATCCTCCAGATCGCCAAGCTGATGCTCCTGAGCGCTGCGGCGCTGCATACCGCATCGGCCCCGTTCTTCGTGCAACGCAGCCTGGGCATGTCCGACGAATGGCTCGGCACGATCTATCTCACCCTCACCATCGGGACGGTGATCGCGCAGCCGGGCTGGTTATGGTTGGCCCGGCGGGTCGGCAAGCGTACGGCCTACACTTTCGGCGGCGTGTTCACGGCTTGCGTCTGGATCATGTGGTTCCCGCTCGGCCACGGCACGCCGGAATGGATGGTGATCGCCATCGGCCTGCTGGCCGGCCTCGGCAACGGCGGAATCGTGATGATCAGCCAGTCGATGTTGCCGGATACCATGCAGTTCCAGTATCTGCGCACCGGCAATCGCATCGAGGGCAGCTTCGCGGGGCTCTACATCATGGTCGAGAAGCTGGGGCAGGCGATCGGCGCCTCGCTGACCGGCATCATCCTCGGCCTGTTCGGCTATATCGAAGCCAAGGGCGGCATCACGGTTGCTCAGCCGCAAAGCGCGGTCCTTGGCATTGCACTGTGCTACAGTATCTTTTCGACCGCCTTCCTGGTCTTGAGCATCGTTGCGATGCGTTTCTATCCGCTGGACGAGCGCACGATGACCCTTCGCGGCGAACCAACTGCGGGAGACTGACATCCATGGACCGACCGTACCAACGCCGCCTCGCCGTCCCGGGCATGAGCCAGGGAGAAGACCGCCTGCTCGGCATGATCGTGGCGCTTACCTCACAGGTTGCGGCGATGCGTGAGCGTATCGATACACTCGAAGTCCTGCTCGAAGCGTCTGGCATGCTCGATGCGGATTCGGTTGAGCATTTCGAACCGAACGAAAACGACGCAGAACGTCGCGACGGTCTGCGCGCGGATCTCATCGCCAAGGTGATGCATCCCCTGCGCGATGCAGCCGCACGCGAGGCCGAGCAAGCCCGGAAAGGATCGCCCCATGACTGAAGGCCATGCAATGCTTGCGCGCACCAATCATGACGAAAGGGCCGAACAGCTCTTCGTGCGCGACCTGAAGACCTACATCGCCGGCACACTGGAGCCCTCGATTGCCAAGAGCGCCGAATGCCTCGATCCGGGCGAAGGCCACAATTCCCGTGCGGAAACGACATACCGGCTGCTGCAGGAAAGCGAGAGCTTCGGCGGCTACCTTTCCTTGCGCAGGGCCAGCCAGGAACTGCTCTGGTCGCTTGTCGGAGCAAGCGTGGACAGGCAGAGAGGCGACCTCGACGCAGCGGCGCGATCGGCACCGGTCCGCGGTTCGTTGACCCTCGATCCGCAGACCAAACAACCCGAGTACCTGGCTGATCGCGACGTACATCTCATGCCGGGCGGTTACGGTGCGGACATCGAAGGCGTCGCCCAAGGAGCGCTGATGGATCGCGGCGGAGCGGTCTACATGCTCGGGCGCAACGGCGGTCTTCTCAACGACGGGCGCGGATGGACACTCGCCTCGCACCTCAAGACACGCTGGCCCGGCCGCGCCCCCAAGCGCATCCTCGAACTGGGTTGCGGGATCGGTGCCTCGGCCGTCCCGCTTGCAAAGGCATTTCCACAGGCCGAAGTTCACGCGCTCGACGTCGGCGCCTCGATGTTGCGCTATGCCCACGCGCGGGCCGCATATCTGGACGTCGACATTCACTTCACGCAGGGCAATGCCGAAAGAGCCCCCTACGAAGACGAAAGCTTCGACTGCGTCTTCACTTGCGTCGTTCTGCACGAGACAAGCCCTGCCGGCATCGAGGCGATCATGGCCGAATGTGCCCGCCTGCTGAAACCCGGCGGTATCGTCGCACATCTCGAGGTGCCCCAACGATACGACAGTGTGCCGCTATGGACGAAAGTGCGTGGCGAGATCGAACACGAATACAATAACGAGCCCAACTGGAAAGTCGCAATCAGCGCCGACTACGCTGCGCAACTGACTCGCGCGGGTTTCATCGATATCGAAACCGGCTTCCAGGACGCTGTGCGCGACGCTTCGCCAGGATCTTTCGACCAGGTGAGCAAGGGAGTGTTTCGTTCGTGGTTCCTCGCCTCTGGCGTCAAGCCGCAATGATGGCGCAAGTCGATCGCGCCTTTGCCCGGATCGATGAAGGGCTGGTACATTATCGCCATGCCGGCATCGCCGATGGCCCGGTCCTGCTGATGCTCCACGCCTCTCCGGGCTCATCGCGTGGGCTCGAGCCCCTCATGGCCGCGCTTACAGGTGCCAAGCCGGACCTGCGCCTGATCGCCCCCGATACGCTGGGCAATGGCGATAGCGCGCCGCCCGCTCCGGATGAGCCCGAAATCTCCTATTTCGCAGACCGTCTGCTCGCGTTTCTCGACAGGCTCGGGATCGACCGTGTCGCGATCTACGGCACCCACACCGGCGCCCGCATTGCCGCGGAATGTGCGCTCCAGGCACCGCGACGGATCAGCCACGTGGTTTTCGATGGCATCGGCGATTACGACGAAGAAATGCGCGCGCTCCTGCTCGACCGATATGCGCCCGAAGTCACGCCCGGCGAATATGGTGAGCACCTGATCTGGGCTTTCAACTTCATCCGCGATCAGGCGCTCCACTACCCCTGGTTCCTGCGCGATCCCGAGCATCGGTTGATGACCCGCGCCGTTCCCGGCGGCCAGGAAATGCACGAGCGGGTCGTCGAACTGCTCAAGAGCATCAGCAGCTACCACAAGTCCTACCGCGCCGCCTTCGCCTATCGCGCCAGCGAGCGCCTGCCGCTGTTGGAAACCCAGGCCACGTTCCTCGACGGCCAGGCGGAACTGCCCGTACTCAAGGAAAAGCTCCGCAAGCTCGCTGCTTCGGTCCGCGGCGCGCAAGTCGTCGAAGTCGAAACCAGTCCGCAAGGCAAGGCCGCGGCCATCGCGGCGACACTCGACTGAAGCCGGGTTCCCGCGCGTTCAGTCCTTCCGGATTCCAGCCTGGCGCTGACATGGCCAAGCGCGGAATGGCCAAGCGCGAAATGGCCGAGCGCGGAATGGCGGCGGGCGATGGCATGAAGCTCTTCGAAACCGTCGCCACGGGGCCGAGATGCCTGTGTCATCCTCCGTGTCTCATGCGCAGGCCCAATCTGCCTCCTGACAACAGGCCGCGTAGCAGTGAGCACCCGAATTGCTCACTGTGCAGATAATCGGCGCGGCAGCCCTGCCCCGTTACCCGCAATGGACGCATCACCTGACCGACCAGTGCGAAGGGAAAGACAATGCTGCTCAACCGCGAACGCGCCAACCGGATCATGGACCGCGAAGGGCTCGACGCTCTCGTCGCCGTCGCTCCGATCAACGTGTACTATCTCTCGGACTATTGGGGGGCGCTGATGCGCATGCGCCGCTCGTTCTACAACTACGCGGTGCTGACACGCGACGAGAGCAAGCCATCCGCCCTGATCGTCACCGGCGTCGAGCACTTGCGCTTCTTCCATAACCCGGCCGCGACCTGGATGGAAAATCGGATGCCCTACGTCCACCCGATATACCAGGACAGGCGCGATTTCGATCCGGACGTCGAAGATCCCGAAGCGATTGAATACGGGATGAAATGGCCGATCTCGCACGACACGTTGAGCCCGCGCGACAAGGAATACCTGGCCTACATGGAGGCGCATCGCGGCAAGGCATCGGTCAATGCACTTTATGCTCTGAAGAAGGGCTTGCAGGAAGCCGGACTTGAAAGCGCTCGGATCGGTTCCGACGATCCACGCATCGGGCCATGGCTGCATGAAATTGGCTTGCCCGGCGTAATGATCAGCGAGGCGACCACTCTTTTCCGCGAAATCCGCATGGTCAAGACCCCGCGCGAAATCGAACTGATGCGGCAGGTCGCCCGGATGAACGAGGAAGCGCTGGAGGCCGTTATCGATTCACTGCGGGTGGGAATGCCGCGCACCGAGCTGGAACGCATCTACAACGTCGAAATCGCCAGGCGCGGCGGACGCGGCCTGTATCTGGCCACCGGACAGCACGGGACCAACAATAACCTTGGCGGCGTACTGGAAACCGAGACGATCACGTTCGACGGCCTGTGCGAATACCAGAACTACCATGGAGATCTCGGTCGCGTTGCGGTTTGCGGGAGCCCGCGCCCCGATGTCGTGGAGCGCGTGAAAGCGCTGGAAATCGGCTGCGAAACCCTGCTCAAGACGATTCGTCCCGGCATAACCGCAAACGAGGTGACATCGACGGTAATCGAAGCCGTGCGCAAGGGCGGCTTCGAGGGATTCTTCTTCGCCACACCGCACAGCATCGGCCTGGAACATTCCGACCACATGATCCCGATCGGCCCCACCCTCCCCGGCGGCAATGGCGAATTCGTGTTCGAAGAAAACATGATCTTCTCGCTCGACATGCCCTATTACGAAATCGGCTGGGGCAACCTCCATGTCGAAGACCAGATCCTTGTCACCGCCAACGGCGCCGAACCGTTGACGAACTGTGACGTTTCCCTGCGCGTGCGACCAGCCACGCCCTATGGCGCGGCGGCCTGACATCCCGGTCAGGCGCGCCTATGCGCAGGTCGGTCCCGGCCAGCTGCACTATCGCATCTGCATTCCGCAAGAGCCGACCCGGCGCCCCCTCATGCTGTTCCACCCGACTCCGAAAAGCGGCTGGATCTACGAAACGATCATGCCCCTGTTGGCGGCGCAGGGGCGGACCGTCATCGCACCGGACACGCCTGGCTATGGCGCCAGCGACCCTCCGCACGAAAGACCTTCCATCGAAGGCTATGCCGAAGCGATGCTGGCACTGGCCGATGCTCTTCTTGCGGGCGAATGCCTCGACGTAGCAGGCTACCACACCGGGTCCTCGACCGCCGTGCAAATGGCAGTGGCGCAACCCGAACGGATCGGCAAGATCGCGCTGTTCTCGATTGCCGCCTACGATGCCGAGGCCCGCGCGGCGAAACTGCGCAGCCTTGCACCGTTCAAGACCGTTTGCGAAGACGGATCGCATCTCTCCCGCATGTGGAACACGGTTGCGCAACTGAGCGATGCGCGTGCCGATCCTGAATGGCGCCAGCGTTCGGTGACGGAGAACCTGCGCGCAGCGGACGGACCTGCAGGCTACCGAGCGGTCTATAACCACGACTTGAAAGCAGCCGCGCGCAAGGTGCGCCAGCCGGTCCTTCTCATCAATGCGCAGGACGACCTGTGGGAACTGACCCGGTTGAACCGCGATTGCTTTCCTCACTGCATCTACCGAGAACTGCCAGGCACCGCCCATGGCATGTTCACCTTCGCCGCCCCAGAGATCGCGCGGCTCCTGCAGGACTTTCTAGACGTGGACTGACGCGCGCCGCCAGGCTTTGCCGGGGAACGGGCTCAGGCCTGTACAGTATATTCGGGCATGTCAGCCAGCGCCCTCTCGTCCAGCTTGTAACGCGACATCGCAAGAAAGCTGGAAAACGCCAACAGGGCCGGAAGGACGGCGATCCCTGCATACAGCGCAAGGACCGTGGAGTGTGATTGCGCGACAAGCGCTCCGCCCTTGGTCGCAGTATAGCCGGCGGCTGCAAAGAGCAGCCCCATCAGGCCAGGACCAACGGCAAAGGCAACCTTTTCCATGAAGGCGTAGATACTGGAATAGACCCCTTCACGGCGTTGACCGGTAAGTTTGCGGTCGTACTCCATGACATCCGGTAACATCGAAATGCCCATCAGGGTGACTCCGGCCGCGCCTATTCCGTTGATCGTACCGCGGATCCAGAGTTCGGTTACGGTAATGCCCTCAGCGGTGAACGCATAGCTTGCGTAAAGCAGGGCAAGACAAAGGATCGCGGCCTGGTACGAAGCGGTCTTGCCAAAGCGACGTCCGCACCAGGTCCAGAACGGTACGACAATCATGGCAGTGATATTCTGCGACAAGGTGAGGTGGACCAGCCCCTGGTAACCGACCTTGAGCACGTTGAGCAGAAACAGCAACTTCGTGGTGCTGATCACCGAAATGGCGAGATAGAGGAACATCTTGGCGGTCATCAGCTGAACGAAGGATCGATTACGCAGCAACGAGAGCCATTGCTCCTTCGCCGGTACACTGGTCCTTACGTCCCGTTCGACGCGCTTGGCCTTGCGGGTGCCGACAAAGGAAATCACCATGGTCGTGAAGACGAGCGAGGCGGCCGCTGCGCCCATCCAGGCATATCCGGGTCCGCCCCCCCCGCCCCACTCGACGATCATCGCCATGACGGCAGCCGAAGTCAGCTGACCGATGGCAATGAAAAAGGTACGGAAGGACAGCAGGCGGGTTCGCTCATGGTAACCGTCGGTCATCTCGCCCGCCATGGCCACGTAAGGCACAGCGAAGAGCGAATATCCGGTCGAGTAGATGACCAGGGCCACGGCCATATACACCGTCAGCCCCACACCCGTGAGCGCAGGCGGCGCGAAAACCATCAGCAGCGAAACCGCACCGATGATCGCGCCGGCGAGCAGGTAGGGGCGGCGGCGGCCCATGCGGCTCCTGGTGCGATCGCTGGCTACGCCGATCAGAATATCGGCCATGATGTCGTAGAGCTTGGAGACCGTAAGCAGCACTCCGGCAAGCGCCGCAGATTGGCCAAGAATGGTCGTCATCAGGACCGGGAAGAAGATCGTCACGACGTTGAGCATGATCGACACGCCGAAAGAGCCGACTCCGAAACCCAGGCACACCCCGAAAGGCAGGCGTTCCGGCTCGCTCCCCTCGGCGCGCGGTTTCGCGGAACTGGCGGCTGCGGGTCGAGAGATGTCCATGGCCGGACTATCTCTCAGCATCGCCCGCGCATGTAAAAATGTTGTCACACTATCCGTCAGGTGAAGAGTTGCTCGCGGTCCGGCACACTTGCGGATCCGTAACCGGCAGAATCGTCCTCCACCTCGCGCGACCTTCGCGGCCTCACGCCGCCCAGCCTCCCCGCGCCTCTCCGGTTTGGCGCCCCGTCCCTGTGCAGTCCGCAAGGCGCCGACAAGCGCGCTGCAATGCAGTGCGCGGGAACCCGCCGCAAATAGCACCCGCAATTCAGCAACCTGATCCGATCGCCGCTCACAATGCCCTTAGTCTCTTGCCTTAGGGGTTATGGTAGCGCTATCTGCAGGACTAGAATGATCGATCGTGAATCGGATGGGAGAGTTGTTCAGGGCATGTTTCTGGGAATTGACATCGGCACGTCCGGCGTAAAGGCGGTGCTCATCGACACGGCGGGAACCGTGCGCGACCAGGCGTCTGCCCCGCTGACAGTCTCGCGTCCGCAGCCGCTGTGGTCGGAACAATCACCCGACGACTGGTGGGCCGCTACCGAGGCTGCCGTGCTGGGGCTTTCGGCGCCACTTCGCGCCAAGGCCCAGGCCATCGGACTGGCCGGGCAGATGCATGGAGCGACAATGCTCGGCGCCGACGATCGCCCGCTGCGTCCTGCCATCCTCTGGAACGACGGTCGCAGCTTCCAGGAATGCGAAGACCTGGAGGCGGCCGAACCGGATTCGCGGCGCATCGGGGGCAACCTGATGATGCCGGGATTTACCGCTCCCAAACTTCAATGGGTGCGCCGCCACGAACCCCGGATCTTTGCCGAAGTCCGCTCGGTCCTCCTGCCCAAGGATTACGTCCGCCTCGTCATGACTGGCGAGAAGGCGACTGACATGTCCGATGCTGCTGGCACCCTCTGGCTCGATGTTGCCCGGCGCGACTGGAGCGATGCTCTCCTTTCGGCCACAGGCCTTTCGCGCGAACATATGCCCAATTTGTTCGAGGGCAGCGAAGTGACCGGGCAGTTGCGCCCCGAGATTGCTTCGCGGTGGGGCATGGACAGCGTTCCCGTCGCGGCAGGCGCCAGCGACAATGCCGGCGGCGCTGCAGGGATCGGGATGATTTCGGACGGCGATGCTCTGCTCTCGCTCGGCACCTCGGGCGTGATTTTCGTGGCGACGCAGCAGTTTCGTCCCAATCCCGGGCAGGCGGTGCATGCCTTCTGTCACTGCCTGCCGGACATGTGGCACCAGATGAGCGTCCACCTCTCCGCCGCATCCTGTGTCGATTGGGCCGCGCGCCTGATGGGGCTGGATGCACCGGCCGACCTGTTCTCCCTTGCCGAGCGGGCCGGCGCGGCGAACGGCCCGGAACTGTTCCTCCCCTATCTTTCGGGCGAGCGAACGCCGCATAATGACCCGCATGTGCGCGGTGCATTCCTTCGCGCGGACAACGGGACCGACCAATCGCGCCTGGCCGCGGCAGTGCTGGAAGGCGTGGCCTTCGCCCATGCCGACGGTCTTGCTGCACTGCGCGAAGCGGGGACGCATGTTTCGTCACTGTCGGTCATCGGCGGCGGCGCAAGGTCCCGCTACTGGGGTTCGATCCTCGCCGCTGCACTCGACGTGCGGCTCGAATATCTTGACGGCGGCGAAGTCGGTCCTGCGCTGGGCGCGGCCAAGCTCGCGATGATGGCCGCGACCGGCGCTTCGGCAGCCCAGGCGTGCGTGCGCCCAGCCGTCATCGACGCCATCGCACCCGATCCGCTGCTGGCCGAGCGCCTGGCACCCAAGCTTGAGAAATTCCGCCGCGCCTATGCGGCAGTTCGAGAACTGTGAAAGGAATAAGAAGGATGTCTGCCGAATACTTCGCCGAGTTCGACACGGTCCGTTACGAAGGCCCGGAAAGCACGAACGACCTTGCCTATCGCTGGTACGACAAGGACCGCATGGTCATGGGCAAGCGGCTCGAAGATCACCTGCGCTTCGCCGTCTGCTTCTGGCACACCTTCTGCTGGCCGGGCAGCGACGTTTTCGGCGCGGGCACGTTCACCCGTCCCTGGCACGCCGGCCCGAACGACGCCAAGGCCGCGCGTGCCAAACGCGAAGCCGCGCTTGCCTTCGTCGAGAAACTCGACCTGCCCTTCTACTGCTTCCACGACGTGGACGTGATGGCGGACGCCGAGGACGCCACCAGCTTCCGCGCCAGCTTCGCCGAAGCCGTCGATCATCTCGAGGAACTGCAGGCCAGGCACGGCCGCAAGCTGCTATGGGGCACTGCCAATCTCTTCGGCCATGCGCGCTACATGGCGGGCGCTGCGACCAATCCCGATCCGGAAGTCTACACCTGGGCGGCCATGCAGGTGCGAGATGCGCTGGAAGCCACCCATCGCCTCGGCGGTTCCAACTACGTCCTGTGGGGCGGCCGCGAAGGCTACGACACGATCCTCAACACCGAGATCGGCATCGAGCAGGAGAACTTCGGCCGCTTCCTGCAGCTTGTGGTCGACCACAAGCACCGCATCGGCTTTACCGGAACCATCCTGATCGAGCCCAAGCCGCACGAGCCGACCAAGCACCAGTACGACTTCGACACGCAGACCGTTTATGCATTTCTCAAGCGCTTCGGCCTCGAGAACGAGGTCAAGGTCAACATCGAGGCAAACCACGCGACGCTTTCGGGCCACACCTTCGAGCATGAACTGGCAATGGCGCGCGCGCTGGGCATTTTCGGCTCCATCGACGCCAACCGCGGCGACCCGCAGAATGGCTGGGATACCGACCAGTTCCCCAACTCGGTGGAAGAACTGACGCTCGCCATGCTCGAAGTGATCCGCGCCGGCGGCTTCACCACCGGCGGTTTCAACTTCGATGCCAAGGTGCGTCGCCAGTCGATCGACGCGGCAGACCTGTTGCATGGCCACATCGGCGGCGTCGACACGATCGCCAGGGCTTTCCTGCGCGCCGCTGCCATGATCGAGGATGGCCGCCTGGAGGCCTTCCGCGCGGATCGCTACGCAGGTTGGAAGGGTGAGCTTGGCCGCAAGATCCATGCGCCCGACGCCACCCTTGCTTCTATCGCCGATATCGCGGTCCATTCCAATCGCGCACCTGAGCCGAAGTCCGGCCGTCAGGAATGGTGCGAGAACTACGTCAACCGCTTCTGAGGTTGATCGACACCGACATGATAAAGACCCGCCGTTTGCATCAGCAGACGGCGGGTCTTTCGTTTCCCGATATTACTGCGCCCGATGGCTGCCCGACTCTGCGGCGCCTGGCCTGGCCTGGCCCCGGATCGGCCTTGACCTCATCTTTCCAGCGCTTTCTTCTCGATCTGCCCAACGTTTCCCATACCGCTTGCACCTTGATAGAACCAGAATACGATTCTGTAGATGCGCAAGAGACGGGATGCGTCAAAGTACCGTTGCCGAAATGGATCGAATGACCAGCGATGAATATGGCAGATGCAGCCCACACGACAGCAAGGATCGGGCTGCGATCCTTGCGCATCCTCGGATCTGCTTTAGTTCACCCGAGCAAACGGTTGCCTCGCTCAAAATCAGGTCGCCATTCAAGAACGGCAGGCGACTGGGCTCGATGACAGGGACAACATGAGCAAACCAAAGCCCAACATGAAACTGGCGGCGATCGCTCCGAAGGCCGGGACAGCCAAGTCCGAACACGCGCTTTCGGCAAGCCAGTCCGAGTCCCGCCAGCCAATGCAACCGCGCAGCCAGGCTTCTCTGGACCGCATGCTGACCGCAGCAAGGAAACTCATGATCGAGCGTGGCGGCGAGGACTTCACGCTTCAGGAAGTCAGCAATATCGGCAAGGTGTCGACCGGCTCGATCTATCATCGCTTCGCAGGCAAGGACGAACTGGTCCGCGCCGTGATCGAACGCGAACTGGCGGTCATGGCCGATGACGAGAACCGCGCCTTTGCCGAAGCGCTGAATAATTCAGCGAACCTTGACGCGTATATTCCAGCCTACGTCCGCGCGTTCTCAGACATCCTGCGCAAGAATTCGCTTATGCTGCGGCTTGCCATGCGGCGCGCAACCGTCGACCATGAAGTGTCCCACTCCGGTAACCGGCGTCACCGGGAATCGACCGAATCGCTCGCTTGCGACCTGAGCCGCTTTCGCGGAGAGATCTCTGGCGATGCGGACACGAAGGCCGCCATGGCTTTCCACATCGCCTTTTCCACGCTGGTCCGCCAGTTGAGCCTCGAGTCCATCGACCCTGAGTCAAACCATAGTGATTGGAGCATGATGCTTCACGAACTCAGCGAGATGATCCTGGCCTATCTCAAGTTCGGAAGAAGCCGCAGCACCTCCTGATTGACCAAGTCCCGAAAAGGCCACCACCGGGCCGGAAAGAGAGAAGGACGCGCAGATACCGGCGCCTTTCGAATTGTCGGTTGAAATTGAGTGTCGGTGCCGACCGATATGCCCTTCACTTCTCGCAAGTGCGCTCTTTCCAGGCTTCGCGGGCCTGCCAGCCACGTTCTTCCAGCTCGGGCGTCGCGGCCGCCTCGCAAGGGTAACCGATGCACAGGATCGCGATGAGTCGCCAGGTATCCGCAACGTCGAGCAGCTCGCTGACGAACCGGGGGTCGACGATCGAGACCCAACCCATGCCGATCCCGCGCACCCGGGCGGCCAGCCACATGGTATGGATCGCCATGACCACCGAGTAGTCGAGCATCTCCGGCATCGTCGCAATGCCCAGCCCCTTCCCCGCGACCGGCTTGCCATCGCAGAACACGGCCATGACTTCGGGCGCTTCGCGCAAACCGTGCAGCTTGAGCGACTTGTAGTGATCGCGCTGCTTCGCATCGTTGTAGCGTTCGGCAGCCAGTGCGCTCTGCTCGTCGACGTGTCGGGCCAGTCGTTCCCGCAAACCGGGACTGCGCACCCGCACAAAGCGCCATGGCTGGGAATTGCCCACCGACGGGGCCAGGCTGGCGCAGCGGAGCAGATGCTCGATATCGCCGCGGGGAATGGCGCGCGTGTCGAAATGCCGCACATCGCGCCGCCAGTGCAGCAATTGCTCAAGCTGCGCGGCAAACGCTGCATCGAAGCTGGGAGGCGCCTGCGTCAAGATGCTCTCCCTGCCCCGGTCTTGTCGTTGAAGGTCCGGTGCATCAGGTATGTATCCATAATCCAGCCGTGGCGCTCCCTCAATGCCTTACGCGCCTCGACAATGCGATCGGCAACCACTGGCAAGGAGCCGTGGATCAGGGCCTCGTGCTCCATGCCGAGATAAGCACCCCACCATATCTCTATTCCTTCAGGCTCCAGCGTTTCAAAGGCGCATCCGCGGTCGAGCATGACGACGACAACATTGGTCCCCTGCGGCCAGCCCTTTTCGCGCAACTGCCTGCCGGTGGTCACGACGAGAGGTTCGGCAAGGCGATTGAGCGCAATCGCGTGGGCGGCGGTCAAGGCCTGGATACTGGTGATGCCGGGGACCACTTCGATCTTCAGATCCATGCCGTCATCCTGCAGGCGCGCGGCGATGCGCAAGGTGCTGTCGTACAGCGAGGGATCGCCCCAGACGAGCAGCGCCAGACGCCCGCCTTGCGGCAGGTTTCGGGCGATTTCCCGGGCCCAAGTCCGGGCGATGGCATCGTGCCAGTCGTTGACCGCTTCAAGATAATCGCCGTGCGTAGCCCGAACCGGAAGGTCGAATTCGACGACGCGGACGGGCCGCTCCAGCACTTGCGCGCAGATGCCCCGGCGCAAGTCGAGCAGGTCCGCCTTCGCCTCACCCTTGCGCGGCAGCAGAATCAGGTCGGCCTCGTTCATGGCCCGCCGCGCCTGCATGGTCAGGTGATCGGGATTGCCGGTGCCGATCCCGATGAGGCTGAGCGCGATCATGCGTAGGGAGCGATCTGGTGGAAGAACGTGCCGGTCACCCGGCCGCGCCGCGACCCGGTTTCGGGCACGACGCTACCGTCGGCATCGGTAACTGCGGCCAGCGGCTCGTCGGGCTGCTCGAGGATCGTCGAGTAATGGAACTCATGACCGCGCAGACGGGTCCCCGCCGTCAGGTTAGCCACGGGTCCCAGCAACTGCGCACTGCGATAGCCCAGGTGCATCCTGCGCTGCGCGTAGCTGGTCACGAGGCCAAGCAGGCCGGCCATCGGGTGGCGCGCGCCTTCCTTGTCGACGAGTGCCTCGCCCAGCACCATGTAGCCGCCGCATTCGCCATGGACCGGACGGGTCTCGGCATGGCGGCGCAGACCGGCAAGGAAGCGCGACGCCGAGGCGATCCGGCCGGCGTGAAGCTCGGGGTAGCCGCCCGGCAGCCAGACGAAGTCCGCGCTTTTGTCGGGTGCCTCGTCCGCCAGGGGAGAGAATGGCATGATCTGCGCGCCTGCCCGCCGCCAGCCTTCCAGCATGTGCGGGTAGATGAAGGAGAAGGCCTCGTCCTGGGCCAAGGCGATGCGCTGCGCAGGAGGCTGCGGCAGGCCCGATCCCTCTCCGCGCTCGAGCGCCCTCGCCGCCTTGCGGATCGCCGGAAGGTCGGCATGTTCGCGCAGGAAGGCGGCATAATCGGCGATCTTGCGGTCGAGCTCGGGTTGCTCTGCAGCCTGCACCAGCCCGAGGTGGCGTTCCGGCAAGGTCAGGTCGCCGCGCCGAGGCAATGCGCCCAGCACCGGCATTCCAATGGCCTCCATCCCCCGGCGGACAAGGCGTTCATGGCGCGGGCTTGCCACACGGTTGAGGATCACCCCGGCGAAGGGGATGCGCGCATCGAAACGGCGAAACCCCAGCGCCGTCGCCGCGGCGGACTGGGCATGGCCGGACACATCGAGGACCAGGATCACCGGCCAGCCCATGCGCCGGGCGATGTCCGCGCTGGCGCCGTTGCCGGCCGCCCCTCGCGTGGCGACGCCGTCATAGAAGCCCATGGAGCCCTCGGCGACGCAGATGTCCGCCTCGGCTGCCATCGCCGCGACGGCATCCAGCAAGCCTGTGTCCATCGCCCAGCTGTCGAGATTGAACGAGGCATTCCCGCAGGCCGCCCGATGAAACGCGGGATCGATATAGTCCGGCCCGCTCTTGAACGGCTGGACCGCGTCGCCGCCCTCGCTCAATGCGCGCAGCAGGCCGAGCATGACAGTGGTCTTTCCGGTTCCCGAGGCGGGCGCGGCGACGAGCAGTCCGGGCGTGCTCATGCGATGCCTCCGGCAAAGCGCGAGGATGCATCCTGCGGCCGGAAGCGGCGGTCATAGCCGGGGGAATAGAGGCAGCTTTCATCGAAGCCCTCCCCCGCCAGCACTCGCCCGACGACGATCAGCGCGGTGCGCTCCATGCTGCCAGCGACTTCTGCCTCGATGGTTTCCAGCGTGCCGCGCACGATCCGCTGGTCGGGCCAGCTTGCGCGCCAGACGACCGCGACCGGGCAGTCGGGTCCATAGGCCGGTGTCAGGTCGGCCACGACCCGGGCCAGGTTATGAATCGAGAGGTGAATCGCCAGCGTCGCGCCGGTATCTGCGAAATTGATCAGGCTCTCCCCTTCCGGCATCGCACTCGCCCGGCCCGAAGTTCGGGTAAGGACCAACGACTGCGAAAGGCCCGGCAAGGTCAGCTCGGTTTCCAGCGCTGCTGCGGTTGCCGCGAAAGCGGGCACGCCCGGCGTCACGGTGAAGGGAATGTCCAAGGCCCGCAGCCTCCTGAGCTGCTCACCCATTGCCGACCATACCGAAAGGTCGCCCGAATGGAGCCGCGCCACATCGTGACCGGCAGCGTGGGCCGCGGCGATCTCTTCCATGATCGCGTCGAGATCGAGCGGCGCGGTGTTGACGATGCGCGCGCCGGGAGGACAGTGATCGAGCACTGCGGCAGGCACCAGCGACCCGGCATAGAGGCAGACCGGCGAGGCCGCGATCAGATCGCGCCCGCGCAAGGTCAGGAGGTCGGGCGCGCCGGGGCCGGCGCCGATGAAGTGTACGGTCATGGGAACGATCCTTGGGCAATGGCGCATGTCGCCATGCGGTCGGGGGAAATGTGGCGCGCCGCGATCAGCTGCGCGCCAGGGCCGGCGGCGGCCAGGGCGCTGGCTTCGGACACGCTCCCGGTTGCGTGGCTGGCAAGGCTTGCATCCGACTGGGTGGGCGTGACGATGCGGGCAAGCACCTGCGCCGAGACGCCGGTCAGCGGAAGACCCAGGACCGCGGCCAGGCGAGCCAATTCCGGGCTTGCCGCCTTGTCCGCCGCTGTGGCGAGCAGGGTCACGCGCGGCGAGAACTGCTGCGCCAGCGCCAGCGCGTCCTCCAGCGACTGTAGGGTCGCGCCCTGCCGGAAACCGAAACCGGCGACAATCACAGGACGACGCTCCACTGCACGACGGGAAAGCTTGCTCGCCAGCCCCGGCGACTGCCGAGCGGCGCGGCGTGGGCCAGTTCGATCCTCAGGAGATCGCCGCCCTTATCCGCCTGCCACTGGGCCAGCAGCGCTTCCGAGTCCAGCGTTACGGCATTGGCGACGAGCCGGGTTCCGCCAGGAAGCATGGTCACCAGGCTTTCCAGCAGCGCTTGCGACAGCCCCCCGCCGATGAAGACGGCATCGGGCGCATCGTCCCGTCTCTGATCGAGAATGCCGGGGGCACGGCCGGTCACCACCTCGAGCCGGTCGACGCCGAGCGCACGGGCATTGGCCCGGGCCCGCTCCGCCCGAACCGGATCGCTTTCGAAGGCCACCGCCCGGTTCGCCGGATGACGCAGCAACCATTCGACCGCAATCGAGCCCGATCCCGCGCCGATGTCCCACAAGGTCTCACCCGCCACGGGGGCAAGCGCGGAAAGCGTCAGGGCGCGTACCGGGCGCTTGGTGATCTGGCCATCGTGGTCGAACAGGTCATCAGCCAGTCCCGAGGCGCAAGGCAAGGCGCGCCCCTGCCCGGCGCAGGCAATGCCGACCGCGACGGGGTGAGCGACATCGCCGAAAGCAATTGCGTCAGCCCGCACGCGGCGCACCCGCTCACGCGGGCCGCCCAGCGCCTCGAGGACATGGAGATCCGATGGACCGAAGCCATGCTCGCCCAGATAGGCGGCCAGATCGCGCACAGCATCCCCGTCCCGCAGCAGGACCAGCATCCTGCGGCCTGCGGCCAGATGCGGGCGCAGACGCGGTAGCGGCGCGGCATGAAGGCCCAGGCACACCGTATCCTGCAGCGACCATCCCAGGCGCGAAGCGGCCAGCGAGAACGTCGAGGGCACGGGATGTGCGATCCATTCGCCCGCTTCGAGATGCCGCGTAACTGAGGCTCCGCCGCCGAACCAGAACGGATCGCCCGAAGCGAGCATGACCACGCGCTTCCCGCGATGGGCCAGCAACCCTTCGATGCCGAGCGCAAAGGGCACTGGCCATTCCTCGGCGCGGCAACTAAGCGCGGGCAGCAGCGAAAGGTGCCGGGGGGCGCCGATCACCAGTTCGGCCTGCGCAAGTGCATCGCGCGCGGCGGCCGAAAGCCCCTCCACCCCATCCTCGCCGATGCCGAGGATCGTCAGCCACCGACCGGGGCCAGTGAAGGAGGAAGTGTCAGCCATGCCGAAAGTTCTCCTGCTGGGCGGCACTACCGAGGCAAGCGCTCTGGCCCGCCTGCTCGCCGATGCCGGCGTGGACACGACGCTCAGCTACGCGGGACGGACTACCAGCCCCCGTAAGCAGCCGGTCCCGGTACGCGTCGGCGGATTCGGAGGTGCCGAGGGCCTTGCCGACTGGATGCGGGAAAACCGGGTGACCCACCTCATCGATGCGACGCACCCCTTCGCGGCAACCATGAGCGCCAATGCCGTCACCGCCGCGCAGCTTGCCGGAACGCCGCTCATCGCCCTCACCCGTCCGGCATGGGAACCGCAGGAAGGCGATCGCTGGCGTCACGTGGCGGACGTTGCCGCCGCTGTGTCCTCGCTTGCCGGGCCTGCCCGCAGGGTCATGCTGGCGCTGGGCCGCATGCATGTCGGCGCGTTCGCCGCGCAGCCGCAGCATCACTACCTGCTGCGCTTCGTCGATGCGCCCGAGGGCCCGCCGCCATTGCCGCGCCGCAGCCTCGTCGTCGATCGCGGGCCCTTCACTGTCGACGACGACATCGGGCTGATGCGCGAGCACGCCATCGAACTCGTCGTGTGCAAGAATGCCGGAGGAACCGGCGCGCAGGCCAAGCTCGTGGCGGCGCGCGAACTGGGCCTGCCGGTGGTGATGATCGACCGCCCCGCCATTCCCGCACGGCGCGAGGTCCACGATCCGCTTGAGGTCCTGCACTGGCTGGATCACGCGGCAGCTTCCACGGCTGAACGCGGCGTATAGAGAATCGGCCCGCCCTCGCGCGCGATGATGCGGGTGCGGCTCGACCCCACGATTACTACGGTGCGCATGTCGGCCATCTCCGGCCGCGCTTCACGCAAGCTCACGATGCGCAATTCCTCGTCGGGCGTGGTGACGGCGCGGGCGAAGAGGATCGGCCGCTCGGGCCCGCAAGCCTCGCGCAGAACCTCCAGGGCCCGTGCGAAACCTGCAGGTCGCGACGCGGAGCGCGGGTTGTAGAACGCCATCGCGAAGTCCGCTTCGGCGGCGAGGCGCAGGCGCTTCTCGATCAGGTCCCAGGGCTTGAGATTGTCCGAAAGGTTGATCGCGCAGAAATCGTGCCCCAAGGGCGCTCCGGCGCGGGCGCTTGCTGCAAGCATCGCGGTAATCCCGGGCAGCACGCGGATATCGATATCGAGCCACGCAGAAGGCCCCGCCTCCAGCGCTTCGAACAGGGCCGAGGCCATTGCGAAGACGCCCGGATCGCCCGAAGACACCACGACGACGCGACGCCCCTGCGCGGCAAGGTCGAGCGCATGGCGCGCGCGGTCCAGTTCCACCCGGTTGTCCGAAGGATGCAGCCGCAGCCCCTCGCGCGGCGCAATCCGCGCAACGTAGGGAATATAGCCGATCACATCGGTTGCCTCGGACAGCGCCTGCGTGACCTCGCCGGTCACCAGCGCCTCGTCGCCCGGCCCCAGCCCGGCGACGCAGACCCGGCCCCGATCCTGCGCCCCGTTCAATACCGGCGCCCCGCTCACGGGCGGCGTCCCTGACCGTGGATCAGCAGGATCGAGAAATAGGGCGTCACGTTCTCCGCCTCGGCAAGGCGGGTCACGCGCTGGTCCGGCATCGCCGCATGCTCGACCAGCCACGCATCCTGCTCGCGCCCGGCCGCGGCGACGGCACGGCGCAGCTTGGCCAGGTTGCGCCCGATCTTCATCACCACCAGCGCATCGGTATCGCGGATGCGCCTCTCCAGATCGGCCTCGGGCAATGTCGCGGTCAAGACGGTCAGGACGTCATCGCCCCATGTGATCGGCACATCGGTCGCATTCCACGCCCCCGACATGCCGGTGATCCCTGGCACGACCTCAACCGGAACATGCCCGGTCAGCCGCGAATGCAGGTGCATGAACGAGCCGTAGAAGAAGGGATCGCCCTCGCACAGGACGACGATGTCCTCACCTTCGCGGGCGAGCGCCAGAAGCCGTTCGGTACTCTGCGCGTAGAACTCGGCAAGACAGGCCTTGTAGCGCGGATCGTCGAAGGGGATCTCGGTGGTGACCGGGTACTCCAGCGGAATCTCGATCACGTCGGGACGGAGCAGTTCATCGGCAATGCGGCGCGCCTGTCCCGGTCGGCCGGCCTTGCGGAAGTAGGCGACATGGCGGGCGGAGCGCACCAGCCGGTCGGCCCGCACGCTGAGCAGATCCACCGCGCCGGGACCGAGGCCGACCCCATGGACGGTGCCGCAGGTCACGCCCCCAGTCATTCGGCGCGGCTCGCAAGCGCGTTGACGGCAGCCACGGTGATCGCACTGCCGCCCAGTCGGCCCTCGACAATGCAGCACGGCACCGGCGGCGCAGCCCAGAGCGCCGCTTTCGATTCCACCGCACCGACGAAACCGACCGGGCAGCCGACGATCGCCGCCGGGCGCGGGCACGCCGGGTCCTCAAGCATGTTGAGCAGATGGAACAGCGCCGTGGGTGCATTGCCGATGGCGACCAGCGCCCCCGCAAGATGCGGCCGCCACAATTCCAGCGCCGCGGCGGAGCGCGTATTGCCCATCGCCTTCGCCAGTTCGGGTACTTCGGGTGCGCGCAGCGTGCACAGCACCGGATTGTCCGCAGGCAGGCGGGCCCGGGTAATGCCTTCGGAGACCATGTGCGCATCGCACAGGATCGGTGCACCGCCTGCCAGCGCCTCTCGCGCGGCTTGCGCAAAGCCCGGCGAAAAGCGGACGTGCCGGGCAAGCTCCACCATGCCCGCGGCATGGATCATGCGTACCGCAACGGGTTCTTCTTCGGGCGAAAAGGCCGTCAGCTCGGCCTCGGCCCGGATCGTGGCGAAGGACTGGCGGTAGATCGCTGCGCCATCGGTTTCATAGTCATGCGGCATCAGCCTGCTCCGAAAAGAGCCAGGACCTCGTCCCGGCCAAGAGCGAGGCGCTCGCGCCCCTCGCCCGAAAGATCGTATCGCCCCTCGCGGCCGATCAGCGTCACATCGGCCCGCCCGGTCGCCGCACAGCGCTTCGCGCAGCCAGAGACATGCAAGCGTCCGGTGACCTGCGGAGCGATGCGGCGCGCCAGCGCGCGGGTCTCGACGCTTGCCTGCGGACACGACGGCGCACCCGGGCAGGCATCGACGCGCAGGAGCGGATCGGCCGGATCGTCCACCAGCCCCTCCACGGGCGCAAAGGCAGCGCCTTCGACGATGAGCAGCCGCCAGGGAGTGGTGCGCAGCGCCGTTGCCGCCGGGTCCGAGATCAGGCGGGCCAGCGCCAGTGCCGAGATCTGTCCGAAAGGCACGCCCCATGCCGCACCTGTGGATGTCGGGCCGGGCTGCAAGGGGCAAGACCCCCGCGCAGGCAGCAGCGAGCCTTGCGCCCACTCGGGAAGTTCAGCTGTAAACCGGCTCATGCGACCGGCCTCAGGCCCGCCGTTTTCAGCGAACCAGCGCGCCATGGCGATCAGGCGGTCGACTTCCGCGCCAGCGGTCACTTCCGCGCCCGCGGTCCGGCCCTGCGCGCGCAGGATCAGGCTGCCGCCGGCCGCACGCTCGATCCGGAAATCACCCGCCTCCCCCGGCAGGACAGGGACCGCCCCGGCGTCGATCACGAAGCCGACCTTGCCCGGCAACTCCGGCAACTCACCGAGCCTTGCGATGAGTTCAGCGGCAATCCGCGCAGTATCGTCGGCTTCCTGCCAGATGGGCGCGACAAGGAGATTGCGCTTCTTCTCGTGGACGGGATCGGCCTCGACCAGTTCCAGTTCGACGAGCCGTACAATAAGCGCAGGCCACTCAGCCTCGCTCACCCCGCGCAGCTGGAAGTTGCCGCGGCGGGTCAGGTCGATCAGGCCATTGCCGAAGGTCAGCGCGGCATCGCACAGGCCCAGCACCTGCTTGCGGTTCAATCGCCCGAGGCGCGGGCGCACCCGCACCAGCAGGCCGTCTCCCGCCGCCATCGGATGCCATGCATCGGGACACCAGCCCCTGATCGCGAAGCCGCTCATTGCCCGCCTCCCAGGCTGGCAAGGATCGAGTTGCGCCGCGTCCGCCACAGGCCAGCGGCATGAAGCGCGCCGAAGCGGGCTTCCATGGCTGCGAGCGCTTCGGGATTTTCGCGCGCCATGAACGCCCGCACTTCCGGCTCGCCGAGCGTCGCGTCGTGATAGAGATCGAACAGCTGCGGCGGCACCGAAGCGGCGAGATGCGCGAAGGCGCCAAGGTGATCGAGCGTCGCGGCCAGTTCGGCAGCCCCGCGAAAGCCGTGGCGCATCATCCCGGCAACCCAGCGCGGATTGGCCGCCCTTGCCCGCACGACACGCGCAATCTCCTCGCTCAAGGTCCGGGCATGCGGCCGGGCGGGATCGCGAATGTCGAGGTGGTAGAGCGCCGCCTTGCCGCCGGTAACCGATTGCGCTGCGGCAAATCCCGCCTCGTGCGCGGCATAGTCGGCCGCAAGCAGCAGGTCGGTCTCGGGCAGGTCCTGCAGGTGCACGAAAGCGTCAGCCCCGGCGACGCGCTCACGCAAACCCGCAGGATCGGGCGCCTCGTCCTGCCCGTCGAGCGCATGGTCGGACGCCGCAAGCCAGGCTTCACCGGCAGCCCGGCGCGCTTCGTCGGTATAAGTCTCGGCCGTATCGCGCAGACCGAGACCATAGCGCCCGGGACGCGGGCCATAGACGCGCGGGGCTGCGGCCCTGCCGGCGAAAGGATTCCACTCCGGCGTCTCGTCCCTCTCGCTCAGTGCGCGCACCGCCATCCCGAACAGGGAGGCAAGGACCGGAAACGCATCGCGGAACAGACCCGAGACGCGCAGCGTCACGTCAATGCGGGGCCGGTCGAGCATGGCCAGCGGCAGGATTTCCACTCCGGTCACGCGTTCGGACGCATTGTCCCACACCGGCTTTGCGCCAAGCAGGTGCAGGGCCATGGCGAACTCCTCGCCCGCCGTGCGCATCGTCGCCGAGCCCCACAGGTCGACCACCAGACCGCGCGGATAGTCGCCATGGTCCTGCAGGTGCCGGCGGACCAGTTCCTCGGCGAGGACCACGCCTTGCGCATGGGCCGTGCGCGAAGGCACCGCGCGCGGATCGACCGCGAAGAGGTTACGCCCGGTCGGCAGGACATCGGAGCGCCCGCGCCATGGCGAACCGGATGGCCCCGCCGCCACGCGCCGTCCGGCCAGTGCGGCCAGCAGTCCGCTGCGCTCCGCCTCGCCCTGCTCGCCGCGGCCGTAGACATGCAGGCCCTCGCCGAACTGGCTCTCCTTCACGTCGCACACGAAGCGGTCGATGCGGGTGATCGCCTCGACCAGCGAGGTCGCGCCGTCGAGGCCGAGTTCAGCCTCCAGCCCCAGCGCCTGCGCTTCCTCGCGGATGGCCGATTGCAGCCTGTCACGCCGCGCCGGATCGAGCCCGTCGGCGTTGGAAAACTCGTCCAGCAGCGCTTCGAGGCGCGTCAGTCCTGCGCCTTGCTGCGCGGGAGCCAGCGGCGGCGGTGCGTGTCCCAGCGTGACGGCTCCGATCCGGCGCTTGGCCTGCGCCGCCTCGCCGGGATCGTTGACGATGAATGGATAGATGACAGGCAGGGCGCCGGTCAGCGCCTCGGGCCAACAGGCATCGCCAAGCGCCACCGATTTACCCGGCAGCCACTCAAGCGTTCCGTGCGCGCCGAGATGGACGAGCGCATCGACCCGGCGCTCGTGCAGCCAGAGATAGAAGGCAACATAGCCATGACGCGGGCAACGCGAGACATCGTGGTAATCCTCGTCACGCTCGGCAGACCAGCCGCGCTCGGGCTGCAGGGCGACCAGGACATGGCCAAGCTCCACGACGCGAAAATGAAAGGCGCCGTCGGCAACGGCGGGGTCCCTTTCGGCGTCTCCCCAGGCCTCGGCCAGATCGGCCTGCAGCGCTGCAGGCAAGCGGGCCAGAGCGGCGCGATAGGCGCCGAGCGGCCAACTGGCGGTTGCTTCGCCAAGGCCCGCCACAAGGTCATGGCCGCATTCGACCGCGTAACCGGCCTGCGCCAGATCGGCGAGGATCGCATCGGCGGAGGCCAGTGCATCCAGCCCGACGGCGTGGGCCATCTGGTAGCCCTTGCCCGGATAGGTCGAGAGAACCATCGCAAGGCGCCGCTCTGCCGCGGGTTTCCGGCCCAGCGCGATCCACCCCGCGACGCGCGCGGCAATCGCTTCGATACGCGATGGCTCGGCGCGGTGGGCACTGCGCGAAAATTCAAGGGCATCGTCGCGCGCGGCGGCTTCCTTGAAGCTGGCCACGCCTGCAAAGATGCGGCCGTCGACTTCGGGAAGCACGACATGCATGGCGAGATCGGCCGGCGACAGACCGCGCGAGGCATCCTGCCAGGCTTGCCGCCCGCTCGTCGCCAGCGCGACCTGGAACACCGGGACACCGGCGCCGTCGAGCGGCGTCGCGCCTTCATCGTCACGCGCGGAAAAAGCGGTCGCATTGATCACCGCCGCGGGCTGCAGCGCCCGCACCCAGCGATCCACCCAGCCGCGAACTTCAGGGGCCTTCAGCGAGGGCACGTAAAGGCCCAGCACATCGAAACCGCGTGCGCGCAAGGCCGCGTGGAGTGCCTCGAAAGGATCGAGATCGGCGGAGCTGAGATAGGATCGATAGAACGTGAGAAGCACGCGCGGGCGGGATGCTGTCAGGGCAAAGGCCGCCGGACAGGCCGTGTCTTCACCTGGAAGCCAGGCCCCGGCAGTCGGCAGCGCCTGAATAGCCCGGACTTCGCAACCCGTCTTGCCGTCCGCCAGCAGGCCGCCCGCTTGCGCGAGCCGTGAAAGAGCTGCCCGCGCCGCAACCGCGCCGCCGATATCGCAAAGGCGGGTCAGTTCGCGCAGCGTGGAAACCGGAACGGTCGAGACGGCATCGAGCCTTTCGTCCTCGCGCCCGTCTGCGGGCAGCACGGCCAGCGCGATCCCGCGCGAACGCGCCAGCGCCTCCACCTGCTGCAGGCCGTAAGTCCAGTAGGGAAGCCCGCCGATGATCCGTACCAGGATCGCCTTCGCACATGCCAGCGTGCGCTCGACATAGGTGTCGACCGACAAGGGATGCGTCAGTGCCGCAAGATTGGCGAGGCGCAGCGAGGGCGGACTGTCCCCCGCATCGCGCGCGCTGCGCCACCCGGCAGCGAAAGCGCCGAGGTCGCTGTCCGAAAACGACAGCACCACGAGATCGGCCGGAGCCTGCCCCAGATCCTGCGGAACGGAGGCTTCCTCGATCCCGTGGGTCTCGCGGAAGATGACGTGCATCGCGGCCTCAGCCCTGCAGCACGGCCCTTATCGCAGCGGGATCGAGGTGATCGTGCTCGGCAATGGCGACCAGCGACGTGAGGCGCGCTTCACCGGGGCGCCAGGGGCGGTCGTAGTGGCTGCGTACCCGCGCGCCGACCGCCTGCACCAGCATGCGCATCGGCTTGCCGGCTACCGCGACATAGCCCTTCACCCGCAGCACCCGGTGATCGCTCGCCAGTGTTTCGATGCGTGCGGTGAGAGCAGCGGGATCGGCGATTTCGCCCAGTTCGATGACGGCGCTGTCGAAATCCTCGTGCTCGTGATCGTCCTCGCCATCGTGGTGCGAGGGACGCGCGGCAATGTCGTCCTCGGCAGCAGCGCCAAGGCCAAGGATCACACGCGGATCGACGACGCCCTCGCTCAGTTCGATGACCGGGACCGGGCGCGGGGCTTCGGCGGCGATGACTTCACGCGCGCGGGCAAGGCCCTCGGCGCCGGCAAGGTCGGCCTTGGTCAGCAGCACCATGTCGGCGCAGGCGAGCTGGTCCTCGAAGACTTCGGACAGCGGCGTCTCGTGATCGATTTCCGGGTCGGCCGCGCGCTGCGCCTCGAGTGCGGCGAGATCGGGTGCGAACCGGCCCTCGGCCACGGCCTCAGCGTCGGCAAGGGCAAGCACCCCGTCGACAGTGATGCGGCTGCGGATCGCGGGCCAGTCGAAAGCCTTGAGCAGCGGCTTGGGCAGCGCGAGACCCGAAGTTTCGATCAGGATGTGATCGGGCCGGGGTTCGAGCGCCAGCAGCTTCTCGACAGTGGGGATGAAGTCGTCGGCGACGGTGCAGCAGATGCAGCCATTGGCCAGTTCGACGACGTTCTCTGCCGGGCAGTCGGGGATGGCGCACGACTTCAGGATATCTCCATCGACGCCCAGCGTGCCGAATTCATTGACGACGACCGCCAGGCGGCGACCGCCGGCATTGCGGATGAGATGGCTGATGAGCGTGGTCTTACCCGCGCCCAGAAAACCGGTGATGATCGTTACAGGGACCTTGGACAGGTCAGGCATCGGCAATTCCCCACGCGCCATGGCGACAACGGCGGGGCTTGCCGGGAGCGAATCCGACCGACGCGCGGCGACGGGCGGGCGCGAAAAGGCACCCGTTACCGCGCGTTCGTGCAGCCCCAGCCGCACAGCTTCGTCGCTCAGACGGAAGAATTACCGTGCCGTGACCATCCCCTGGATCAAGGCAAGAGCGACCGGTGCGCCGGCAGGTCTCCTGGCTTGCGGGTCACTGCTTGATGCACGCCTTCCCGGATCGCCTTGCGGCTTCATCCAGTGGCCGGCCCTTCGCGTGAGGAAGGGAACCGTGTGCATCTCGCTATCCGCTCACAGTTGCAGGGACAGCCGCGGTTTTGGGAAGGAGAGACCTTCCCGCACCGCATTCCCGATTAAGCCCCTTTCGGGGCACCGGCGCGATCATTCGAAGCACAGAATCGATCCGTGCTTCGAAGCGAGGCCCTAGAACAGATCGACCGCCAAGCCAATCGCCTAAGGACCGCTTCTCATGCCGAGATGCGCACTTCGATATCGTCGAAGCGCTTCCAGCGGTAGATCGCGAAGCTGGCGAGCCAGCACAGCACGAAAAGGCCGATGATGCCGAACCCCAGGCTGTTGAAGTTCTCTCCCAGTTCGCCGGCAATATCGAACAGGCCGCCGGTGAGGCCCAGCTTATCGCCGATCAGGGCGACCGTTTCGATCCCGCCGATGACGATGGCGACAAGCGCCGAAATCAGGGTGATGGTGATGTTGTAGTAGAGCTTGCGGATCGGCTTGACGAAAGCCCACTCATAGGCGCCGAGCATGACGACGCCGTCGGCGGTATCGATCAGCGCCATGCCCACGGCGAAAAGCACCGGCAGGACGAGGATCGTGCCGATGGAGAGCCCGTCCGCCGCCTGCCCCGCCGAAAGGCCCAGGATGGCCACTTCGGTCGCGGTGTCGAAACCCAGCCCGAACAGGAAGCCCAGCGGAGCCATGTGCCAGCTGCGGGTGATGAGGCGGAACATCGGCCGGAAAAGGCGCGCCATCAGCCCGCGATTGCCCAGCAGCATGTCGAGGTCTTCCTCCACATAGGCGCCCCCGGCACGGACATGGGCGAAGGTCTTCCACACGTTGCGCAGGATGATCAGGTTCATGGCGGCAATCGAGAACAGGAAGATCGCCGAGATCGAGGTCGCGACGAGACCGCCGACCTGCTTGAGACTTTCGAACTGCGTCAGTGCGCTCGTCGTCAGGGCAATGGCTATGGCCGCGATGGTGACGATGCCGGAATGTCCGATGGCGAACCAGAAGCCGACTGCGATCGGGCGCTGACCGTCCTGCATCAGCTTGCGGGTCACGTTGTCGATGGCCGCGATATGGTCCGCGTCCACGGCATGGCGCAGCCCCAGGCCCCATGCCAGCAGGGCCGTGCCGAGCATGAGCGGCTGATCGTGGAACAGCGAGAAAGCCCAGATCCAGGCGGCGATATTGGCGGCCACGAGCGGGCCGAAAAGCCAGCCTATCCGGCGGCGCAGGTTGGGTCGAACAGAATGCGGCAATTGAGCCATGATGCGAAATCGTCCTCCGGCGTCTTGCGACAAGGCCGGGACGAACCGCTCTGGCGAACGGCCGGAAGGCGCAGGCAACCGGACGCCAGGGCCGGTCGACACGCCGCTCCGCTGCGGCCCCGACCGCAGGTTCGTCGCTCAGACGGAGTTCACCGTGCCGCGGCCATCCCCTGGACCAGGGCAAGAGCGACCAGACGCCGGCAGGTCTCCTGGCTCGCGGGTCACAGCTTGATGCACGCCTTCCCAGGCCCTTCGCGGCATGCCGCATTCGGCCCAGTGGCTGCTTCCCAGGCGCCCATGGCGCATGAAAAGCCCTGTGCATCGCGCTATCCGCTTACAGTTGCAGGGACAGCCGCGGACTTGGGAAAGGCAATCCCTTCCCCGCACCGCATTCCCGATTAAGCCCCTTTTACGAGGCACCGGCGCGATCAATGGGAATCGGCAAGAACCGATTCGAAGGTGCTGATAACACCCCGATTTCGCAGTGCCCATCGCAAGTTTGCGGCAATCGCGCGGCCCAGGCGCGGCGCGCAGCCTACAGGGCGCGTTCGGTAAAGGCGCCGCGCATGCAGTGGTTGGAACTCATCGCCGAGCCGTATCCCCCGGCATTGAGGAAGGCGATGAAGTCCCCCTCCTCAACGGGCGGAAGGAGCGTGTCGGCAGCCCAGATATCAAGCGCTTCGTTGATATTGCCGGCAATCGTCACCCGCTCGCCCGGCGCCGATCCATCGCCGCGCAGCAGGCAGGGAACCGGCTCGCACGGCAGGTCGTAGAAAGCAGGTTCCGGGTGGAGATTGAAGCCCCCGCCGACGAAGACGAACCGGGTGTCGCGCTTGATTTCGACGTCGGTCACGGGAAGCACGAGCATCCCGGCATCCTTGGCAATGTAGTCCCCCGGCTCAACGGCGATGCGCAGGCCGCGTCCGGCAAAATGGCGGCGCAGGATCGCGGCCCATTGCGCCAGATCGAGCGGCCTGTCCCCGCAGCGATGGGGCAGCCCCAGCCCGCCACCGACGTTGACCGTGCGCACCTGCGGCACTTCGTCGAGGAAGCGAGAGGCCTCCGCGACGGCCAGATCCCAGCTCTCCAGCTGATCGGTCAGGTATCCGCAGCCGACATGAAAATGCAGCGAGGTGATCGCCAGCCCATGGCTTTTCGCGAGGGCAAGCGCCTCGCCCCACTGCTCGCGGTAGATGCCGAACTTGGTCGTTCTTCCCCCGGCATAAGTCAGCTTCTCGGCATCGCCGTAGCCGGTGCCGCGCCCGGGATTCACGCGAATGCCGATCTCGCGGCCCGGCGTGCGCTCACCGATGCGTCGGATCATGCCCATGGTGTCGCAATTGATCGTGATCTCGGGATGGGACAGTAGTCGTTCCAGATCGCGCGGCGTGACGCCAGTGCCGGTGAAACTGATCTGACCGGGCGCAAAACCGCAGGCCAGGGCATGATCCAGTTCACCCGGAGAGCAGATGTCGACCCCGCATTTGCCGCTTTGTGCGAGCCGCTCAAGCAGGGGCGCAAAGCGGTTGGCCTTCATGGCGTAATAGACCGTGAAGGCGCAGCCGATATCGCCAAGGGCAGCGACCACCCTATCGAGATTGGCTTCGACGCGGTCGAGCGAATAGAGAAACAGCGCCCCCCCTTCCTCGCCCCCGCTCTCGCCCTCACCGGCCAGTGCGGCGACATCATGTCCCGCGAAGTGCAGGCGCCCGCCGCGATAATGCAGGTCTGGGCGCTCCCACCACGGCGCAGTCCCGGCCGATGAGCCCTGCTGCGGCACGGTCACGACTTCAGCGGCTTGGCCTGCCCGTCCAGAATTCGCCTGCCCTCCTCGTTCGCACTCTCGGCGCGCCCGGTGATCCACGCGCGGCAGCGCTGCGCGGCACAATGGCATGCGAATTGCCGATAGAGAACATCCTCCGTCGCGGCATAGTCGATGGTCAGGACTTCGCCAGCATCGATATCGCTAAGGGCGACAAGTTCGAAGCGCTCCATGTCCAGCCGGCAATTGGGCTCGCAACCGTGGGACAGGTAGCCGACGAATCGCGTGTCATGGACATGCATCCCCGGCGAGACCTGCAGGCTGTGCTGCAGCAGGTCGGCGCTGACTTCGCCGTTGAACCTGTCGAGCACCTCGCCCGCGGCAAAGGGGGCAAGCGCACGCACGCACAGGCCCAGCGTCTCGCAATCGCAGACGACAAGACGATCTTCGCCGGCTTCACTCGCACTGGAATGTCCCCGCGGCTGGATGAACAAGGCCGTTTCCCCTGACGCCTGCTGAATTTTGCTGATCTTCGAGGCTGTTACCCTAGGGGCAATTTCTTAGCGAAACGTAGCCTGTTGCATTCGCCTTCGCGCGCATATTCCACGCGGTCCATGATCCGGCGCACGATGTGGATGCCAAGGCCGCCGATCTCGCGCTCCTCCACGGAAAGCGAAGTATCGGGCGTCTCAAGCGACAAGGGGTCGAATGGCCTGCCATCATCGATAAGGTCGACCGCGACTTCCCCGTTCCCCACCCTGAGGCAGGCGGTTATGCGCGGCATATCCTGCTCCTTGCCGTGTTCGAGGATGTTGCTGACCAGTTCGTCGAACACGATCATGACCTTGGTCAGAACATCGAGCGGCAGGTCGGCGCTTTCCAGATAGGCTTCGATATCCTCGAGGAACGAGGGGAACCCTGCCCTTCCGTTGGCGAGAGTGCGTTCGTAATCGCAATCCATGCCACTCGATCCCCGTACCGGCGCCACGCGATTGCGGCCCCGGCCAGCTTAATCGAGTGGAAAAATTTCACAACTTCTCCAATAAGGTGCGTGGACACGATGAGAAGACGGGCGGAGACAGGGCGATGGAAATCAGCGAAGAAATCAAGGGTCCGGCCCTGGTGATGACCCTTGCCGGTCGGCTCGACAGCAATACCGCGCCGCTGCTCGAAACCCGTCTGCCTTCGCGGATCGAGGGCAATCCGGCCACCGTGATCGACCTGTCGCAGGTCAGCTACGTCAGTTCCGCGGGCCTGCGCATCCTGCTAAAGGGCGCGAAAGTGGCCAAGGCATCGGGCAACAGGCTCGCGCTTTGCGGTCTCGCTCCGTCAGTGCGTGAAGTGTTCGATATCAGCGGCTTCACCGCTATCTTTGCGATCGAACCTGACCTCGTTTCCGCTCTCGCCGCAGTCGGTTGAGCACGGAGGGCCGATCACGGCGAAGATGCCAGTCGGCTTCAGGAGCGCATCGAGACTGGCCAGCCATTCATCGGGCCCGATACCGCGCGCGGCCTTGAGGTAAACCCGCGCACGCTCCGCTTCATCGGCTTGCGCAAGCGTCACCAGCTGCAAGGCCCCTTTGGCCAATGGCGCACGCCATTCGTGCACGACCAGATCCGAAAGAGCATAAAGTTGGCCCGCAAGGTCCAGCGCGCGGCCGAGTTCAGCCTGCGAAGCGGATGCCTCGATCAATCGCCGGACATGGCAGGCCGCTGCCAGTGCATCGACAGGGTCCGCATCCTCGCAGCGCCCCAGCACGACGGCGCCGCCCTGCTCCATGTCGGCAAAGGCGAAGAAACTTCCCGCCGGAATGGCGCCGGAGGCGCGCATCGCAATGACGGCGTCCGCGGTGCGGCAGGCGCAGGGTGCGAATTCCACCGCGCGCGCATTCTCCAAGGCGTTTGCGAGGCTTCGTGTGCGGCCCTTGCGGACCTCGACGAGCGTTGCCCGAAGTTCGGCAGCTTCGCCGCTGGCATCCATGAGCCTCACCGCCCCGGCAAGATCCTGCGCCTCGCGGATACGCCATCTCACTTTGCCGTCCGGAACATGTCCCGACAGCGCGCGTCTGCTCAGGTCCAGTTCGCGGGTCAGGCGGCGGGCAACGAAAATGGCAAGCGCGCTCGCCAGGGCAATCAGCCCCAGAGCGATCAGCACCACGTCCCGGCGAATGAGGCGCAAGTGCTCTGCCATCGGAGCGCGGCTGAAGCGCGCTGCGACGAAACGACCCTCCCCTGCCGGTGCAAGCCCGATCACCCAGCCTTCCGCGCCGTCCTGCACCATCGTCCGAACGGAAGGCCGGCTCGGCCGGGCCAGCGCCGTGAGATCCCATTCCTGCCCCCCCGACTTGAGCGCAAGAGCCGGTCGGTCCGCCTCGACGAGATAGAGGGCGCCCAGTCCCTCGACATGCGCAAGGGCAGCCTCAAGCGCCTCGCGGCGGTTGGGCTGGGCAAGGGTCTTGCCCGGATCGGTCATTTCGCGTGTAAATTCTGCAACCGTAACAGCCGTCGCCAGGGCCTGTTCGCGAAGTGCATGCTCCAGTTCCGTGCGCTCCTGCGAATAGAGCAGCGCCCCGTTGACGAGCGCCAGCGCAAGAAACAGCGGCACGGCCAGCAGCAGGATTATCGAGCGGATCGTCATGCGTCAGCCCCGGCCCGGATCGCGGCGAGGCCCACCACGAAATCGGGACACTCGCGCGCGATGGTGAAAAGGTGCGGCCTTGCCAGGCACAAGACTTGCGCCCCCCTTCCTCCCGCGATGTAGTCAGCCCGCGTCGGCAGACCGAACAGCGCGGACGGCGCATCGAATACCGCGGGCGCCTGCCTGCCCTCAACGACAACCGAGCCGCCGACCACCGTGACCAGCCGCTGCGCCACCGCTCCACCTGCAAGGACCGTCTCACCCGGTTCATATTCGAAGCGGCGGGCATGGCTGGCGACAAGCAGCAGCTCGGTTTCGGTCAGCCGGTCGAACGGCGGACAGGCTGCAAGTGCCAGGGCCTCGGCAACGACCTGCGCCGCGATCATCGTGCTTCTCCCGGCCATACGACGAACTCGCCGCCCGTCAGCGAGACGAACGAGACGCGCTCCTTCGGATCGAAGCGGCCGGGATCGGCGTGCCGGCCTGCAACGCGAAGCCCGGCCTGGGGCGTTCCAATCCATTCAACCCAGCCAGCTGTGCCGTCAACCACCAGGCAAGCGCCCTGATCGCAGTCAGCGAGCATGGCCCAGTCCGCGCAGAGCGCCGGATTCTCGGCCATCGCTTGTGCGAGGCGCGCCATGGCGCGCTGGGCAAGAACCGTGCGCGCATCGGCGGGATCGCCGGGCGTCCAGGCAATCACGCGGCGAGCACCGGACAGCAGGATCACCGGCTGGCCCGGTCCGATGCCGGATCCGCTTGCCAGCAACCCTGCATGGGCGCGAGCGTCTTCCTGCACGCTGCGCTCCCTGCGCGCCTGCAACTCGCAGGAAATCTCCGCCGCACGTTCAAGCAGGGCTTTGCGCAGGACGGTGACTTCACGCGGCGCAGACCCTTGCGCCGCACTGTGCCCGCGACCCGCCGCAACCTGCAGGGTCTCTTCTGTAAGCGCCTCGATGGGCCCGGCAATACGCCGCACGAGCGCCAGTGAGACGAGCAGGCAGGCAAGCACCGAGCCAACACCGATCATCGCGCTCATGAACAGCGCATTCTGAGTGGCGACCTGTATGACCGAGACATTGACGTCCGCCCCGGCCGACGCCGCGATGCGCCCGCCCGCGCCTCTGACCGGGGCTGCCCCCGTCTTCAGCAGGCCCCACTGTTCCTGGTACTCGATCGGAGAAACATAGATCGATCCGGTATCCTCGACCCGCCTGAGACCTTCGGCCGTCTCGTCGGGCAAGTCGTCGCTGGAACCGAGCGGAGAATGATCCTCCCCCGTCGAGGCATCGAGAATATAGAGGATGTCCGCCGGGCCGCCGTTCACCTGGGTATAGAGGTAGGTCAGGTCCAGTTCCTTGCGGATACGCTGCATGGGCTCGACATTGCGGCGATAGGCAGTGCTGGCCTCGGCTGCCTGCGCGTCTCCGCCCTCGAAGGCCACTGCGATGAGGGCATCGTGATCTGCCGGATCGACCATCGCGCCGGCAAGCGCGCTCGTCGTCACCAGCTTGCGCTCGAAGCCCTCGAGGATCGAAGCGTAGAGCCAGTTGTAGACGAACACCGCCAGCAGAACCGCCACGACGACGACCGCAGGCAGGAAAGTGCGCAGCAGCAGCGCTTTGATCGGCACGCTTCTAGGCCGCATATTGCCGACCGTCCTGTGACTTGAGCATGACCAGTGCCAGTTCGGGGAAGCGCGCGGCGACTTCGCCCAGATCGCGATGGGCGATCCAGAACGGGGAGCCCCCAGCCTCCCCTGCAAGGGCCCCGCCTTCCGGCTTCTCGAAGACGGCGCACAGTACCGCAGCACCCAGCGCTTCGAGCGTAGCACCGCCAACCTCGGGATGGTCCGCCAGAGCCGCCAGCAGATCGAGCGAATGCGGCCGGGTAGCGCCGTCGATCTCCAGGAGATCAAGGACATGGCGGCGCACCATTTCGGGCATGCCTTCGCGGATCACCGCCTTGAGACGCTGGGTGAAGCCAGCGGCGTCCAGACGGTCATGGAGAACGTCAGCCGCCAAAGTCATTTCCATTGCCTGGCCGCTGGCGAGAGCCTCTACGAGAACCTGTTCGACATCGATTTGCGCGCCCTCACGCGGCTGCGCTTCGCCGTGCAGGAGCGGTCCGAGCAGGCGCAGATAGTGGCGAGGAACGCTGCTCTCGATTGCCTCCACCGCGTTGCCCCGCACCTTGGGGTTGGCGGAATGGAGCGAGACGATCAGGAGATCGAAATTCGGCAGCAGCCCGCCGATTGCAAGAAGTTCCAGCACGAAGTCTATCGCAGCTTCCGCCCGCTCGCGCTGGGCACGCGCCAGCAGTGCGACGGAGCGGTGCGTGCCGGCGTGGAGGTCGAGCAGGCTCGCCGTATGGCCGAGGCGCGAGGCTTCATCCAGTTCGCCGGTCACGAGACGATCGAGGTTGGCGGCAAACTGGGCGTAGGAAATCTGCGCCAGCGCGCGTGCCGCGATAGCGCGGGACCGATAAGCCAAGGCCCGGTCGCGCATCCCGCCCAGCAAGCGGGGGATCGCCGTCTCGCCCAGCTCCGTCAGCATCGTCGCAATTGCGCGCCGCGCCCTTGGCGCCAGTTCGGTGGCCGCCTCGAGAATGTCGGGAATGGATTCGCTGTCCGCGATCCGGCCGAGCAGCCGGATCATCCGCCGCCGTTCGTCGCGCTCCAATTTCGGAAGACACCGCGCCAGAGGCGGGACGATGTGCACGTCCTCGCGCGTTGCCAACCGGTCGATGGCCTCGGCAACGCCGATGCACTTCGCCGGATCGCCCAGCGTGAGCTGTGCCAAAAGGGCATCGATATCGGGCCCCTGCGATGCAGCAGACCCGCTAACGGGAGCTTCGCCCAGCAGGCGCGCGGCGATCTGCGCACTGTCTCCTTCACCTGCGGCGGCCCTGGCGAGCAGGCTCCTTGCCTCGGGTTCGAACTGCGGGGAAAGCACGCCGCGCCCGCCGAAGTTCATCCAGCCCTGCCGCATGTTGGCAGCCATCGCCGAAGGATAGAGCTGGCGCAGCGCGACAACGACGGCAACAAGCGTCGCGCCCACGATGATCCCGATGCCCGAAAGCTCGCGCATGTCGATCTGGCTGGCCGCGTAGATCAGGAAGCCGCCCGAGACGAGGCTGGCGAGCGGCTCGGCCATGCCCTCCATCACCGTGCGCAGCGGCCGCTTCACCCGCGAGGGGACGGCATTGAACAGCAGGTTCTGGTTGTTGTACTCGATCGAGGTCAGGACCCCGTGATAGGCGAAGAAAGCCGCAAGCGCAGCGCCCGTCCCCCCCTGCAGGAAGAACCACCCGAACACCGCAAAGTAGGTCAGCGGCTGGATGAAGGCGACATTGCGCACGCCCAGCCGCGCCACCAATCGGTTGAACACGAAAAGGCAGGTCACGAGGTTGAACAGGTTGGCTGCCGCGTAGAGCGTGCCGAACAGCGATGCCAGGGCCGCCTCGTCGCGGCCTTCCTGTAGCACCATCGAATACTGGTACTCGGCAAGATTGGTCATCAACAAGGTGACGAAGAGCACCAGCGTGAAGACCATCGTATAGCGCGACCGGCCAAAGGCGCGGCCGACCGCTGCAAGCTGGCTCAGGGCACCGCCCGATTCTTCCTCGAGATCGCTGTCGCTCTCGGCAATCTGGCTCCAGCGCCGGCGCAAAAGAGCGGCCAGTGGCGCGGTTGCCATGGCGATGGCGGCCCACAGCAGGAAGAAGTCCTGCACCGCCACGCTCTCTGCCAGCAGGCCCACCAGCATCGCGCCGCAGGCCGTACCGAGCGCGCAGAACGCGGCGAAGAGCGGGAAAAGTCGCTTGGCGTCCTGTATCGCGAAATAGGCGTCGGTATAATTCCAGAACAGCGAGTAGAGCGCGATGTACCACATCGCCAGGTAGAGCTTTACCGCGAAATAGAGCGGAACCTGCCAATCCGGCGGCAGTCCGGCATCGATCAGGGCCCAGAATGCCACTCCGCCCGCGACCAGCGCGGCCAGGGTCAGATCGACCATGCGATCGATCGAAAAACGCACGAGCAGGTAGGAAAACAGCACCGTGTAGAGCAGCATGACCGCCGGCGTCAGCATGAACACCAGCGGCAGGCGGTCCGCGCCGACATTGCTCAGGAATGCGGCATCGCCGGCACTGAAACCGACCCCCATGCCCATCTGCAACAGGAATCCGAACAGGCCGAACTGGATAAGTCGGGGCCATTCACCGCGCTCGAGCCGGAAGAGGCGGTTAACGAAATCGAGCAATGTTCTCCCCACCAATGTCGCGGTCCGGCTTAATCAATTTTTGCAAGTATCGCTGCAATAGGGCTTATTCCGTTTCTATCGCGTTATCAGGCACAGTATCGGGGGGATGATTTTCGTGGCGACCATGGATGGAGCGCAAAGGGTGCGCAGGTTCGGCCTCAAGCCGCAACTGCTGCTCCTGCTCTTTGTACTCAACCTGGTTTCCGCAACGGTCTATACCGCTGTCCTCTACAGTACCGACCGCAACGAGATCCTCACGGGCATCGACGGCAAGCTGCGGATCGCGACGAATGCCGTGCGCGAGATCATCCCCGATGGATACCACCGGCGCATCCGCGATGCGAAATCGGTCACGCCGGCTGAGTACAGGCAGATCCAGCAGCACCTGTCGCGCTTCGGCAATGCTTCGGGCCTGACGTATGTCTATACCTACATGAAGTTCGGCGACGACATCCGCACCGTGGCTACCAGCGCCACCGACGGCGAAATCGCGCAAGGCAGTGAGACGAAGTTCTTCACGCTCTACGACACCGCGCCCGACAAGCTCTATCGCAGCTTCGCCGACGGCACGGTGCGCTTCGACGAGTACAGCGATTCCTTCGGCCGCTTCCGCTCGATCTACATGCCGGTGAAAAGCCCTGACGGGCGCGTCCACGTCATCGGGGCGGACATCGACCTGACCTGGCTGGACGAGCGGCTGCACATGGCGCTCGTGAAGTCGATCGCGATCGGCATTGCCCTGTTCGCGCTGTCGATGGCGGTCGGCTGGTTCCTCGTCTCGCGCATCGTCGAACCGCTGGTGCGGTTGACCACCTTCACCCGCAACATGGAGACGCGCAGCTTCCGGCCCGACGAGGACGAAATGGACGCCATGCGCAAAATCAGCCGCGACCGGGGCGATGAAGTGGGCAGCCTTGCCGAAGCGATGGCCGGGATGATTGCGCGCCTCCAGCGCTACCTCGTCGAGGTTGCCGAAGCGACGGCGGCGCGCGAAAGGGTGGAAGGCGAGCTTTCCGCCGCGCGCGACATCCAGATCGGCATGTTGCCGCGCAAGTTCCCGCCCTTCCCCGACCGCACGGACCTCGACGTTTTCGCCCTGCTCGAACCGGCCAAGCAGGTGGGCGGCGACCTCTACGATTATTTCCTGATCGACCGAAACCGCCTGTTTTTCGTCGTCGGCGACGTATCGGGCAAGGGGGTTCCGGCCGCGCTGTTCATGGCCATGACCACCACCCTGTTCAAGGCGCACGCCATGTCGGGCGGATCGACCGGCCAGATCATGGAGCGGGTCAACGCCGAACTCTCGCGCGACAATGCCGCGGAGATGTTCGTGACCGTCTTCGCGGGCATCCTCGACTTGCGCAGCGGCGAGGTGGAATACAGCGACGGCGGGCACGAGGCGCCCTTCATCGTGCGGGCGGATGGATCGGTCGAACGGCTGGCCAAGCAGCAGGGCATGGCGCTCGGCGTGTTCGAGGACGTTCCCTTTCGCACCGGCCATTTCGACTTGCGCGAAGGCGATGCGCTGGTCCTGTTCACCGACGGCGTCTCGGAAGCGACGGGCGCGAACGACGAACTGTTTACCACGGCCCGCATCGCCGATGCCCTGGCCAGCGCACGCGCCGAATTTTCCGCCAGACTGATTGCCGAAGGACTCGCGCAATGCGTGCGCGGATTCGTCGGCGCCGTGCCGCAGTCGGACGACATCGCGATCCTGACGGTCTGCTACGAAGGCGCCCGCGAAACCGTCAGCCCAGCGTGATCGGCGGCCGCTCGAGCCCGTGCATCTTGCGCAAGTAGAGCCGCATGTCGTCGATCTGGCCGCGTAGTTGCTCGACGCTGGCCGGCCGGGCGTCGAGCGCGGCGGCGATATAGGGGCAGCTCTCGCGCTCCCAGGGCAGGAAGTCGAAACCTTCTTCCGCATCGTGCATCCACACGATCGGATATGGCCGACCGAACATCACGCCCTTCAGTTCCTCGCGCCCGACCAGGTACATCGCGACGGTCGAGAGATTGTCCGCACCCAGCAGCGCTTCGACCAGATCGAGCGATAGCACGAGACTGGCCGGACGGGCATATTTCGAAAGGCGAAAGCCCAGGTCGAGGTCCGGCCCGATGAAATCGAGATGCGGCGCGGCATCGTCCGAGGACAGTTCCGGGATTTCGAGAGCGATGTTGTTCTCGGCAAAGTCAGCCAGCCAGGCCGTGCCCTTGAGGCGCAATGGCAACGTCTCGAAATGGGTGGCTTCGTAAAGCCGCATGGTGCGCAGCAGGACGCGCAGGATCCCGGTCAATTCCTCGGCGCTGGAAGGCTGCGCGGTGAAGATCACCTCATCGCCCATGGCTTTCCAGACATCGACCGCCGGAGTCTCGTCCTCCTCGAGGAATTCGAAGCCCATCTGCCCCACCAGCATCAGCGGGAAGTTGGTGAAGAATGTGCGGAAGATCTCCATCCAGCCACCCGGCCCCTTGGCGGTCTTGGTCGCCTTGAACTGGGTCGAGCCGACCATGTCTACGGAAAGGAAGAGACGGGACATGGCGTGGACCCTGCAATCAGAAGCTGGCGGCAAGCGAGGCAATGACGCCCGCCCTGGCGAAACGGCCTGCCTCATCGGCACCGGAATAGTTGGTATCGACGTAGGACAGCGATGCGGTCAACGGTCCCGTCGCATAGGAAAGACCCGCTTCCCAGTCCCACTTGCGGTCGTAGGCATCGCCGTTTTCATAACCGAGATGACCGAACATGCTTACAGGCAGGCTGCCCAGCGGAACCTGGCCCTTTGCCGCAATGTAGATGTTGTCCCCGCCGAAATTGTCCTGCCGGGGCACCCAGCCCATGTCGAGACCGACGCTCCCGGTCCCCAGTCTGGTCGTGGCCGAACCCAGAACCTCGAAGTAGTTCACGCCCTGGCCACCTGGATAGACATAGGCTAGCGCAGTAACCGAATAGTCGATGCCGGCGAGAGAGCCGCCATAGCCGCCGTAAAGGTCGAGCTCGGTGTTGGAACCGCCGGAATCGGCAATGCTCGAAGCCCAGGTGCCGATGAACAGGCCGCTGTCATGGCTGAGGTCGATACCGCCCTGGATCGCCGGGTCCTTGCCCGACAGGCTGATGCCGCGAAAACGGTAGTCGGAAACGATGCTGGCATTCGCAGAGAGCTGGAAGGCAGGCGTGGCGCCATCGACGCTTTCACTCCCTGCGGCCGGCAGGGGCATCGCACCCAGGGCAAATGCGAGAAAGCCCGCTGTCGATCTTACACTCGATGCCACGCCCGTAGCCACTCCTTCCCGCGATCCGGCAGGCTTAGGCCCATTTGCAATAACTATTGGTAAATCAATGCAACGCGCAGACCGCAGGCGCCACCGCCTGCCGCTGTCCGGGAAGCGCCACTATAGCCTTGCGCCAGGCGCTTCCAAGAAAGCCCACCCGAATTTTGCAAGCGCGATCAGAAGCTGTTCTTTCAAAACTGCAATAGTCGATAGGAATATCGGTGCGCATCATAGGGATCAGTACGTAGATTGCGAAGAACTCAATATTTCTCCTGCTTCTCTTACTCTGACTCCATCGAAGTCCGTCTTCTTGTCGACTTGGGGAGCGTCGTTGCGATCCGGGCTGCCGATGGGAATTCGAGGAGTCCGACATGCTGCAATGGTTTGAAAAGACGGCCCCTATCCGTACGAAATTCAAGGCTCTGACAGCCCTGCTCGCCCTGATCGGCACGGCGGGACCGGCCACGACATGGCTCGCTGGCGGAAACGCCGAACTGATCGGCGCTGCCTGCGCTTCACTCGCCGCCACCGTGATCGTGATGATCCTCGCCGCGCGCCATATCACTACCCCTTACGTCAATACGGTCATGCGGATGGAAGCGCTGGCCGACGGGGACACCGACAGCCCGATCCGCTACACCGACTACAAGGACTGCGTCGGGCGCATGACCAAGGCCATGGAAACCTTCCGCAACAACGCCGTGGCCCTGCGCAGCGACAATGCCGCGCAGGAAAGGCAGATCATCGATGCCCTGAGCGGCGGGCTCAAGAAGCTCTCCAGCAATCATCTCGACTGCGAAATCCGCAATCCCTTCCCCGGCGCCTACGACGACTTGCGCAAGGACTTCAACGCCGCCGTCCGCTCTCTCGCAGGTACCATACGCTCTGTCCGCACCGCCGCTGCCAGCGTGCGCACCGGCGCAACCGAGATCCGTTCCGCCTCGGACGACTTCGCGACCCGCAACGAGCGCCAGGCCGCCAGCCTCGCCGAAACCGCATCGTCGATGAACGAAGTCACCAGCAACGTGAAGCGGACCGCCGACAAGGCGACCGACGTACAGCAGGCCGTTTCCGGCGCTCACCGCGAAGCCACCGAGGGGGGCGAAGTCGTGCGCAGGGCCGTCGCAGCGATGGGCGAGATCGAAAAATCGGCCCAGGAGATCGGCCAGATCATCAACGTGATCGATGGCATCGCCTTCCAGACCAATCTCCTCGCGCTCAACGCAGGGGTCGAGGCCGCCCGGGCAGGCGATGCCGGCAAGGGTTTCGCGGTCGTCGCCAATGAAGTGCGCGCCCTTGCCCAGCGCTCTGCCGAGGCGGCGAAGAACATCAAGGAACTGATCACCGTCAGCAGCAAGCAGGTCGGCGACGGCGTCGTTCTCGTCGGCGATACCGGCACCCTGCTCGAAAAGATCGTCGCCAGTGTGGGCGATATCGACGAGCTGATGGCCGAGATCGCCCGCAATGCCACGCAGCAGGCGGGCAACCTTCAGCAGATCAACGACGCGGTGGGCGAAATGGATCGCCTGACCCAGCAGAACGCCGCGATGGTCGAGCAATCTACCGCAGCCTCGCGCAGCCTCGCCGACGAGGCGAATGAGATGACCTCGCTCGTCTCCTCCTTCGTCACCGGCGAAGACGACATCGTGCGCCCGATGCGCAAGTTCGCCCCATCGGTGCCTTCGGCTCCTGCCCCTTCCCTCCATTCGGCGCCTCGTCCGCAACCCGCGTCGATGGGCAATGTCGCCCTGCAATCGGTGCCCACGAACGACGAGGACTGGAGCGAATTCTGATCCTCAAGCGATGGCAGCTTGTGCAAAACCCGTGAGACAGCCCTGCGATTGCGGGGCTGTCTTACATTCGCAAACCGCGCATTCCCGCCATTTGCGGCCCTTTGCAGGGCTATGGGAACCTGCAGGACTTGCCGAAGCGCCGAAAAACGGCAAATAGCGCGGCATGAGCTGGCTAACACGCGTACGCAATTCCCTCTCGCGCACGAGCAAGCGCGACACACCCGACAACCTCTGGATCAAGTGCCGATCCTGCGGTGAGATGCTGTTCGTCAAGGACTTCGAGGACAACCTCTCGGTCTGCCCGAAGTGCGACTACCACGGTCGTATCAGCGCGCAGGAACGCATCGGGCAACTGCTCGATCCCGGATTCTCGATCCTGCCCACGCCCAAGGTCAAGGAAGATCCGCTCAAGTTCCGCGACAGCAAGAAGTATCCCGATCGCCTCAAGGCCGCCCGCGCCAACTATCCCTACGGCGATGCGCTGACCAATGCGGTCGGCCAGATCGAGGGCAAGAAGCTCGTGCTGGGCGTGCAGGACTTCGGCTTCATGGGCGGTTCGATGGGCATGGCGGTCGGCGCAGCCTTCGTCAGCGGTATCGAGCGCGCGATTCGCGAGAACTGCGGCTATGTCATCTGCACCGCGGCTGGCGGCGCACGCATGCAGGAAGGCATTCTCAGCCTGATGCAGATGCCAAAGACGACGGTTGCCCTGCGCCGCCTCAAGGCTGCCGGATTGCCCTACATCGTCGTCCTGACCGACCCCACGACCGGCGGGGTCACGGCCAGCTACGCCATGCTGGGCGACGTCCAGATCGCCGAGCCGGGCGCGCTCATCGGCTTTGCCGGCCAGCGCGTGATCCAGGACACCATTCGCGAAAAGCTGCCCGACGGCTTCCAGCGCGCGGAATACCTCCACGAACACGGCATGGTCGACATGGTCGTGCATCGCCGGGACTTGCGAGAGACGCTGGCGCGCCTGCTCGATTATCTCCGTCCGGTTGCATCTGCAGCCTGACAACGCAAAACTGCGCACAGTCCCTTCGCGGAAAAAATGTGCAAGGTTAGGATTAATCCCTTGTCACGTGCTATCGCCCCCGCGATAGCCGCGGCAAAATATGCTGATCCGAGGAACGCATGGGTAACCAAACGAGCGGCAAGGCCGCTGGCATGAACATTGACAGCGCACTGGTGCGCGAACTGGCGGAGCTTCTCTCCGACACCAACCTCAGCGAGATCGAGGTAGAGGACGGCGAACGTCGCATCCGCGTCGCCCGCACGCTGATGGCAGCGCCGATGGTCCAGGCCGCGGTCGCTCCGGCCCCCGCGGCTGTCGCTGCTCCGGCCGCTGCCGCACCTGCCGCGGCAGAAGCCGCCGCGCCGGTCGTCGACGGCACCGCCGTCAAGTCGCCGATGGTGGGCACCGCCTACCTCGCGCCGGAACCCGGCTCGGCCAACTTCATCTCGGTCGGCCAGAGCGTGAAGGCAGGCGATACCCTGCTGATCATCGAGGCGATGAAGGTGATGAACCCGATCACCGCACCTGCCGCGGGCACCGTCAAGGCCATCTTGGTGGACAATTCCCAGCCGGTCGAATTCGACCAGCCGCTCGTCGTCATCGGCTGATCGCATGGGCATTTCCCGCATACTGATCGCCAATCGCGGAGAAATCGCGCTGCGTATCCATCGCGCCGCGCATGAAATGGGCATCGAGACGGTCGCCGTGCACTCCACGGCCGATGCCGACGCGATGCACGTTCGCCTCGCCGACCACGCGGTATGCATCGGCCCGCCCTCGGCCCGCGATTCCTACCTCAACGTCGCCGCGATCATCGCTGCGGCAGAGATCACCCAGGCCGACGCGATCCACCCCGGATACGGCTTCCTTTCGGAGAACGCCAAGTTCGCCGAGATCGTCGAAGCCCACGGCATTACCTGGATCGGCCCCAAGCCCGAGCATATCCGCACGATGGGCGACAAGGTGGAAGCCAAGCGCACCGCCGGCGCGCTCGGCCTGCCGCTGGTCCCCGGGTCGCCGGGCGCCGTCGAAGACCTCGACGAGATCCGCGAGCTTGCAAAGGAAATCGGCTACCCGGTGCTGGTGAAGGCCGCATCGGGCGGCGGCGGTCGCGGCATGAAGATCGTGCCCAGCGAAGACCAGCTCGAAACGATGGTCAGCCAGGCCCGCTCGGAAGCCAAGGCCGCCTTCGGCGACGACACCGTCTACGTCGAGAAGTACCTGGGCAATCCGCGTCACATCGAATTCCAGATCTTCGGCGATGGCAACGGCAATGCCGTTCACCTGGGCGAGCGCGACTGCTCGCTGCAGCGCCGTCACCAGAAGGTGCTCGAGGAAGCTCCATCGCCCGTCATCACGGCAGAGGAACGCGCGCGCATGGGCGGCGTCGTCGCCAAGGCGATGGCCGACATGGGCTATCGCGGCGCCGGCACGATCGAGTTCCTGTGGGAAAAAGGTGAGTTCTACTTCATCGAGATGAACACCCGCCTGCAGGTCGAGCATCCGGTGACCGAAGCAATCACCGGCGTCGACCTCGTGCGTGAACAGATCCGCATTGCCGACGGCAAGCCGCTGTCGGTCAAGCAGGACGAGATCGAGTTCAAGGGCCACGCCATCGAGTGCCGCATCAATGCCGAGGACCCGTGGACTTTCGTCCCCTCCCCCGGCCTTGTCGACACGTTCCACGCGGCCGGCGGCATGCACGTGCGTGTCGATTCCGGGCTCTATGCCGGTTACCGCATCCCGCCCTACTACGATTCGATGGTCGCCAAGCTGATCGTCTACGGCCGCACCCGCGAGGGCTGCATCATGCGTCTCAAGCGGGCGCTGGGCGAAATGGTCGTCGGCGGGGTCAAGACCTCGATCCCGCTGCACGAAGCGATCATCCAGGACCCGGAATTCCAGTCCGGCGACTACACGATCAAGTGGCTCGAACAGTGGCTGGCCGACAAGGCCGAAGCCGAAAGCGAGGCCAAATGATCTCCTATCTCGATTTCGAGAAGCCGATTGCTGCCCTCGAGGCGCGCATCCACGAGCTGCGTTCGACCGCCGACACCGGCGGCCTCGATCTGGTGAACGAGATCCAGAAGCTCGAGACCAAGAGCGAGCAGCTGCTGGCGCGCACATATGCCACGTTGACGCCGTGGCAGAAGACGCAGGTCGCCCGCCACCCGCAGCGACCGCACCTTCGCGACTATCTCGCCCATATCTTCACCGAATTCATGCCGCTGGGCGGCGACCGTCTCTACGGTGAGGACGCGGCGATCGTGGGCGGAATGGCGCGGCTGGGCGACCGGCGCGTCATGGTCATCGGCCATGAAAAGGGCCACGACACCCAGACCCGCATCAAGCACAACTTCGGCATGGGCAAGCCGGAAGGTTACCGCAAGGCGGTGCGCCTGATGGAACTGGCCGGGCGCTTCGGCCTCCCGGTCGTGACGCTGGTCGATACCTCGGGCGCCTTCCCCGGCGTGGAAGCCGAAGAGCGCGGCCAGGCCGAGGCCATTGCCCGCGCCACCGAGGCCTGCCTGTCGCTGCCCGTGCCGATGGTCGCCACGATCGTCGGCGAAGGCGGATCGGGCGGCGCGGTCGCCCTGGCGAGCGCCGAGCGCGTGCTCATGCTCGAACATGCCGTCTATTCGGTGATCAGCCCGGAAGGCTGCGCCTCGATCCTGTGGCGCACCGGTGAGCGCGCAGCGGACGCCGCCGCCGCCATGCGCGTAACGGCGCAGGACCTGCTCCAGCTCAACGTGATCGACCGCATCGTGCCCGAACCGATGGGCGGCGCTCATCGCGATCCCGCAGCCGCCTCGCAGGCGCTGGGCAAGGCCATTGCCGAGGAGCTCGACGCACTTGCGGGCGTTCCGGCCAGGGACCTGCTCCATCGCCGCGAAGAACGCTTCCTGGCGATCGGCAACCTCTAGTAGGGGGCCCCGCCCCTCTCCCGAAGAATTCAGGCATGGCCGGAGTGCACAGCGCGCTCCGGCCATTCTGATTCCTGCTCTGCCTCAGAGTGTCTGGAGCGCGTTTCTGACCAATGAGGAAAGATCGCCGTCGTGGACGAACCCGGCTCTTTCGGCCGCAGGCGTCGCGAGAGGCGGCTGCGCTGCGAAGGCAGCCTCCAGTTCCATATCGGCGCGATAGGCCACCAGATCTGCGGACACGCCGCACTGGCGGGCGATTTCCGCGGCGAGATCGCGCATGGCGATCCGCTGCGCCGGCAGCGTGACTGCCCGCGTAGGCGGCAACAGAGCGGTATCCAGCGACAGCGCATGGATGAAGTTGTCGGCGCAGCATGCTACCGACTGCGCCCAGATCGTGCCCCCCGCGGAGACCGGACAGGTGAAAGTCTCGCCGGCCTTGAGGGCATGGAACAGGTCGCTCATGAAGGCCGACTTCATGCCGGACGGTCCCTTGGGCCGCGCAAGTATGCCCGGCAGGCGCACGGTCACGCCGTCGATCATGCCGCGATTGGACATCATCGCGACCGCGCCCTCCATCATCGCCTTGTGCCCGCCGTAGATCAGCTTCGGCGAGAGCGGCGTCTCGTCGTCGACCTGCTCCGGCAGCGGATCGCCGAAGACGGCGATGGAACTGGCATAGACGACGCGCAAGCCCGGACGCAGCGCATTCGCTTCCAGCAGCAGGTCGTACATGGCATCGACATTGATCCGGCGCGAAGCCTCGGGATCGGCCTCCGCCGCGCCGCCCGGAACGGTCGCGAGATGGACAAGCGCATCGCAGCCGCCAGCCAGCGCATCGCCGCGCACGGCCCTGTCTCCGAGATCGCCCGCCACGGCACGGGCACCTTGGGGAATGCCGCCCGCATGCGCATCCAATGCAACGACAGTGTCGCCGCGCTCCAGCAGCCGCGAAACAAGTTGCCGACCGACGAAGCCGCCGCCCCCCGTCACCAGGACCTTCACGCTGCGCCTCCCGCGCACCCAAACCTGCCGCCGCGCAAGTCTCTTGCACAAGACACGCCTTTGTCCGCGCCTTGCCCCAAAAACCGTGCTGCGGCCGGGACCAATAACCGTCCAAAGCTCGCGCGCATATTTGTCCTCCCCGCTGCCGCCACCCGAGTCCGAGAGTTAGCCGTACGCGGCTCAGACGTCGCATTGAATATGTGGATGCCAAACCATCGATGCATTGAATGCAGGCAGGCCGAAGACCGCGTAACCGGATTTCGCCCGCCACCTTTGTCCCCGCTACGCGCCGCGCGATTGCGCCGCCGCGTGAGGGTATCGTTCCGGTCTGGAAATGCAATTGCCGCAGCCGCCGGCGAAGTGGTGAGCCCGACAGGATTCGAACCTGTGACCCGCTGATTAAAAGTCAGCTGCTCTACCTACTGAGCTACGGGCCCACGATGCCGTTTCGCGGCTGCGGAAGGGTCAACTAGGGACAGGGCGAGGCTTGGTCAAGCGCGCATGCAACTGATTCACCGACAAGCCGGTCAAGGGATCGCGCCAGCCACCCGCAATAGTGCACGCGGGGCCCAGTACGAACTGCCGCTGACGATAGGCCGGGTGCGGGATCACGAGCCTGTCGCTGGTCCATGGGCCGCCATCCCACAGGACGATATCGAGATCGAGCACCCGCGCGCCCCAGGGCCGTCCGCCCGACTTGCGGCCGAACTTGCGTTCCATCTTGGCCAACTTGTGGAGCACTTCGTCCGGATCGCGATGCGTACCGACGATGGCGACGCCATTGGCATAGCGCCTGCGCGAGGGGCCCAGCGGGGCAGAGTCAATCAGCGGCGAGACGGCTTCGACCTCGAACTTGCCCTTGTCGAGCGCGGCAAGCGCGGCCCTGAGTACCTTGTGCGGATCGCCATGCTTGCGATGCCGCATGTTCGATCCCAGTGCGATGAGATAGCGGTGCCTTGCCAAGTCGGTCAGACGTCCTGCGCGATGCGGGTATAGAGCTGCGGACGGCGATCCCGGAAAAAACCCATGCCGGCACGGTGCTTCGCCGCACGCGCAAGGTCCAGCTTCGCAACCAGCACGCCGGTTTCCTGCTTGCCGAATTCGGCGACGAAATCGCCCCACTCGTCGGTGATGAAGGAATGGCCGTAGAATGTCTGCTCGCTGCCCGCCTCGGCCTCGATGCCGATGCGGTTGGCCGCGATCACCGGCATGCAGTTGGAAACCGAATGGCCAAGCATGGCGCGGCGCCACATACGGCTGGTATCAAGCGCGGCGTCATAGGGTTCGGAACCGATGGCAGTAGGATAGAACAGCAGTTCGGCCCCCATCAGCGCCATCACGCGGGCGCATTCCGGGTACCACTGGTCCCAGCACACGCCGACGCCGATGCGCGTGCCGAACAGGTCCCATACCTTGAACCCGTCGTTGCCCGGCCGGAAGTAATACTTCTCCTCGTAACCGGGGCCGTCGGGAATGTGGCTCTTGCGATAGGTCCCCATGATCTCGCCGTCGGCATCGATCATGGCCAGCGTGTTGTAATAGTGGTGCCCGTCGCGTTCGAAGAAGCTGGTCGGGATCGCCACCTTGAGCTTCCTGGCCAGCGCCTTCATCGCGATGACGGAGGGATGCTCGGCCGTGGGGCGGGCCAGCGCGAAGAGCTCCTCTTCCTCCACCTTGCAGAAATACGGCCCCGAAAACAGTTCGGGCGGCAGGATGATCCGGGCGCCGTTGCCCGCCGCCTCTTCGACGAGAGCGGAAACGGCGGCGATGTTTTCCGCCTCGTCGGCGAAGCCAAGGGCTAATTGCAGTGCTGCGACAGTGATTTCGGCCATGGGCCGGCCCTTTATCAGGGCCGCTTGCGGAACAGAAGCGTCATCCGGTCACTTTCGCCGATCGCTGCGTATTTCGCCTTGTCCTTGTCCTTCAGCGCGTAAGTCGGCGGCAGGGTCCACACGCCCTCCTCCCAGTCCGCGGTGTCCCTGGGATTGGCGTTGACCTCAGACCTGGCGACCAGCTCGAAGCCGTTCACTTCCATGAACTTGATCACGTCCGTCTCGCGCAGGTAGCCGCGATTGCCATAACTGACCGCGTAAGGGGCGTCTGCCTTGGCCCGGTGCTGGACGATACCAATCAGGCCATCGTCCTTGAGCAGCGCGCGCATGGCCTTGATCTCGCTGTCGGCGATGTTCCAGCGCAGCATGTTGTGCATCATGCGCACGACGAGGATCCGGTCGAAGGTTCCCTTCTGGTCGTCCGGCACGGTTTCGAGCGTCATGCCCGAGAAGCTCTGGGCCGGAAGCCCCGTCCATCCCGCGACCTGATCGGCGAAACCGGCAGCCGAGGCATTGATCTTGTCGGCGTCGAACGGCCCCTGCTTCGGGTTGAAGAACAGGCCGGTGAGATGCCCTTCCTTGGCCAGATAGGGCGCAAGGACCCGCGAGTACCAGCCGCCGCCCGGCGCATATTCGCCGACCTTCATATCCGGGCGAACGCGGAAGAAAGACAGGGTTTCCGCCGGATGGCGAGCGGCGTCACGATTGCGGTCATCCTTGCGCGCGGGATGTGCGAGAGCGAGTTCGACCAGTGCTTCGCAGCCCTTGCAGAATTCCGCTTCGGTGCGCGCATCGGCCCCGGCTTCCACTGTGGCGGCGGAAAGCGGAGCGGCCAGCAGACCCAGGAACGACGAAACGGCTACCAAAGTTCGACGCATCACGATTCTCCCAGCGCGGACGAAGTGGCGGAAAAGTAAACCAGATCGGGACAAAGGCAACCCGGATAGACGACCGGGAATGGCGCCTCCCGATGACAAGGGCGGGTCAGCTACCTATGTTCGTGGGCTTGAATGCCCCCCGAACGACAAGGACAGGACAAACCATGGAAACGGCAATCGTGGCAGGCGGATGCTTCTGGTGCACGGAAGCGGTGTTCCGCGACGTGGTCGGCGTGAGCGAGGTCGAGAGCGGCTATATCGGCGGCTCGGTGGAGAACCCCAGCTACAAGCAGGTCTGCTCCGGCACGACCGGGCATGCCGAGGCGATCAAGGTCACCTACGATCCCGAAACGATCTCCTATGCCGAAATTCTCGACGTGTTCCTCGGCACGCACGATCCGACGCAGCTCAACCGGCAGGGCAACGATGTCGGCACCCAGTACCGCTCGGCGATCTTCCCGCTGGACGATGCCCAAAGGTCCGAAGCCGAAGCCGCCATCGCGCGCTCCAACGAGGATCACGGCGGCAAGGTCGTGACCACCATCGAGGGCCCGGCCACATGGTATCCCGCCGAGGACTATCACCAGGAATACTGGGAAGGCGAAGGCCAGCGCAATCCTTACTGCCTGGCAGTGATCCCGCCCAAGCTGATGAAGCTGCGCAAGAGCTTCCAGGCCAAGGTGAAGGCCTGACCCTTCCGCAAGGCAGCGCTGCGGTTCACATTGATCCGCAGCGCTGCCTCATGACTTGCGCCAACGCGCCACGAAGAAGCCGTCCAGCCCGCCTGCCTCGGCCAGCATCGCCGGGTCCGTGCGCAACCAGCCTTCGGGCATTGGCGAGAGGCCCGCAGGCAATTCGTCCTGCAAGATGGGCTCAGGCGTCAGCGATACTTGCGCGGCCTGGGCCTCGCCTTCCGCCGCTTCCAGCGAGCACACGGCATAGACCAGCATTCCGCCCGACTTGAGCCATTCGGCCGCGCGGGCCAGCAGGCCGGACTGCAGTTCGGCCATTTCCGCGATCTGCCTTGGCCCGATCCGGTGCAGGACGTCGGGATGGCGGCGGCTGGTGCCGGTCGCGGTGCACGGCGCGTCGAGCAGGATCGCGTCGAAGGGCGCTTCCGGCTCCCACTTGAAAGCATCGGACTGGACCACGTGAGCGGAAAGGTGCGTACGTTCGAGGTTGTCTTTCAGCCGTTCGAGACGGCGCTTGGAAATATCGAGCGCGGTGACGTCCCATCCGGCCGCGGCCAGTTGCAGCGTCTTGCCGCCGGGCGCGGCGCACAGGTCCAGCACGCGCCGCCCCTCGCCCTGCCCCAGCAGCCGCGCGGGCAGGCTGGCGGCGAGATCCTGCACCCACCACGCACCTTCGCGAAAACCCTCGAGCGTTTCGATCGCCGCGCCGCGCGGCAGGCGGAGGTGGCCGGGCATCAGCGTTGTGCCGCCCAGTCTTTCCGCCCACTCCTGCGTCTTGTCCGGTTCGCGCAGGGCGAGGTCGAGCGGCGGCGGCTCGGCCAGGCCCCGGGCAATTTCTCCGGCCCGTTCACCCCAGCGGGCGAGCACGGCATCGGGCAGCGTCGGCACGTCCGGCAGCGAAACCTCTCGCTTCACCAGCGTGGAGAAAACGCCATGCGCCAGCCGCCTCGGCCCGCCGGTCAGCAAGGGCAGCCCGGTCGCGATCACCGCATGCGGCGGCGTTTCCAGCCGCAGGACCTGTGCCAGCATGAGCTCGAGGACAGCGCGCGGCTTTGCATCGTCGGGCAGGCGCTGGCGCGTGGCGCTGTCGATCAGCTCATCGAGGTCGGCCTTCCAGCGCAGCACCTCGCCGGCAATCGCGCGGGTCAGCGCCCGGTCGGCATCGCCGCGCACGCGCGACAGCGCAGCGCCGGCGGCCTGGTCGAGAGTTTCGCCGCGCCGCAGAACGGCATCGATGAGGTTGAGCGCGGCACGGCGCGCCGGAAGGCCGGGAATGTCCATCCGCCTGCCCCTATAGCGGATTGCGTTTTCCCGCCAGTGGCACCACATGGGCACGATGACCGAACGCGCCACCAAACGTCCCGAAGGCTTCAAGAAGCCCGCGCACTGGACCAACGATCCCGCGCCGCAGCCCACAGACGCCAAGGCAGATCAGGACTCGCCCGATCCCGACGGCGAGCTTTCTCCCACGCGCTATGGCGACTGGGTGCACAAGGGCATCGCTGTCGACTTCTGAGCCCTTGCCGCCGACCACAGCGGGAAGAAGCAGGAAACCGGCACGCCCGGCTCCATCCCGGCCTTTCCGGGATCAGGGCCGAATTTCTATGGGCGTCCCATCCGGCACGGTCTGCCAGAGGTATTCGATCTCATCGTTGGAAACGGCAATGCAGCCATCGGTCCAGTCGCCCGGCACCCGGCCCTGCGAAAGGCCATTGGGCTGGCCGTGGATCATGATCATGCCGCCCGCCGACCGGCCGCGTGCCGCCGCAAAGGCGCGATCTTCCTCACTCGGATAGGAAACGTGCAGCGAGAGGTAATAGGCGCTCTCGGGATTGGCCCAGTCGATCTCGTAGAGCCCTTCGGGCGTACGCCGGTCGCCCTCGAAGCGCTTGGGGCCGACCGGATCGCCCATCTGGATGCGCTCTATCACGCGCACCAGCCGGCCCTGGGAAAAGAGCCGGATCGTCCTTTCGGACTTGTCGACGCGAACGAAGTCGATTTCCGGCAGCGCCGGTTCGTCCTGCGCCGAGGCTGCGGCGACAAGCAGCAGGAGCAGCGGAGCGAACCGTAGCACGCTCCGCCGCATCGCGATCAATCCTCGAAGGGATCGCGCACGAGGATCGTGTCCTCGCGCTCGGGGCTGGTCGAAACCAGCGCGACCGGAGTTTCGATCAGTTCCTGCACGCGCTGGATGTACTTGATCGCCTGCGCGGGCAGATCGGCCCAGGAACGGGCGCCGGCGGTGGTGCCCTGCCAGCCGTCCATTTCCTCGTAGATCGGCTCGACGGCGGCCTGGTCGGCAGCGTGGCTCGGGAAGTAGTCGAGCACCTTGCCGTTGAGGCGGTAGCCGGTGCAGATCTTCACCTTCTCGAAGCCGTCCAGCACATCGAGCTTGGTCAGGGCAATGCCGGTGACGCCCGAAATCGCGCAGGACTGGCGGGTGAGAACCGCGTCGAACCAGCCGCAGCGGCGCTTGCGCCCGGTGACGGTGCCGAATTCGTGACCGCGTTCGCCGAGGCGCTGGCCGGTATCATCGTCCAGTTCAGTCGGGAACGGACCCGAGCCGACGCGGGTGGTGTAGGCCTTGACGATGCCCAGCACGAAGCCGGTTGCCGAGGGGCCGAGGCCCGAACCGCTTGCCGCCGTACCCGAAACCGTGTTCGAGCTGGTGACGAAGGGATAGGTCCCGTGGTCGACGTCGAGCAGTACGCCCTGCGCACCTTCGAAGAGTATGCGGGCGCCGGCCTTGCGAACCTTGTTGAGACGCTTCCACACCGGCTGCGCGAACTGCAGCACGAAAGGCGCGATCTCGCGAAGTTCGTTGAGCAGCGCCTCGCGGTCGACCGGGTCCTGCCCGAAACCGGCGCGCAGTGCGTCGTGATGGGCGCAAAGACGGTCAAGCTGCGGATCGAGCGAATCGAGGTGTGCCAGGTCGCACACGCGGATCGCGCGGCGGCCGACCTTGTCTTCATAGGCCGGACCGATGCCGCGACCGGTGGTACCGATCTTGCCGGCGCCCGCCGCGTTCTCGCGCAGACCGTCGAGGTCGCGGTGGAGCGGCAGGATCAGCGGGCAGTTGTCCGCGATCGCGAAGTTCTCGGGATTGATCTCGACGCCTTGGCCACGCAGCTTCTCGACTTCGGCCTTGAGGTGCCAAGGGTCGAGAACCACGCCATTGCCGACGATCGACAGCGTGCCGGTGACGATGCCAGAAGGCAGCAGCGAAAGCTTATAGACCTGCTCGCCCACGACGAGCGTATGGCCCGCATTGTGGCCGCCCTGGAAACGAACCACGGCATCCGCCCGGCTCGCCAGCCAATCGACGATCTTGCCTTTGCCCTCATCGCCCCACTGGGCGCCAATCACGGTTACGTTGGCCAACGCCTGCACGCTTTCATTACTGTTTGAAGTCCGCCGCGCGCCCTAGGCCCTGTGGCCTCCAAGGGCAAGGTGCAGGTGACAATTTGTGCCAAGGCGATTGCGGCACACCGCGCTCCAAGCCTTGCAATCTTGCAGCACTTCCGGGTTCGCGCGAAAAATCTTACGCTGCTCCCCCTGCCGGGAAAGCCATGTGAAACGCCGATCTTGGCTCAAGGTCCGAGCCTGCAAGAACATCGTGCAAGGTTTCCCCGGAGGCACGGCTCACAGCTGGATAGCACGCACAGCAGCGTTCCTGCGCTGTGCGTCGGCGGCAAGTTTTTGAGGGCACAACCTCGGGCCACTCTGGCCTGTCGGTTGCGGCGGACCGATTCGCCCCCGAGATGACGTCAGAGAGGAACGGCCTCGCCGTTTTCCAGCCGGTGCGAACAGCCCAGCGCGATGGGGTCGTCGTTCTCACCAAGCGCGGCCACCGTCGTCCAGCCGACCGCGCGCTGCTGCTCGGCCACGCGGGCATCGTGCCCGAGCGGGAGGAAGAGCTTCTTCGTATCCTGCGGTTCGCTCGCCAGGACTTCGATCAGCGGATCGGGATAGAGCGAGAATCCGGCCGCCGGTTCGCCATCTTGTCCACCGAGCTGGCCGAGAATGCGGTAGGTACCGCCCCGTCCCAGACTGCCCGATACGCCTTCTGCGTAGATCGTGAAGCCGAACCAGGACTGGTATTCGAAGCCATGACGTTCGGACGGATCGAGCGTCAGGCGTGCCTTGCCATCCACCCGCGCGGCGATTTCGCGCAGGCCTGCAATGCGCCCGGCAAGAACGCCCGCGTTGTCAAAAGCGGCAAGCCGCGCGATCGCGGTTTCGAACGGACCGACGGCATAGAGCAACGGCAGGTACGCCTCACCCCCGGCATCGACCAGCCCGCCAGCATCCTTGGCATCGAGCATCTGGCGCACCGCTTCTATCTGGCTGGCCGCCAACGGCAGCGCTTCGGCCGAGAGGGCATCGACGACATCGGGCAGCGTGAAGTCGACCGAAATGCCGCTGGCACCGGCAGCGCGCAACGCCTCGATGGCGATCTCGACGATCTCGGCGGCAGCGGCAACGGAATCGCTGCCAATCAGCTCGGCGCCGAGCTGCAGCCGTTCGCGCGCCGGGTCGAGCCCGTCGCCCTTGATGGTGACGACCTGCCCGGCATAGCACAGGCGCAGCGGACGCGCCGCCGCCGCAAGGCCGGTAGCGGCAATGCGACCGACCTGCATGGTGATGTCCGAACGCAGCGCCAGTGTGCGCAACGACACCGGATCGACGAAACGGAACATGCGGCGCACCTGGACGCCGGCCATGCGGCTGGCCATCGACTTCTCGAATTCGATGGTCGGCGTTTCCACCCGCTCATAGCCATGGCTCGCCATGGCATCCAGCGCGGTGCGGCGCACACGCTGCGAAACGGCCGCCTGCTGCGGCAACCTGTCACCAAGCCCCTCGGGCAGAAGATCGCGATCGGTATCCTGCATGATGGGTGGGCCCTTAACGGCAAGGGAGCGGATTGTCGAATGCGTTTGGACTGCAAGGTGCAAGGCCGCATTCACAGAAGGCTTTCGCTCCCTTCTCTGCCCGCCAAAAAGAAAGGGGCCAGTGCAACGCACCGGCCCCTTTGCATTGGGAGCTGTTACGTTCCGATCAGAACGAGAGCGCCTTGACCATGCGCACGCCCGTCACTTCGCAGGCCTGCTTGAGCACGCCTTCCGGCACGGCACTGTCGACCGAGAGCAGAAGCACGGCCTCGCCGCCGGCTTCACGGCGACCGAGGTTGAAAGTGCCGATGTTGATCTCGTTCTCGCCAAGCAGCGAACCGATGCGGCCGATGAAGCCCGGTGCGTCCTGGTTGACGATGTACATCATGTGCCCGGCCAGTTCGGCTTCGACCTTGATCCCGAACAGTTCGACCAGGCGCGGCTCGACGTTATTGAACAGCGTGCCGGCCACCGAACGCTCGCCCGCTTCGGTCTTCACCGAGACGCGGATCAGGGTGTGGTAGTCGCCTTCGCGCTCGGTCTTGACCTCACGCACTTCCAGACCGCGCTCCTTGGCGAGGTACGGGGCGTTGACCATGTTCACCGAGTCCGACTGGACACGCAGGAAGCCGGCGAGCACGGCGGCTGCAATCGGCTTCATATTCAGTTCGGCTGCAGCGCCCTCGGTGTGGATCGAGATCCGCGGAACCGAGTCATGCGTGAGCTGGCCGACGAGGCTGCCCAGCTGTTCGGCAAGCGCCATGTAGGGCTTGAGCTTCGGCGCTTCCTCGGCCGAGAGCGACGGCATGTTCAGCGCGTTGGTGACGCCGCCGTTGACGAGGTAGTCGGCCATCTGCTCGGCCACCTGCAGCGCCACGTTGACCTGCGCTTCGTTGGTCGAAGCGCCGAGGTGCGGGGTGCAGATGAAGTTCGGGGTACCGAACAGCGGCGATTCCTTGGCCGGCTCGGTGACGAACACGTCGAGAGCCGCACCGGCGATATGGCCGGAGTCGAGCAGGTCCTTGAGCGCTTGTTCGTCGACCAGGCCGCCACGCGCACAGTTGATGATGCGCACGCCCTTCTTGGTCTTGGCGAGGTTCTCGCGGCTCAGGATGTTGCGGGTCTGGTCGGTCAGCGGCGTGTGCAGCGTGATGAAGTCGGCACGGTCGAGCAGCGTGTCGAGGTCGACCTTCTCGACACCCATTTCCACGGCGCGCTCAGGCGTGAGGAACGGGTCGAAGGCGGCTACCTTCATCTTCAGGCCCAGCGCACGGCTGGCGACGATCGAACCGATGTTGCCCGCGCCGATGAGGCCGAGGGTCTTGCCGGTGACTTCAACGCCCATGAAGCCGTTCTTCGGCCACAGGCCCGCTTGCGTCTGCGCGTTTGCTTCGGGAAGCTGGCGGGCCAGAGCGAACATCAGGGCGATGGCGTGTTCGGCCGTGGTGATCGAGTTGCCGAACGGCGTGTTCATCACGACGACGCCCTGCGACGAAGCAGCCGGGATGTCGACGTTGTCGACGCCGATGCCGGCGCGGCCGATCACCTTGAGGTTCTTCGCCGCGGCGAGAACCTCCTTGGTAACCTTGGTCGAGGAACGGATGGCAAGGCCGTCGTAGTCGCCGATACGGGCAATGAGCTGTTCCGGCGTTTCGCCGGTGATCACGTCGACGTCGCAACCGCGGATCTCGAAGATGCGCGCGGCATTGGGGTCCATCTTGTCGGAAATGAGGACTTTGGGCTTGGTGGTCATGTCTTTCCTCGTCATTCCCGCAAGCGCGGACATTCTATCCGCCCTTGCGTCTAACCTTGAGGTAGTATGGATCCCCGCCTTCGCGGGGATGACGAATTGATTGGCTTAGCCGGCCTTGACGGTGGCGTAGGCGTAGTCGAGCCAGGGACCGAGATCCTCGATGTCCTGGGTGTCGACAGTGGCGCCGCACCAGATGCGCAGGCCCGCCGGGGCGTCGCGGTAACCGGCTACGTCGAAGGCAGCGCCTTCCTTTTCGAGGACCGCCGCGAACTTCTTGATGAAGTCGGTGTCGGCGCCTTCGACCGTCAGGCAGACCGAGGTCTTCGAACGGCTGGCCGGATCGGCAGCGAGATGACCGAGCCAGTCACGCTCCGCAACGATCTTGTCGAGCGCAGCGGCATTGGCGTCGGAACGGGCCTTCAGCCCTTCAAGACCACCCAGCGACTTGGCCCACTCGAGAGCGAAGATCGCGTCCTCGACAGCAAGCATCGAGGGGGTGTTGATCGTCTCGCCTTTGAACACGCCTTCGGTCAGCTTGCCGCCCTTGGTGAGACGGAAGACCTTCGGCAGCGGCCAGGACGGGGTGTAGCTTTCAAGGCGCTCGACGGCACGCGGGCCGAGGATCAGGACGCCGTGGCCGCCTTCGCCGCCCAGAACCTTCTGCCAGGAGAAGGTGGCGACGTCGATCTTCGACCAGTCGATGTCGTAGGCGAAAACGGCGGAAGTCGAGTCGGCGAAGGACAGGCCCTCGCGGTCGGCCGGGATCCAGTCGGCATTCGGAACGCGAACGCCCGAAGTGGTGCCATTCCAGGTGAAGAGCACGTCGTTGCTCCAATCCACCTGCGAAAGATCCGGCAACTGGCCGTAGTCGGCGCGGATCACGGTCGGATCCAGCTTGAGCTGCTTGACGGCATCGGTGACCCAACCCTCACCGAAGCTTTCCCAAGCCAGCGTCGTCACGCCGCGCGCGCCGAGCATGGTCCACATGGCCATTTCGAACGCGCCGGTGTCCGAACCGGGGACGATACCGATGCGATGCGTCTCGGGCAGCTGCAGCACTTCGCGCATCAGGTCGATGCAGTACTGAAGGCGCGACTTGCCGATCTTGGCGCGGTGCGAGCGGCCAAGCGATTCGACGCTGAGTTTTTCGGGGGAGTAGCCCGGCGGCTTGGCGCAGGGACCGGAAGAGAAGTGCGGACGCGCAGGCTTGCGCGTCGGTATCGTAATATCAGTCATAAAGACTCTCCTTGCAGAGAGCTCGCGCGGCGTTGGGACCGCGTGGCCCGGAGCCGCCTCTAGTCTCCCACCCGAAATTGTCAATCGCATTGCAGTGGATAACGCATGCCCCTGATGGTGAAGCCTGCGCTCGCTTCATCGCAAAGACCGAGACCCGATGGCCTTGGCAATATTCTGTTAACCAATCCCTGCGAGACTTTGTTCATGCGCAGACTCCTGCTCATCCTGCCGCTGCTGGCCCCGCTCGTCGCCTGCATGGACATTCCCCAGGCCACGCAAAAGACGGCCTCGCGCCCCGCTTCCGGCACTCTCAGCCCGCGTCCGGCCTACCGCCAGTGCCTTTCCGAACTGGGCGCACAGCACGCCTCGTTCACGCCCCTGCCCGACCAGTATTTCGGCCAGGGCTGCTCCAATGTCGGCACGGTCCGGCTCGCCAGCCTGCGCAGCGATACGGCATCTCTCGAATTGTCGAATCTCGGTCCCGTCACCTGCTCGGTGGCAACCGACTTTGCCGGCTGGGCCCGATTCGGCGTCGACCGCGCGGCCGAACAGATCCTCGGCAGCCGGGTCATGCGAATCGAGACCTACGGCAGCTACAGTTGCCGCAATGTCGCGGGGACCAACCGCCGCTCCGGTCATGCCACCGCCAATGCCATCGACGTTTCCGCCTTCGTGCTCGACGACGGGCGCCGGATCAGCGTGCTGGACGACTGGGACGGCGGGACCGATGCCGAACGCCGGTTCCTGCGCGTCGTGCACCAGAGCGCGTGCAAGCGATTCGGAACCGTCCTTGGCCCGCAGTACAATGCGGCACACCGCAATCACTTCCACCTGGAAGCCGACGGGGCGAATTTCTGCCGATAGATAGGCGGCTCTGCCGCTGGCTTCACGCTTGGATGTGCAGGCAGCAACCTGCGCTCAGGCTGAACCGGGCCTGCAGGCCAGGACGCATGGTGAAATGGACAGGATCACCCCTGCCCTCACGCGTCATCCTGAACCTGTTGCAGGATCTATCTTGCCTTGGGCACTGCCGTCCCATCCGCAGACATGAATCCTGCAACGGGTTCAGGATGACGCCGAGGCCCAGTGAAACCCCGGCCAAGCAGCAGGCTCACTCCGCCGCCGTCTGCAGGGCAGTATCCATGTGATAGTCCGGCAAGGCGTCCAGCGCCTGGCGCAAGGCTTCGCCCCAGCCGGTAGAGATCGCCTGGAAATAGGGATCGTCCCATTCGATGCGGCGTTCGTGCAGCGGCGTGAAAGTGTCGCGTTCGATCACCAGCAGATCGAGTGGCATGCCGACCGACAAGTTCGCCTTGAGCGTCGAATCGAAGGATACGGTCATCAGCTTGACTGCATTCTCGAAGCTCATCTTGGGCTCGTAGCCGCGAATGAGGATCGGGCGCCCGTACTTGGTTTCGCCGATCTGGAAGAAAGGCGTGTCGAAGCTAGCCTCGATGAAATTGCCTTCCGGGTAGATCAGGAAGAGACGCGGCTCCATGCCCTTGATCTGCCCTGCGACGATCAGCGAGGCGCTGAAGGTTCCCGCTGCGCTCTGCCCGTTGTCGGCGGCGCGCACGGCGATGGTGTCCTGCAGGAGATTGCCCACGATGGTCGCCACCTGGAACATCGATTCGGCATCGAGCAGCGAATTGTGACGATCGGAAGGCGCCTTGTTACGCTCTTCAAGCTGGCTGACGACGGCCTGCGTGGTTGCCAGATTGCCCGCCGACATCACCGCGATGATGCGCTCCCCGGGCACTTCCCAGTGGAACATCTTGCGGAAGGTGGAGATATTGTCGACGCCTGAATTGGTCCGCGTGTCGCTCATGAGCACGAGGCCACGTTCCAACATCATGCCCACGCAATAGGTCATGGAATTCTAAGCCCCTGCAACCGCTTCAGCGACCCCGCCCGGCACAGCGCCCTGAGCGGCCGCTCAGCGACCCTGCATCTGCTGCTGCTGCCCGCCTGGCGAGGACTGCTGCTGTCCCCCTAGCATCTTCTGGCCGACCGACAAATGCACATCGAGCTGCGTTTCCCCAGCACCGATGGCGATTCCGGTGACCGGGGCGGCCTCGCTGTAGTCGCAGCCGGTAGCGACCCGGATATAGCGTTCATCGGGACAGATCGCGTTGGAGATGTCGAAACCGACCCAGCCCAGCCCCTGCACGTAGGCTTCGGCCCAGCCGTGGCCGGCCTCCTGCTCCACTTTCTCGTCCATCAACAGGTAACCGCCGACGTAGCGCATCGGGATGTCGAGGAGCCGTCCGGCGCTGATGAAGATGTGGGCGTGGTCCTGGCACACGCCCTGCCCCGCGGTCAGCGACTGTTCCGCGGTGGTGGTGACGTCGGTCGTGCCCGGAAGGTACTCGACCTGCTCTGCAATGGCGTGAGACAGGGCATGAAGGTAGTTGAGCGTATCGTGACGGTCGACCCCGATCGAGGCGACCAGCGAGCGAACCCTGTTGCCTGCGCGCGTCAGGGGCGTCGGGCGCAGGAAGCACCAGAGCGGCATGTGCCCGGTGTGCTGTCCGGTGACGCCGTTGTTGTCCATCGTGCGCACCGTCCCGCGGCAGGTCACGACGACTTCCGGCACCCCCGGTTCTATCGAGACCAGTTCGGTATGATTGTGGTGCTGGTCGTCATACTCGGCTTCGCGCTTTGCGCCGGAAAGGTCCATGTCCCACTCGATCACTTCCTGGCCGTGGGTGGACTTGGGTTTCAATCTCAGGCGCTGCAAACCGTGCGTGACACTGTCGGCGAATGCATAACGGGTCGTGTGCGTTACGGTCAGGAGCACTAGGCGAGCCTCATTCAATAAAGCGGTAGTCGGCGGCAATGGCGTCGCCGATCAGGTTGGTCTTGCCGATGAAGTCCTGAAGGAACTCATGCAGACCCATGTCGAAGATCTCCTCGATCGTCGTCTGGTGCAGTCGCGCGCCGACGTTGCGCAGCAGTTCGTGAGCGCCGGTCTCATGCCCGTACTGCTTGGCCAGCCCGGCCATGTTGCTGCGGATCTTCTCGAAGCAGAACACCAGGCTGCGCGGGAACTGCCCGTCGAGGATCATGAAGCGGGCGATGTCGCGCGGGTCCATCGAACCGGCGTTGAGCCAGGAATAGGCGCGGCTGCCCGCAACCGAGCGCAGCAGCGTATCCCACTGGGCATTGTCGAGGCTGGAGCCGACCCAGGCGACGGACGGCAGCAGGACGTAGTACTTCACGTCGAGAATGCGGGCAGTGTTGTCCGCGCGCTCGATGAAAGTGCCGATGCGCGCGAAGTTGAACACGTCGTTGCGCAGCATCGAGCCGCCCATGGCGCCGCGCACCAGGGTCGCCTGACCGCGAACGGCGGTGAGCACTTCGCCCAGGTTGCTCTCGCGAACCGGGCGCGAGAGGATCTCGCTCAAGGTCATCCAGCCGTCGTTGGTGGCTTCCCAGACCTCGTTGGTGATGCTTGTGCGCACGACCCGCGCATTGGTGCGGGCGGCTTCGACCATCCTGAGGACGCTGGCGGGGTTCTCCCTGTCGCGCAGCAGGTAGTTGAACACCTGCGGTCCGGTCATGTCCTTGTGCGCCGCCTTGTAGGCTTCGAGCTGGCCGGTGGTGGTGAGGACCGATTTCCACTCTTCGTCCTGCGAGGCCTTGTCCCCGCGGGTCAGCGCAAGGTGGAAACCGACGTCGATCAGGCGCGCGGTGTTCTCCGCCCGTTCAAGGTAGCGGGCCATCCAGAAGACGCCATAGGCAGCACGACCGAGCATTATTCGTCCAGAACCCAGCTGTCCTTGGTGCCCCCGCCCTGCGACGAGTTGACTACCAGGGAACCTTTCTTGAGCGCCACGCGGGTCAGGCCGCCTGGCGTGATGTCGATGCCGTCGGGCGACACCAGTACGAAGGGCCGCAAGTCGACGTGGCGCGGGGCGAGCCCTTCCTTCGTGAAGATCGGCACCGTCGAGAGCGAGAGCGTCGGCTGGGCAATGTAGTTTTCCGGCCGGGCGCGCAGCTTCTCCTCGAAGGCCGCCAGTTCCTTCTTCGAGGACGTCGGGCCGATGAGCATGCCGTAGCCGCCCGAGCCATGGACTTCCTTGACGACGAGGTCCTTCAGGTTGTCGAGCACGTAGGCGAGCGAGTCCGGCTCGCTGCAGCGCCACGTCGGCACATTGTCCAGGATCGGCTTCTCGCCGGTGTAGAACTCGACGATCTCGGGCATGTAGCTGTAGATCGCCTTGTCGTCGGCGATGCCCGTGCCCGGCGCATTGGCGATCGTGATGCCACCGGCGCGATAGACGTCCATGATCCCGGCAACGCCGAGAACCGAGTTCTTGTTGAAGCTGAGCGGATCGAGGAAGTCGTCGTCGACACGGCGGTAGATCACGTCCACCGCCTTGTAGCCGCAGGTGGTGCGCATCGCGACGCGGCCGTCGACGACGCGAAGGTCGCTGCCCTCCACCAGTTCCGCGCCCATCTGGTCGGCCAGGAAGGCGTGCTCGAAATAGGCCGAATTGTAGATGCCCGGAGTCAGCACCGCGACCACCGGCCGCTTGCTGCCCTTGAAGGCCGGCGGCGCGCAGGCACGCAGCGAGCGCGCAAGGCGGCGCGGATAGTCCGAGACCGGTCGCACCGGGATCCTGGTAAACAGCTCGGGGAACATCGCCATCATCGTCTCGCGGTTCTCGAGCATGTACGAGACGCCGGACGGGGTGCGGGCATTGTCCTCCAGCACCATGAATTCCTCGGGGCCGGTGCGCACGAGGTCGATGCCGACGATGTGGGTATAGACCGCGCCCGGCGGCGTGAACCCGATCATCTGCGTCAGGAACGCCTCGTTGTTGCGCAGGGCGTGGATCGGCAGGCGCCCGGATCGGATGATTTCCTGCCGGTGGTAGAGATCCTGCAGGAAGGCATTGAGCGCCCTCACCCGCTGCTCGATCCCGCGCGTCAGCTTGCGCCATTCGCGCGCGGTGATGATCCGCGGGATCATGTCGAACGGGATCAGCCGCTCTTCGGCGGCATCGTCGCCATAGACGTTGAAAGTAATTCCGATGCGGCGAAAAAATCTTTCGGCCTCGGCGTCCTGGCGTTTCAGCCAGGCCTTGTCCTGAGAGTCGTACCAGTTTCTGAAATCGGCGTAGGCAGGACGGACCGAGCCGTCCTCGTCGAGCATCTCGTCATACTTGATACTGTTAGCAGCCGACATTGTGACTCCCGTTTGTCCATGTGATGCAACATGGATGGGGAGTTGCCAAGGGTTTACGCTGCAGTTGCGAAATAAATTTTCTGCACGCGAAAGCGGCCGAAACCGGACCGATCCGCTCCCGGTCAGCTGACCGGAGCCGGCGCCTTCAGAGCAGCCCGCGCCGCGTCAGGTCCTCGCGCAGCCGGGGCGCGTCGGTAAAGTGATGGACGTTCCAGCCGAGCCTGTCCGCAGCCTCGATGTTTGCCGCATTGTCGTCGATGAAGATCATCGCGCCGGGCTCATGGCCGAAACGGCGCGAGGCGATCTCGAAGATGCGCGCATCGGGCTTGGCGATCTTCTCGTCGCCCGAAACGACGATGTCGCCGAACAGGTCGAACAGCGGCTCGCTCTCCCGGTACTCGCGCCAGAACGGACTGGCGAAATTGGTGATGGCAAAAAGCGGCACATCGCGCCCGGCCAGTTCGCGCACGATCTCGTGGCTGCCCGGAACATTGCCGGGAATGGTCTCGAGAAAGCGGGTGGCATAGGCGTCGATCAGGTGATCGTTGCCGGGAAACTGCGCCTTGCGCTCAGCGACCAGTTCGCCAAGGTCGCGGCCGGCGTCGTGCAGGAAGTGCCATTCCTCGGTCACGACATGGGTCATGAACCAGTCGAGCCGATCGGCATCGTCGATCAGCTGCGCAAAGAGCCGGCGCATGTCCCACTGGACGAGCACCCGGCCCACGTCGAAAACGACGGCTTCGATTGTTCCGGACAAGACAAGACCCCCGCGAATGGCGGGGGCCTCATGTCTTTCAGAACCAATGGGCCGGTCCGCCGGTTATCCCTGCCGGGTTCGACAGGGATGGGCGAAACGAATCAGCCCTGACGCGCCTTGAAGCGGCGATTGGTCTTGTTGATGACATAAGTACGGCCGCGACGGCGGATCACGCGGTTGTCACGGTGACGGCCCTTGAGCGACTTGAGGCTATTGCGAATCTTCATCGTTTGTCTCGTCTGCGTGTGTCGGGCGGTTACCGACCGCCGGAAAATTGAAGCCGCGCCGTTACTGGTCGCTGCCTGCAAAGTCAAGCGCCGGTGGGCAATTCCTGCGGCATCCGACTGAGATTTAGGCTCCGTTCATCGCCCGGCAATGGCACGCCATCATATACCATCGCCGGGCGCGACGACACTGAACTTGAAAAAAGAGAAGACGGTAATGCACAACCACAAGCGCGCGCTTCTCGCCGCGGGCATGGCCGCCATGGCGCTATCCCCTGCCTTCGCGCCGATCCCGGCTTTCGCCCGGCCGCTGGGCTGGGGTTCCGGCTGGGGCCGATCCGCCTGGGACGATCCGCTGGACCGCTATCCCGACCGCCTTTCCGCGCGCGCCGCATCGCGGTCCCGCGATTCGCGCGAGGGCCGGGTAGAGGTCAGCCGCTTCGCGGCCCAAGGCGATGCCGCCGCGGCCCTGGGTCACGGCCCGGTCACCGTCGAATCGGAATCGGGCGACGGCCCCTGGTTCGATTCCGGCAAGCGGGCCACTTACGAAGCAGCAATCGAGAACGCGCTGGTCGGTGCGGGCTACGACACGCTCCATCCCGGCGCAACGCCGGGGCAGGTCGCCCGGCTGCGCATCACCCGGCAAGTGCTTGCCCCTGCCGAGGAAAAGCGCAGTCCCGTAAGCGGCACCGCCGCCATGGGCGTGAGCAATCGGGGTTCGGCCTATGGCCTTGGCATCAACATCGACCTTACCAAGCCGCGCGCCGCGCTGATTTCCACCCGGCTCGACACGCGCATCGTCGACGAGGCCAGCGGCAAGGTCCTGTGGGAAGGCTACGCCACGATCGCCACGCGCGAAGGCGACGGAGACTGGAGCGACGACCGCATCGCCAGCAAGCTGGCCACCGCTCTCTTCGACAATTTCCCCAAGGCGGACCCGGTAGCCGTCCCTGAAAACTGAGCGACTTGCATCCTCCCGGTGCAGGCGGCACACCGGCACATGCCTGAGCACCGGAGAGGTTGATATGCGCCATACCCTGCAAGCCTTTGGCGGCGCCGCCGTCCTGGCGACGAGCCTGTTCCTGGGCGGCTGCGTCGCGCCGGTCGGACCGGTAGAAGTCACCCGGTTTCATGCCGCCGGCGCGATTCCGCTGGGCCGGGGCACGATCGCGGTCGAACCGTCCGAAGGCCAGGAGGCCGGGATGGAATTCGGTGCCTTCTCCGGCGCCGTCCTGCGCGAACTGACCCGCGTCGGCTACACCGCGCCCCTGCCCGGCGCGGCCCCCAGCCAGCAGGTCGCACAGCTGTCCGTCGAGCGCCACACCCTCGCCCCGGTCCGCAACGGCAGCCCGGTATCGGTCGGCGTGGGCGGCAGCACCGGCAGTTACGGCTCGGGACTGGGCGTCGGTCTCGGCATCGACCTGTCCGGACCGCCACCTGCGCAAGTGGAAACGCAAATGCACGTGATGATCCGCGAACGCGAAAGCGGCCGCACCATCTGGGAAGGCCGCGCGCAGTTCTCGGTCAGCAGCAAGTCTCCCCTCGCCCAGACGTCGCTGGGGGCCGCGAAAATGGCCGAAGCGCTGTTCAAGGACTTTCCGGGCCAGTCCGGGGAAACTATCCTCGTGAAATGACAGAGATCCAGATCACCTCCGCATTCGATTCCGGCAACATCGAAGTCCTATCCATCGACGGTACCGAGGCGCGCCTTGCCATCCGGCGCGACCACGAGTCCGACTTCTACCAGTGGTTCCACTTCCGCGTCAGCGGCGCGCAGGGACGCGAAGTGACGCTGCGGATCACCGGCCTCAACGGCTCGGCCTATCCGATGGGCTGGGCAAGCTACAACGCGGCCGTCAGCGAAGATCGCCGGTTCTGGGGCCGCGCCGCCGGACAATGGGACGAGAGCCGCGACGGCGGCACCCTCACCATCACCTACCGCCCCTCAGGCGATCTTGCCTGGTTCGCCTATTTCGCGCCCTATTCGATGGAGCGGCACCACGACCTGGTGGCGCGCATCGCGGCTGCGGACGGCGTCGCCTACAGCTGCCTGGGCACCACCCTGGACGGTCAGCCGGTCGACTGCCTCGAGATGGGCGATGGCCCCGTGCATGTCTGGCTCTATGCGCGCCAGCACCCGGGCGAATCGATGGCCGAATGGTGGATGGAAGGCGCGCTGGACCTGCTGGCCGACCCGGCGAGTTCGGTGGGCCGCGAACTGCGCCGTCGCTGCCGCCTGCATGTCGTGCCAAATTCCAACCCCGACGGTTCGCGCCGCGGCCACTTGCGCACCAATGCCGCGGGCGTGAACCTCAACCGCGAATGGGACGAGCCGAGCGCCGGACGTTCGCCCGAAGTGCTGGCGATCCGCAAGGCCATGGACGCCAGCGGGGTCGACTTCGCCATGGACGTGCATGGCGACGAAGCGATTCCCGCCGTATTCCTGGCAGGGTTCGAGGGCATCCCCTCGCTCAAGCCCGAGCAGAAGGAAGGGTATGACCGCTACGCCGCCCTGCTGGAACGGCGCACGCCCGATTTCCAGACCAAGCTCGGTTACCCGGTCGCGCGGCCCGGCAAGGGCAATCTGGCGATGTCGACGAACCAGCTTGCCGAACGCTTCGGCTGCGTCGCGATGACGCTGGAAATGCCGTTCAAGGACCACAACCCGGCCGCCGACCCGAAACAGGAATGGAGCCCGGAACGCTCGATGCAACTGGGCCGCGACTGCCTTGGGGCCCTGCTGGAATGGCTGATCGAACGCGAAGGCTGAACGCCCGCTGACTTCGCCGCGCCTGCCGCCTTCGGTTACCCCAGATTGGCGGGACCGAAGGCGTGGGGCAGCAGTTCGGACAGGCGCAGCTCAAGCCCGCCGTTATCGCCATCGCACCAGATGAGCGGATCGGTGCCGCCCAGCTGCGCCAGTTCGTTGAGGACCTGCCGGCAGCGCCCGCATGGCGTGACCGTGGCCCCGCTGCCCGGCTGGCCGGGCACGCCGCCTGTCACCGCCACGGCGATCAATCCGCCGCTCCCGCCGGAGGACAGGACTTTCGCCGAAGCCACCGTCTCTGCGCACAGCGACAGGCCGTAACTCGCGTTTTCGACATTGGCGCCGGTCACCACCGAGCCGTCCGCGAAAAGCAGTGCGGCGCCGACATGGAACTTCGAATAGGGCGCATAGGCCAGCCCCGCCGCCTCGCGGGCCGCCGCGATCAGGGCCTCACGGTCCGGCGCCAAGCTCATGGCTGCACGACGACCCAGCGCAGGCCGTCGGCCGCCACCTCGTTTGCCAGCGCACCGTTCGCCGTCCACAGCGTCCAAGGGCGCCCGCCATAATCCGGCAGCAAGCGGTCGCGCATGAGCCAGAGGTTGCGGTCGAGCTTGTTGGCCACCTGATAGCGCGACTCGAACCCGGGCGAGACTTTCAGGATCACCGCCTTGCCGGCATGGGTCTCGACCTGGTTGAGGAAAGTCATCAGTTCGCTTTCGACTTTGGCGTCGGATACTTTCACCGGGCAGTCGCCGGCCAGCATCTCGAGATCGACGACCGGCGGCAACAGATCCGCATCGCGCGGCACCGTGGTGACGAAATTCGCCGCCTGCTTTTCCGCCGGCTGGCAAGGATCGTAGCGGTGAACCGCGCCCACCTGCATGCCGATTGCCCTTGCAGCCTCGAAATTCTCCACGAAACGCGGATCGCGGGCAAATGCGCTGGCGCTGGCGTCGATATAGGCGAAGTCGGCGCCGATGGCCTTGATCGACTTCCAGTTCACCGGGCCGTCGTCGACGCCGATCTCCACGCCCTGCACCGGATAGATCGCGCGATCCGGCGTCCAGTGGCGCAAGTGCCACCAGCCCCAGGCACCTGCGACGATCGCGATGAGCAGGACCGCGCCAAGCAGCCGCAGCTTCCAGCCGGTGCCGCCTGCCCGCGCCCTTCCGGCGCTTTTTCTTCGTGCCATGTCCTGCCCCCTCAACCGCGGATATGCAGGACGCAGATCAGGGTGAAAAGCCGCCTTGCCGTGGGAAAGTCGGTCTCGATCTTCCCCTCGAGCCGTTCGACGAGCAGTTCGGCCGCCTCGTTGTGGACGCCGCGCCGGGCCATGTCGATCGTTTCTATTTCCTGCGGTGTCGCCTTGCGAATCGCCTGGTAGTAGCTTTCGCAGATCGCGAAGTATTCGCGGATGGGACGGCGGAATCGCGCGAGTCCCAGCACCATCGTCTCCAGCGCGGCGCCCTTCTCGTCCGAGATTTCCAGCGAAAGGCGCCCGTCCCGAACCGAAAGCCGCAGGTGGTAAGGGCCTTCGTGACCGGCCTCGAATGCGCGTATCGGCTTGAAAATATTGTCTTCGATAAGATCGAAGATGGCGATACGCCGTTCCTGCTCGATATCGGCGTTGCGCCACAGAATGGTCGCGTCGTCGAGTTCGATATGCGTGATGCGCGGGTCCGCCATGATGCGAACGGCCTTTACGCGCTTGCAGCATGGGCGGGCAAGCCGTTCCGTATCCTTCCACAAGCTGTGGATGAAAATGGCAACACTCGTGGCTTGCTGGCAGCACTCGAGAAGAGCATTGTCGACCTCCTCATGTCGCAAGAACAGCTTCTACTTCGGGTCTCCGATACCAACGATTCCGCCCAAGTGCGGGCCCTGCCCTCCAACGTCGAGGCCGAGGCCGCGTTCCTGGGCGCGGTCCTGATCGACAACCGCGTGATCGAGGAACTGCAGACCCAGCTTGGGCCGCAACACTTCTTCGAACCCGTCCATGCCCGCATCTACGAGCGTATCCTGGGACTGCTGGACCGCAAGGCGGTGGTTACCCCGGTCACGTTGCGGCCGTATTTCGAAGCGGACGAACAGCTCAAGGCGCTGGGCGGCGTTTCCTACCTCGCCCGCCTGACTGCCGATGGACAGGGCCTGCTGGCCCCGCGCGAACTGGCCGAACAGATCTACGACCTTGCGCTCCTGCGCGAACTGATCTCGGTCGGCCGCGGCCTCGTCGAAGGGGCCATGGACACCTCCGAATCGGTCGAGCCGATGGAGCAGATCGAACAGGCCGAGGCTGCGCTCTACAAGGTGGCGGAAGGCGCCGCGACCGCGAATGAGGCGCAGAGCTTCGGCGTCGCCACCCGCACCGCCATTTCGGCCATCGAGAAGGCGTTCAATTCGGGCGGCCACATCTCGGGCAAGACCACCGGCCTTACTTCGGTCAACCAGAAGATCGGCGGCCTGCACGATTCCGACCTCATCATCCTCGCCGGACGTCCCGGCATGGGCAAGACCTCGCTCGTCACCAACATCGCCTTCAACGCCGCCGACCGGCTGCAGCGCGACCATGCGGACGGCATCGAGACCGAAAAGTCGGTGGGTGCGGCGGTTGCCTTCTTCAGCCTGGAAATGAGCGCCGACCAGCTCGCCACGCGTATCCTCGCCGAACAGTCGGGCATCAGTTCCGAAGCGTTGCGCATGGGCAAGATCAGCCGCGAGGACTTCCAGCAGCTTTCCTTCGCCAGCCAGCGACTGGCGGAACTGCCCCTGTTCATCGACGATACGCCCGGCCTTTCCATCGCCGCGCTACGTACTCGTGCCCGCCGCCTGAAGCGCCGCCACGACATCGGCCTCGTCATCATCGACTACCTGCAGCTCCTTTCGGGCTCTGGCCGCGCGACCGACAACCGCGTCAACGAGATTTCGGAAATTTCGCGCGGTCTCAAGACCCTGGCGAAGGAACTTCACGTTCCGGTGATCGCCCTTTCGCAGCTTTCGCGTGCGGTCGAACAGCGCGACGACAAGCGCCCGATGCTTTCCGACCTTCGCGAGTCGGGCTCCATCGAGCAGGACGCCGACATGGTCTGGTTCGTCTACCGCGAAGACTATTACGTGAAGGCGACCGAGCCGAAGTTCCCCAGCGACACGGACTCCCCCGACGTCAAGGACAAGTGGGAAGCCTGGCGCCAGAAGATGGAAGAAGTCACCGGCCTGTCCGAACTGATCATCGCCAAGCAGCGCCACGGCGCCACCGGCAAGGTGCGCCTGCGCTTCGAGGCGCGCATTACCAAGTTCTCCGACCTCGCTCCGGACGATCTCAGGGCCAACCAGTACGACAGTGACTGACGGCCGGGTCCTGCTGGTGGCCGGGGGCAGCGGCTCGGTCGGCAGCGCCATCGCGCGCGAGGCATTGGCCGAAGGCTGGAAGGTCGCCGTTCACGGGCGCAGCGAGGACAAGGTTCACGCCCTCGTCGCCGGCCTTTCCGACCAGGGCACGATAGACGGGTTCATTGCGGATATCCGGGAGGACGAGGCCGCCGAAACGCTCGTCGCGGAAGTGGCCGAACACTTCGGCCGGATCGACGCGGTGATCGACTGCACGGCTTGCGGACCGATGGGTATAACCGGCCTGTTTCCAGAGACTTCGCCCGATGTCTTCACGGAGTTTCTCGACGTCTCGGTGGGCTGGTTCGAGAGGCTGGCCCATGCCGCATATGCCTTTCTCGCGCAGGAAGGCGGAACGCTGATCGCATTCGTTTCCGATGCCGGAATCCATGCCGCACGCCGCCAGACCCTCGTCGGCGCGGCGCGCGCCGCGACCATCGGCTTCATCCGAAACTTCGCCATCGAGGCCGCGCACGACGGGATTCGGGCTCACGCGATCTCGCCAAGCTATGTCGCTGGAACCGACACCTCCCGGCGCAAGGGCGCGGAATTCATGTCGCGCGTGTCCCGAAGGGCCGGCCTCGGCCTGCCAACGCCAGAGGATATCGCGCCGATTGCACTGTTCTTGTGCGGCGACAGGGCCCGCAGGATCACCGGGCAAGTGATCAGCATAAACGGCGGCCTGAGCGCCTGAGAGCCGCCCCTTCGCTTGCGAACGGTCTCAGGCGGAAAGATCGTTGCGCATCGCCCGGGCAAGGACGACCATGAAGCGGCTGTCTTCATCGCACCATGTCGAGAGCGGTTCCCAGCCGCCGCCAAGAAGCAGTGTCGCAGCGCTACGCATGTCGTACTTGTGGCTGTTCTCGGTGTGGATCGTTTCGCCCTCGTCCATGGTGAAGTGCCGTCCGCAGACTTCGAAACCGATGTCCCGCTGCGCTACCAGATGCATCTCGATCCGCGCGTGACGGTCGTTCCATATGGCGCGATGACGCAGGCCGTCGAGGGGCAGCGATCCATCCAGCTCGCGGTTGATCCGCGCGGCCAGGTTGAGGTTGAAGGCGGCCGTCACCCCGCGCGCATCGTCGTAGGCCGCCTCGAGGACCGGACGCGGTTTGACCCGGTCCATGCCGATCAGCAGCAGGCTGTCCGGCCCCAGCGTCTCCCGCATGGAGCGCAGCAGATCTATCGCCGCGCGCGGTTCCATGTTGCCGATGGTCGAGCCCGGAAAGAAACCCAGCCGTTGTTCCTGCTCCATCCCATCGGGCAGCAGCGCCTCTATCGCGATGGGCTGCATGAAATCGGCCTCGGCGGGTACGATCGGCAGTTCGGGATAGGAGTCCTCCAGCGGGCCGCAGGCATCGCGCAGGAAGTCGCCGGAAATGTCGATGGGCAGATAGGCGCTGGGCGCCGCGGCATCGAGCAGAAGCGGCGTCTTGGTCGCGCTGCCCGCGCCGAATTCAACGATCACCCGGCCCGAACCGACGGCGCGGCCGATTTCGTCCTGCCGGTCGGTGAGTATGCCGATCTCGGTGCGCGTGGGATAGTATTCCTCGAGCTGGGTGATTTCCTCGAACAATTCGCTGCCGCGCCGGTCGTAGAACCAGCGGGCGGGGATCGCCTTGCGCGGTTGGGACAGGCCTTGCAGCACCTCCGCCCGGAATTGCGCCTGGAGTGCATCGCGCGGAATTTCGGAAAGGCAGGGTGCGGCAGTGGCCATGGCTTACAGATCCCTTGCTAGACGCAGGCCGGTGAACTGCCAGCGCTGATATGGTTGGAAGAAATTGCGGTAGGTGGCCCGTGAATGGCCACGCGGCGTGGCGCAGCTTGCACCTTTCAGCACGCATTGGCCGCTCATGAACTTGCCGTTGTATTCTCCCACCGCGCCCTCAGCCGGACGGAAGCGGGGATAGGGAAGATAGGCCGAGCGGGTCCATTGCCAGCAGTCACCGAACAACTGGTCCGTGCCGGAAGGATTGACCGCACCGCCGTCCCACTGCACGCCCGCTGACGGATCGCTGTCGCGCGCGGCGACTTCCCACTCGAACTCGGTGGGCAGCCGCAGCCCGGCCCAGGTCGCAAAGGCGTCAGCTTCATAATGGCTGATATGCGTGACCGGCGCATCCGGATCGCGGTCTCGCCACCCGCCGAGCGTGAAACCCTCCCCCTCGCGCCAGTAGAGCGGCGCGGTAATGGCACTCTCCTGCACCCAGGCCCAGCCGTCCGAAAGCCACAGGCCCGCCGTGCGATAGCCGCCGTCGGCGATGAACGCATCCCATTCGCGGTTGGTGACGAGCCTGCGCGACAGGGCGAAGGGTTCGAGCAGAACGCGGTGCGCAGGGCCTTCGTTGTCGAAGGCGAAGGCGGGGCCCTTGTGCCCGATCCTCGCGATCCCGCCGGGATGCTCGATCCAGCCCTGATCGCCCAGCCCGCGATCCACCCCGCCCTCGGGCAGGACGCCGTAAGCGGGACCCAGCGGATTGCGCCAGAGCGCATGCTTGATGTCGGTGAGCAGCAGTTCCTGGTGCTGCTCTTCATGCGCGATGCCCAGCGCGATCAGGTCGGCGAGCTCGTCGCGCTCGAGCAGGCCTTCCATCGCCGCGTCGACATGGGCGCGATAGTCCAGCACCTCGTCGAGCGAGGGGCGCGAGAGCATGCCGCGCGCGGCTCTGGCGTGGCGTTCGCCTTCGGCCTCGTAATAGGAATTGAACAGGTAGGGCCAACGCTCGTCGAACAGGCCATATCCGTTCAGATGGTCGCGCAGCAGGAAGGTTTCGAAGAACCAGGTGGTATGCGCCAGATGCCACTTGGCAGGCGACGCATCGGGCATCGACTGGATTGTCGCATCGGCATCCGACAGCGGGGAAACCAACGAGACGCTGGCACTGCGCAAGGTCCGAAAGCGTTCGGACAGGCTGCGGGACCGCCCCGCCGCGGACAGACTGTGCGCAAGGTCCATGGGAAGCCTAACGCCCTTGCGGCGCTCAGGCTCCCCATCGACCAATTAATTTATGCTGCCTGCTTGTGGTGAGCGGTCGCTTCGAGGTTGAGCAGGTCTGCCATTTCGAATGCGAGTTCGATCGACTGCGCGCCGTTGAGGCGCGGGTCGCAATGGGTGTGGTAGCGATCGGCCAGCGCCTCGTCGGTGATGGCGATGGCGCCGCCGGTGCACTCGGTCACGTCCTGCCCGGTCATCTCGATGTGGATGCCGCCCGCATGGGTGCCCTCGGCTCGGTGGACGGCGAAGAAGCCGCGGACTTCGCCGAGGATACGTTCGAAGGGACGGGTCTTGAAGCCCGATTCCGCCTTGATGACGTTGCCGTGCATCGGGTCGCACGACCAGACCACCGGGTGCCCTTCCGCCTTTACCGCGCGCACCAGCTTGGGCAGCCCGGCCTCGACCTTGTCATGCCCGAAGCGGCTGATGAGGGTCATGCGGCCCGGCTCGCGCGAGGGGTTGAGCGTGTCGAGCATATGCAGCAGCGCGTCGGGCTCCAGCGAAGGGCCGCACTTCATGCCGATCGGATTGCCCACGCCGCGCAGGAATTCGACGTGAGCCGAACCCTCGAAGCGGGTGCGATCGCCGATCCACAGCATGTGGGCCGAACAGTCATACCAGTCGCCGGTCAGCGAATCGCGGCGGGTCAGCGCCTGCTCGTACGGCAGCAGCAGCGCCTCGTGGCTGGTGTAGAAGCTGGTGCCCTGCAGCTGCGGCACGGTCGTCGGATCGACGCCGCAGGCCGCCATGAAGTCCAGCGCCTCACCGATGCGGTCCGCCATCTGCGAGAACTTCTCTCCCCAGGGGCTGCGGTCGATGTGATCGAGCGTCCACTGGTGAACCTGCCGCAGGTTCGCATAGCCGCCGCCCGCGAAGGCACGCAGCAGGTTGAGCGTCGCAGCCGACTGCGAGAAGGCGCGCAGCATGCGCTCCGGGTCGTTGCGACGCGTTTCCGGCTCGAACTCGATGCCGTTGATGATGTCGCCGAAGTAGCTGGGCAGTTCCAGATCGCCGGCCTTCTCGGTCGGCGCGGAACGCGGCTTGGCGAACTGGCCGGCCATGCGGCCGACCTTCACCACCGGCTGCTTGCTGGCGAAAGTCAGAATGACCGCCATCTGCAGCAGCACGCGGAACGTGTCGCGGATATTGTCGGGATGGAACTCTGCAAAGCTCTCGGCGCAGTCCCCGCCCTGAAGCAGGAAACCGCGGCCTTCGGCCACTTCGGCCAGGTCCTTCTTGAGCTCGCGCGCCTCGCCGGCAAAGACCAGCGGCGGGAACTTTGCAAGCGTGGCCTCAACCTCGCTCAGCTTCTCCGCATCGCCATAAACCGGAAGGTGGCGCGCTTCGTGCGCCTTCCAGCCGTCCGGGGTCCAATTGCTAGCCACTTCGGTTACTCCTCAAGTCGCGCCGCTCTCCCTGGCGCGCGCAAGCTAATGTAAGGCGGGCCCCATACCCTCCCGAAGCAATTTTTGCAAAGCCGGTTTGGCCGATCAGTATGATCGATTGCGCCCCGATTTCGCGGCGCCGGCCGCAAGGCCATGTGCCGCAAGGGTTTGCGACCGCCTGCTTCAGCGGCTGGCAATAGTCCCCGAAGTCTTGCCCTCTGGCATCACTTCCAGCCGCCACGAGGCATTCTTGCCCAGATAGCGGGCGGCCAGCGCCTGCATCTTTTCCGGCGTCGTCTCGGTATAATCGTAAAGGACGGTGCGGATCGTGCCGAAGCGCGAAGGCTCTTCGGTCGCGCCTTCGAGCTGGCTCATGAAGAACGAGGTGCTCGAAGCCGCGCGCGTTACCTGCTGCCGCAGCGGTTCGGTTACACGCGCCAGTTCGTCGGCCGTCGGCGGATTGTTGATCAGGTCCTGCGCGATCTCGTCGGCGGTCTGGAAGAACACGGAGACCGACTTGGGATCGACCTGCGCCATCGCCGTGATCGATCCGCCCGCCTGCAGGTCCACCGGCCAGGAGGAATAGACGTAGGGCGCGTAGCTCACGCCCAGCTTCTCGCGCACGGCATCGAGCAGGCGGTTGGTGAACAGCTGGGTCAGGATCTCCAGCTGGCGGGATTCGCGAATACCCATAGAACCGCCGCCGGTCGGCCAGGAAATGACCGCCGCCGCCTGATCCGGGTCGCCGTGATGATGCAGCACGATAGGCTTGTCGGATGGCTGGGGCACGGAGACGTTGGCAAGATCGGCGGTCGATGGCGCGGGCGTGCGCGCCTTGAGCGCGCCGAAGGTCTTCTCCAGCGATGCGATAGCCGCAGCCTTGTCGAAATCGCCGAAGATCTGCACTTCGACCGGACCGTCGTGCAGGGCCTTGCCCCACACACGCTTGAAGCCCTCGGGTGTGGTCGCCTCGATCTCGGCCGGGGTCGGCGTTGCGAAGCGCGGGTCCTCGCCGCGCTGATAGAACTGCAGGTCGCGGTTCAGCACGCCCTGCGGCGACGTGGCGAAGGTATCGTACTGGATCTTCGCCGCTGCCTTCGCGCGCAGGAAAGGACTGGTGTCCCACTTGGGAAGGTCGAGCTTGGCCGCAAAAAGATACAGCTGGTCGGCAAGGTCGGACGGGCGCGTCTCGGCAGAGAACTGGAACGAGGCGTCCTGCACGTCGAAATCAAAGCCGAGCTTGCGGCCGGTGGCGACCCTGTCGAGATCTTCCTGGCCCAGCGTGGCCACGCCCGAGCCGACCAGCGCGTACTGGCCCAGCGTGATGTAGGGCGCATCCTTGGGATCGATCGAGCGATAGCCGCCGCCGAAGCGCACCTTGACCATGACCCGGCCCGGCTCTTCCTGAACCGGCCAGAGCAGGACCTTCACCCCGTTGGCGAAAGTCAGTTCCTCGATGTCGAGCAGTCCCACCGGCAATTCCGCCTCGGGCTTCGCCGGTTTGCCGATAGCCGGCAGCTTGTCGAACGATACGGGAGCCGCATTGGCGGCCAGACGCACGCTCTCATCCGGCTTGACCGGATCGAGCAGGGCCTGGCGCAATTCGGCATCGCTCGCCTGTCCGGCCTTCTGCGTGGTGAACAGCCCGCGCGTCACGGTGCCCGAGAACAGCGCCTGTGTGTGCTCGAGGACGGCCTTGGGCGTGAAGAGCGGCTTCGTCTCGCGGAAGATGCGCAGCACGTCCTGCGGCGCGGCCACAGTCTCGCGGATGTCGAGCGCGTTGACGAGATCGTCGGCCAGCTTCGAGCCGGGCAGGATGCGCTGCTGCTCGACCGGGACCTGGAAGGCCACATCCAGTTCGGCCACTTCGCGGTCGATCTCTTCCTGCGTCGGCGGGCGGGAGACGGCATCGGCGATGACCGCGCGCACGTCCTTCAGCGCGGCTTCCCAGTCGTCGCCGAGCGGGGTCACGGAGACGAACGTCGCATCGGCCGAGCGCGAGACGTCGTCCTGGTTGACCGAGGCAGAGAGATAACTGCCCCCTGCCCGCGCCTTCGATTCCAGACGACGGTTGATGATGGCCTGCGCGATAGAATCGATCATCAGCCCCTGATTATAGACGATGTTGTCCGTCACCTGCCGCCAGGGACGCAGGATTGCGTACATCATCGAGGGCGGCAGGTCGGGTTCGACGAGCACGCGGGTTTCGCCCACGGGGTTGCGGGGATCGGCCCCGGCCGGCGCAGCCGGATCGCCGAAGCTGGGCGCGGGAGAACGCGCGCCGCTGGCCTTCCAGTCGCCGAACCACTTCTTCACGTAGCTGGCCAGCGTCGCCGGATCGGCGTCACCCGCCACGATCACCGCCACGTTATCGGGCCGGTACCAGCGCGAATAGAAGGCCCGTACCGACTGCGGGGTCGCCGCAGTCAGGGATTGCACGGTGCCGATCGGTTCACGCACGGACAGCGGCTGCCCGGCGTAGAAGACTTGCTGCATCGCGTCCTGCACGCGCTTGGAAGCGCCGCCGCGTTCGCGCATTTCAGCCAGCACGATCGGCAGGTCGGACTTGAGGTTGGAGGCCGACAAGGTGGGCGCGCTGACCATGCCCGACATCAGCTTGAAGGTCTCGTCGAGCGATTCCGGCGTCGCATTGGGCAGATCGAGCTTGAACACCGTCTGCGTCGTCGAGGTCACGGCATTGGTATCGCTGCCGAAGGTCGCGCCCAGGCGCTGGAAGGCGGCAATCGCCGTGCCCTCGGGAATGTACTTCGACTGGCGGAAGAGCATGTGCTCGAGAAGGTGCGCATAACCGCGCTCGGAGTCCTTCTCATAGAGAGAGCCGGCGTCGACGCGAATGCGGATCGACACTTGGCCGGGCGGCACGCCGTTCTTGCGCACGGCGTAGCGCAGACCGTTCGAAAGCTCGCCAAAGTGCCAATCCGGATCGTGCGGAATGTCGCTGCCGCGATAGAGCCACGGGTCGCTGTCATCGAGCTTGGCCGGAGCGGCGACTTCCTGGGCCAGGACGGGCTGGACCGGAGTCTGGCTGAGCAGCATCAGGCAGGCGAGCGAGCGAGCGGCGGCGCGCGAATAATTCGTCATCCCGCAAGCTATAGGACCGCCCAGCCTTAAGGACCAGTGAATAGCACGGAAAACCCCGCCGATGCGGCACATTTCGGGACGCCCGACATGCCGCCGCCCTTGACCAGCCGCCCACATTACCTAAATCGCAGTCACCATGTTCATCGAAACCGAAACCACGCCCAATCCCGCCACGCTCAAGTTCCTGCCCGGGCGGCAGGTGATGACCGGCGGGACGCGCGAATTCACCTCGCCAGAAGATGCCGGCGCCTCCCCCCTCGCCGAAGCGCTGTTCGATCTGGGCGACGTGACCGGCGTGTTCTTCGGGCAGGAATTCATTTCCGTCACCGCAGCGCCCGGCGTTGAGTGGCATGGCCTCAAGCCGCAGGTCGTCTCGATCCTGCTCGACCACTTCGTTTCGGAAGCCCCGCTCTTCGTCGGTGGCGACGCCAGTGGCATCGCCGTTCCGGCCGAGGCGGACGAAGACTTCGGAGACGATCCGGCCGATGCCGACATCGTCGCGCAGATCAAGGACCTGATCGAGACGCGCGTGCGCCCGGCCGTTGCCAACGACGGCGGCGACATCATCTATCGCGGCTACCGCGAGGGCGTCGTCTACTTGGCGATGCAAGGCGCCTGCTCGGGCTGCCCGTCCTCTACCGCAACGCTCAAGCATGGCATCGAAAGCCTGCTCAAGCACTACGTCCCGGAAGTCAGCGAAGTGCGAGCCGCGTGAGCCGGCGCAATACCGCGCGCTGAGCCGCCGTGACTGCAGACGACACGTTCGACAAACCCAGACCAGGAAGAATGAGAACCCTCGTAATCGACAGCGCTACCGAGGCTTGTTCGGTTGCCTTGTTCGACGGCGACGATCTTGTCGCCGGAGAGTTCCGCATGCTCGGCCGGGGCCACGCCGAGGCCCTGGTGCCGATGATTTCGGCCCTGCCCGAACGGGGCCGCGCCGATTGCATTGCCGTCGCTCTCGGCCCGGGCAGCTTCACCGGCGTGCGCGTGGGACTGGCAACGGCCCGCGCCCTGGCACTGGCATGGGGGGCCGAGACGCGCGGCTATTCGAGCCTCGCGATGATCGCCGCCATGGCCCGCGCCGAACACGGGGACGTTCCCGTCGCAGTCGCCATGACCGGCGGACACGGAGAATGGTTCACCCAGGGCTTTGCCCCCAACGGCGACACGACTCGCGCCCTCGCCTCGCTCAAGCCCGGCGATGCCGCACAGGCGAGCACCGAGGCGATGGTTGCCGGCAACCAGGCCAGAGCGCTTGTCGACAGGCGCGGTAGCGGCGAGGCGCTTGAGACCTGGCCGGACGCGCGCGCCTTTTCCCGGTTGCCGTACCAGGCGTTCCTGGCCGACCTGCATCCGGTCTATGGCCGCGAACCCGATGCGAAATTGCCGCTGGCGAAGCAGGCATGAATGACGACATAGACCGGCTCATGGCGGTCATGTCCGCCGGATTTGATCCGATCTGGGGCGAAGCCTGGAACCGTCGGCAGGTCGAAGATGCCATCGCGTTCGGCTTCACGCATTACTTCCTGATCTCTCCGGAGGGCAAAGCCTCACCCGAAGGTGAAGTTGTCGCCGGCTTTTCTCTGTCACGCACCGGTTTCGAAGAAGAGGAATTGCTGCTTCTTGCCGTTCGCCCGGAATACCGCAGGCGTGGCCTTGGGCGCATCATGCTCAATTCTTTGCGGGAATCCGCTCGCGAAAGAGGCGCAAAACGCCTGCTGCTTGAAATGAGAAGAGGTAATCCGGCCGAATCCCTTTATAGAGATTTCGGATTTGGCGTCATCGGCGAAAGACCAGACTACTATCGAACAGCCGATGGTCAGCGGATCGACGCAATTACCTTCGCCTGCGACATCTCAAGGTAAGGTGTTACAAATTGATGCAAGTGATTTGAACTCATCTACGATTGAGTCCGAATCGCTGAAATGAACTTGTATTCTTCAAAGAAATGGTTCAGTGGACGCAGCGGCTAGTATAAGCTCGCCCAATCCCCCCAGTAATGCGGTCGCAAAGAGGTCCAAACATGGAAGACATCCAAATCGATACCAATGAAACGCTGATCACGCTGACGTCCGACATCGTCGCAGCGCATGTAAGCAACAACAGCGTTTCCGTCGAAGATCTGCCTGCGCTTATCACCAACGTCTACGGTGCACTCTCCGGACTTGGCAGCGCTGCGGCCGTTGAAGAAGAAAAGCCGGAACCGGCAGTATCCGTGCGCGCTTCGGTGAAGCCGGACTATATTATCTGTCTTGAGGACGGCAAGAAGCTGAAGATGCTCAAGCGTCACCTCATGACCCACTACAACATGACCCCGGAAGAATATCGCGCGCGCTGGAACCTGCCCGCCGACTATCCGATGGTCGCCCCCAACTATGCCGAAAAGCGCCGCGAACTCGCGAAGAAGATCGGCCTTGGTCGCAAGCCCAATGCTCGTCGCGGACGCAAGCCCAAGGCTGCCGCCTGATCGACCGACAGACGGTTGAGATTCCGGGCGCATCGGCCTAACGTGGCCGGTGCGCCCTACTTGTTTTTATAGGTCAAACGTGCACCAACCCATCGACCTCGAAGCTCTTTGTCATGAACGTGGTCTTCGGATCACCGATCAGCGCCGAGTCATTGCAAAAGTTCTTTCCGAAAGCACCGATCACCCCGACGTCGAAAAACTGTACGAACGCGCCACGGCCATCGACCCGGGCATCTCGATTGCCACGGTCTACCGCACGGTTCGCCTGTTCGAAGAAGCGGGCATCCTCGATCGTCACGATTTCGGTGACGGGCGCGCCCGCTACGAAGCTGCACCGGAAGCGCATCACGACCACATGATCGACGTCGAATCCGGCGCCGTCATCGAATTCGTCGATCCGGAACTGGAATCCCTGCAGCGTCAGATCGCCGAAAAGCTGGGTTTCCGGCTTGTCGATCACCGCATGGAACTGTTCGGCGTCAGGATCGACCGCGAGGACGGTGAAGCCCGCAAGTAACATCACGGACCCGGCCCGTCTGCAGCGCATCGCGCCGCTGGGCTGGGTCCTGATTGCCTGCCGGATCGTCCTTCTGCTGGCCAGCGTGGTGACGTGCGTCGCGCTATATTACCTGTTCGCGCCCTTCACATCGGCGAATCCCATCCCCCGCCTGTTCCTCAGGCTCGTCGCGGCCATCGCCGGCCTGCGCCTGCGCACGGCGGGCGAGCACCCCGGCCCCCGCGCGTTCTTCCTCGCCAATCACGTCAGCTGGCTGGACATTCCGGCCATTGCCGGCGTCACCGGCTCCGCCTTCGTCGCGCATGACGGCCTGGCGGCGATCGGCCCGCTACGCTGGCTGTGCGCAATGAACGACACCGTCTTCATCGCCCGGCACGACCGCCGCAGCGTTGCCGCCCAGGTCCGCCTGGTTCGCGAGGCGCTTCACGATACCGGCGCGCTGACGATCTTTCCGGAAGGAACGACAGGCGAAGGCACGCGGCTCCTGCCCTTCAAGTCCTCTCTGCTGTCCGCAATCGATGCCGACATCGAGCATGTGCCGATCCAGCCGGTCTGGCTCGACTATGGCCCGCGGGTTGCGGACATTGCATGGGTCGGTAGCGAACCGGGGCTAAGCAATGCCATGCGGATACTGGCCCGGTGGCGGCCGATCCCGCTGACCATCCACTTCCTCGCCCCGCTGGTGGGTGAGGAGCGCACCGACCGCAAGGCCATCGCCCGCGCCGCTCGTGCGCGAATCGAAGCGGCCATGCACGAAACCTGACCGGAGCCTAATGGCCCCGGACAGTCACCCGCCGCACATTCTGTGAGGAATCAGCGCGTCGCGTTGTAGGCGAGTTGCTTGTCGTCGAGCTGGAAGCCGACCAGCACTTCGAAGGACGCGCGCGCCAGGGCGGCCTTCACCGTCGGGTCCGCCAGCGGATCGAGCGCGGCATCGCTTTCACCCGCCTTGCGCTTGCGGGTGATCTGGTCGCGGATTTCCGGCGGCAGAGTCGCAGCGGCGCGATCGATATAGGCGATGCCGGTGCCCTGGGCCTGCGCCCGAGCCTGTCCATCGGCGAAATTGAGCGTCACGCTGCCCACGCGCTTGGAAACAACCGATGTGCCGCCCTGCAGGACAGTCACGAAATAGGGCAAGGTCACCTGGCGCGGCCCGCTGGTGTCGGTGCGGTTGGCGAACACATCGAAGCTGACATTGGCGGTGACCCTGTCGCCCACATCCTCGTTGCACTGGCTGCGCACGTTGGTCATCGCGCCCACGACGTCGATATTGGCGGCGGTATGTTCGCCTGCGCCGCGGAAAAGCGTCACGTCGCCGGTGTAGTTGGGAATACCCACCGCCGGACAGCGACTGCGCACTGCCGTGATGCCTACGCCGGAGTCGACCACGATCTCACCCTTCTTGGCACAACCACTGAGCCCGGTCAGCGCGGCGGCAGAGCAGAGAATTGTGGCAGTCAATCGGCGTGCATTCATCTTGGCTTCCTCGAATGGCATGCGCTTGCCCTAGCGATGCAAGCGGCAAAGCGCTAGAGGCGGCAACATGAATGCCCCCTTTCCGTCCACGAGCAAGCTGCCATTGCGGCTCCTTATCGCTGCCCCGCGCGGATTCTGCGCCGGAGTCGACCGTGCCATCGAGATCGTCGAGCGCGCGCTCGAGATCTACGGTGCGCCCGTCTATGTCCGCCACGAGATCGTCCATAACAAGTTCGTGGTCGATGGCCTGAAAGCCAAGGGCGCCATCTTCGTCGAGACCGTCGACGACGTTCCCGACGGGGTCCCGGTGATCTTCAGCGCGCACGGCGTTCCCAAGTCGGTGCCGGCCAAGGCCACCGAGCGCGGCCTTGAATGGCTCGATGCCACCTGCCCGCTGGTCAGCAAGGTCCATCGCCAGGCCGAGCGCCAGATCGAGGCCGGCCGCCACATCCTGTTCATCGGCCATGCCGGCCACCCCGAAGTCATCGGCACTTTCGGCCAGGTTCCCGAAGGCAACATGACGCTGGTGGAAACCGTCGAGGACGTGGCCCGACTGCCGTTCGGGCCGGACGATGCGCTCTCCTATCTCTCGCAGACCACGCTTTCGGTGGACGATACCGCGCAGATCATCGACGCCATTCAGGACCGCTACCCGCAGGTCGTCGCGCCCAAGGCCGAGGACATCTGCTACGCGACCTCCAACCGCCAGGCCGCAGTCAAGGAAGTGGCGCCCAAGTGCCAGCTGATGTTCGTGATCGGCGCGCCCAACAGCTCCAACTCGCTGCGCCTCGTCGAGGTCGCCCAGCGTGCCGGGGCCTGTGCGCAGCTGATCCAGCGCGCTGCCGACATCGATCCGCGCTGGCTCGATGGCGTCGATACGGTCGGCATCACCGCCGGCGCATCCGCGCCCGAGGAACTCGTTAACGAAGTCGTCGCCCGCCTCAAGGAACTGCGGCAGGTCGATCAGGAAGAAGTGGTGACCGAAAAGGAGCACATCACTTTCAAGCTTCCGCGCCAGCTCGTGCGCTGAGGGACAGGACATGGCAGTCTATACCCGCCTCGGAGCAGAGGACATGGCCGGCATCATCGCGGCCTTCGACGTCGGCACGCTGATTTCGGCAAAGGGCATCGCGGAAGGCGTGTCCAACAGCAACTGGCTCATCGAGACGCAGGACACGAAGGGCCAGGCCCGCCGCTTCATCCTGACGATGTACGAAACGCGCACGGATGTTGCGGACCTTCCGTTCTTCCTCGGCCTGCTCGATCATCTTGCGGGCAAGCAGTGCCCGGTGCCGCGCACGATTCACGATCGCGAAGGTGCCAGCTTTCGCCTTCACGAAGGCAAGGCGCTGGCGCTGATCGAATTCCTTCCCGGGGTCTCGGTCAGCGAACCGACCACGGGACAAGCGCGTGCCGTAGGCGCAACGCTGGCACAGGTTCACCTTGCCGCGCAGGACTTTCCCGCCGCACGCGACAACTCGATGGGACTGGCGGCCTGGCAGGAACTGCTGGGCGCCTGCGGCCATGACGGGCTCGCATCGATCGACCCGGATCTGGCGCGCCTCGTCGACCACGAGCTGCCGCTAATCGCGTCGCTCTGGCCATCCAACCTGCCGCGCGGCGTAATCCACGCAGACCTGTTCCCCGACAATGTGCTGATGCTGGGCGACAAGGTCACCGGCCTCATCGACTTCTACTTCGCCTGTACCGACGTGACTGCCTACGACATAGCCGTGACCCACGCAGCATGGTGCTTCAGCGCCGACGGCACCACGTTCCAGCCCGAGCTGTCGAGGGCCTTGCTCGAAGGCTACGAAGCGGTGCGTCCACTTCTGCCCGAAGAGCGTGCGGCTCTCCCGATCCTTGCGCGGGCAGCGGCGATGCGCTTCCTTGCCACGCGCGCCTACGACTGGCTGAATACGCCGGACGACGCGCTGGTCACCCCCAAGGACCCCATGGCCTTCGCCCGCCGCCTGCAGTTCTACGCCGATCCCGCCAACGAAGGGATTTTTGCGCGATGAAGCAGGTCGACATCTTCACCGACGGCGCCTGCAAGGGCAATCCCGGCCCGGGTGGCTGGGGCGTGCTCCTGCGCATGGGCCCGCATGAGAAGGAAATGTCCGGCGGCGAGCCAGAGACCACCAACAACCGCATGGAGATGACCGCCGTCATCAAGGGCCTCAATGCCCTGATCGAGCCGTGCGAAGTGGTGATCCACAGCGACAGCAAGTACGTCATCGACGGCATGACCAAGTGGGTCCACGGCTGGCGCAAGAAGGGCTGGGTCAATGCCAGCAAGCAACCTGTGCGCAATGCAGACCTGTGGCACGAGCTGATCGAAGCGGTCGCCCGGCACAAGGTGCACTGGCAATGGGTGCGCGGCCATTCCGGCCATGTCGAGAACGAACGAGTAGACAAGCTGGCGAGCGATGCCGCCCAGTCCGCAGGACACTAGGACAGCCCCCCTGCCCGACACTGCCGATGCCGGTTCTGCCGACCAGCCGGCCCGGATTTCAGCAAGACTGCGCAGTGAACTGCGCGCCTTGATCACGCCGGGTCCACGCATGGCCGACGAATGGGCCTGCGTGGCATCGGTGCTGCTCTCCATCGTCTTCGCCCACCTGATCGGCGCGAAGATGATCGCCTGGGCCGCATTCTCGGCATACGTCCTGCTCAAGAGCGATGTCGGCGAAACCCTGCTGCGCGGCGTGCTGCGCATGACGGGCACTTCCATCGGCATTCTGCTTGCGGTCCTGCTCGTGCCCATGGCGGCCAATTCGCTGCCCATGGCGATGGTCTGCGCGGGCGTGATCGGCGCGCTCGGCCTTTATGGCATGTTGACCGCCCGGCGCGCCTATGCCTGGCTGCTCTTCGGCCTGACCTTCGAGATGATCCTGCTCGACAAGCTGGAAAGGCCCGGGCTGGACACGATAGATTTCGCGCACACGCGCCTGCTCGAAGTCGCTGCCGGGACCATGGCCTGCACGATCGTGAGTATTGTTGCGGCCCTACTCGCCCGTCAGAAGTGGCTGGGTTTCAAGCCTGACAAGCCGAAGCGCATCACTTGGAACCCGGTGGCCGCACGCCATGCGGCGCAAGCCGGCGTGGCGCTTGCCGCCCTGCCCGCGCTTCACGCCATTCTCGGGCTGCGCGAGCTGGCGCAGGCGGGCATCACGATCCTCGTCGTGATGATCGTGCCGGTTTCCGGCATTGGCCCGAGCGGCTTCATCCCCGTCACCCGGCGCCTGTTCCATCGTGCACTGGGAAGCCTGGCGGGCGGCGCGCTCGCGCTGGGCGTGCTGGCCATAGCCCATGGCAGCCCGCCCCTGCTCATCGCCGGGACCTGCCTTGGCATCGTGCTGGGCCGCCATCTCGAGAACGGCCTGCCCAGCGTGACCTATATCGGCCTGCAATTCACCCTGACGGTGCTCATCGTGCTGATCCCAGACAGCTACGAAAACGTCGCCATCGAACCTGCATTGATGCGGCTCGCCAGCGCTTTCATCGGCATGATCGTGCTTGAGCCGGTCCTGCTGGCCTGGCACCTGATCGCACCGCGCAAGGCGGCTCATGCAAAGCAGGAACCCTAGTCAGTCAATCGGTCGTCGTATCGACGACTTCGGCGCCCGGTCCGTTTCTGATGATCGATTCGATGGCATTCTTCGCCGAAGCCTTGCTGGAATAGCCTTCCGTCCAGAACATCGTTTCCGCGTTGTAGCAGAAATAGGCCACGTACTCGCCGGCCTTGTTCTTACGGATCTCGAAGCGATGCGCCATCAAGTGTCTCCTCGGTTGGGGCTGTCCGGGCAACTGAGCAATTCCGGCAGGAGAACGCAAGGCGAATGGCCCGCCGTTGCAACCTGGAAGCTGTCAGCCAAGCCGCGCCGGAGCGTAAGGCGCGGGATCGACCGGACCGCCCGCCTCTCCCATCAGCAGCCGCGCGCCCAGTTCGGCGGCGGCAGGCGCGGTCTGGATACCGAAGCCGCCCTGGCCAGCGAACCAGAAATAGGCCGGGTCCTCGCTGGCGAAACCGTAGACCGGCAGCCGGTCCGGGGCGAAACTGCGCAGACCGGCCCAGCGATGCTCGAGTCGCTTTATCGGCCAGTCGACCACCTGTTCGAAGCGATCGATCGCAAGCGCCACGTCGAATTCCTCCGGAGCGGCATCGCAGGGGCGACTCGGCGTCTCGTCATGCGGGCTGAGCCAGAGCCGGCCGCTTTCGGGCTTGAAGTAGAAGCCGCCGGAAATGTCGAGCACGAGCGGCAGGTCGCCGGGAACCTCAGGCGTCACGGCGAGCTGCACCACCGTACGGCGATAGGGCGTGATGCCAATGGGGCGCTGCCCGGCGATCCGCGCGACCGGATCGGCCCAGGCGCCTGCCGCGTTGACGAGGATCTCTGCCTGAACCTCTTGTCCGTCGGCCAATTGCAGCGTCCAGCCGGAGGCCTCGCGCCGCGCTTCGGCAAGCCTTGCCCTGCATCGCAGTTCGATCCCGGCCTTGCGCGCCTGTGCAAGGTAGTACTGGTGCAGGCTCCCGACGTCGATGTCGCAGGTGCTCGGCTCCAGCGCGGCGCAGGTCCAGCCTTCGCGCAAGTGCGGTACGCGCGCTTCCATCCCGGCCCGGTCGAGCAGTTCCACCTCGACTCCGATCGCCCGATAGGTCTCGGCAAAGGCCTCGATCTCGCTTTCCTGCCCGGCCCTGCCGAGGGTCACGGCAGTACGCGGCGTGAGCATGCCAAGTTCGCGCAGGATCGGGCCGGATGCACTGGTCAGCGGCTGCACGCCGGGGCCGCCGTAGCTTTCGGCCCAGAAGGCAGCGGAACGTCCGGTGGTGTGGTAGCCGGGCCGATCCTCACCCTCGATGACGAGCACCCGCGCCCGCGTCCCGATTGCCGCGGCAAGCGAGGCGCCGGCCATACCGGCCCCGACAATCACGATATCGTAACGCGCGTCCATTGCCGGGAGCCCCTAGAGCATTGCGGCAAAGCCTGTGAACCGGTTTTTATGCAACTTGCTTTGCGTTACCGGCAGGCGGGGGCGACGCGGTCGAGGAACTTGCGGATCTCGGCCAGCGCCCTTTCGCGCACCGGATCGAGTTCGCGCAGGATCTCGTGACGGCATTCCGGGCCGAAAGCGACCAGCTTGCCGCCCGGCAGGCGCTTTGCCGCCCGGGCGATGGCTCGCCACGATACGAGGCGATCCCGGGTCGTCCCCAGCAGCAGGACCGGCACCTGCACCGCCTCCAGCGCACCTGCCTTTTCCAGTCCGCGAATCGAGTCGAGCGCCCGTTCGATCCAGCCCCAGCTGGCCGCGCCCATGGTGATCGCAGGGCGCTCGCGCCGCCAGAATTGTTCGTCTTCGTAGCGCGAGGCATCGTGCGTCAGCAGCAGATTGCGGGCCCGGTGGACGAGTTCGGGCTTCTCGTCGCCCGACCATGCAGCGCGCCGCGGATCGCCGAACCGGACCATCACCTTGGCGATCTGATGCAGCACGAAACTGGGCACCCGGTCGGGCCGCAAGCCCAGCATCGGTGCCGAGAGCACCAGCGCATCGGGACGCACCTTGCCCTCGGCCACTGCGCGCAGTGCAAGGTGTCCGCCCATCGAATGGGCGACGAGAACATGCGGCCCCGGTGTCCGGGCGCGCCATTCGTCCCACAGCACCACGAGGTCATTGATCCAGATGGAGAAGTCGTCGATGTGCCCGGTCAGCGCGTCGCCCCCCAGACGGCCGCTCAAAGCCTGTCCGCGCCAGTCCGCCGAGGTGACTTCCCAGCCCTCGCCATGCCACTCGTCCAGGGTCTCTAGCCACTTTTCGTAAGCATCGCCGCGCCCCGGCATGAACAGGATCGAGCCGCGCGCATGCGCTGCCTGCGGAGCCGGCCAGTCGATCCGGCGAAGCCGCGTTCCATCGGGAGTGGTCCACCAGCTTTCGCGGGCCGCAACAGGGATCTCCCGCCGTGCGCTGGATGGGGTCGGGCAGGTCTGTGCAACGGTCACTTGGCTAATTCCGGCCTCAGCGGCTTGGTTACTATTTGATAAGTGATAATCGGTAGAGCGGTTCCCGATCAGGGGGACCACTACATGCAAGGCGGGTATTTTTCGTACGCATTGCTGGCGGCATTGGCAACTGCACTGCTCTACGCCGCCTATACCGACGTAAAGCGGCGTGAGATCGACAACTGGCTGAACGCGGCCATCGCGCTTTGCGCGCCCGTCTGGTGGTATTCGGCCGGATATGGCTGGGCCGACGTCGGCTTCCAGTTCGGCCTGGCGGTCCTTACGTTCATCGTCACCTGCTTCCTGTTCGCCATGCGCCAGATGGGCGGAGGCGACGTGAAGCTGCTGACCGCCCTCGCCTTCTGGTTCAGCCCGGCCGCCTTCATCCAGCTCATCGTCATGATGGGCGTGATCGGCGGCGGCGCGTCTGTGGCAATGGCCTTTTTCAACATGCGCCGCGTGCCCGGTGAAGTCGTTCGCGACGTGCTGGCTGGCGTGACCGCGATCGCATGGGTCTGGTGCGCCTGCCTGTTCGTCTATGCCATGGCGACGCGCCAGCCGCTGGTCGATGCCGATACGCTCAATGCTCTTGGCACCTTCCTGCCGCAGCCCTGGACGATCGCGCTCGCGATCCTCGCCGTGCTCGCACTTTTCGCATTCGGGTTCCGTCACATGCTGCGCAGGCAAAAGTCTCGCCTGCCGATTCCCTATGGCGTCGCCATCTCGCTCGCAGGCCTCTGGGTACTTAGCGAGCAGGCCTATTCGGCGGCACTTTTGAGCTGAATTCTTGGATGAACCTCATTTTAACCAATTCACCCGATGTTGAGGACAACTACTCGGGGATTTCTAGGGGGCTTCAGAGCCATGGATAAGAAGAAGCTGGTGCTGCTGGTCGTCGCGCTGCTCATCGCAGCGGGGACGGCCTTCGTCGCCCGTTCGATGTTTGCAGGCGCCTCCGCGCCGCAAGCCGATGCCGCGCCGGCCGCGCCGACGGGACCCAAGGTCCTCGTCGCCCAGCGCGCCCTGCCGGTGGGAACCATCATCACCGCCGATGCCATCTCCTTCCAGGACTGGCCTTCGGAACTGGTGAAGGACGCTTACTTCATCGATGGCGAGGCGGACATGTCGAAGCTGCTCGGCACCGTCGTGCGCTTCCCACTCACCGCCGGCCAGCCCGTGACCCAGGGTTCGCTCGTCGCGCCTGGCGACCGCGGCTTCCTTGCCGCCGCGCTTGGCCCGGGCATGCGCGCCGTGACCATACCGGTGTCGGCCAAGACCGGCGTCGGCGGTTTCGTCTTCCCGGGCGACCGCGTCGACCTCGTCCTGACCCAGCAGGTCAAGGGCGAAGGCGATCCGCTGCGCACCTCCGAAACGATCCTGCGCAACCTGCGCGTCCTTGCCACCGACCAGACCACCGACAACGAGGTCGTCGACGGCAAGACCGTGGTGAAGGCGTTCCGTACCGTGACTATCGAAGTTACCCCGCGCATCGCCGAAAAGGTCGCCGTCGCGCAGGAGATCGGCACGCTCAGCCTTTCGCTGCGCTCGATCGCCGACAGCCAGGGTGAGTTCGAACGGATCCTTGCCAACGGCGAAGTGAACGTGCCCGAAGGCGCGACCAAGGAGCAGGAAAACCAGCTCGTGCGCCAGGCGATGGAACGCCCGATCGAAGGCAACACGACTTACGTCACCGGCGGCGACGTCTCGCGCTTCCAGCGCTCGAGCCGCCCGATGACGGCCGACGAACGCGCCGCGCGCAGCAATGCCATGGCCGTCGCCTTCTCCAACCGCGGTCCGGTTTCGGATGCCGCTCCGGTTCGCTCCGGCCCGATCGTTCGCGTCACCCGCGGCAAGACCACCACTGCAGAAGTCGTGGGAGCCAAATAATGGCAACCCCAACCGCAATCGATTTCTCTGCCACGAAGGGCAAGGTCATGAAACAGCGCCTTCTCAAGTCCGTGTTGAGTGCCGCCTGCGCCCTGTCGCCGCTGGCTCTCGCCGTCCCGGCTCCGGCTGCCGCCCAATCGGTAGTCCGCCCGGCGCAGGATATCTCGCTTTCGATCGGCAACGGACAGCTCATCAACGTGCCCGGCACGATGACCGACGTCTTCGTCGCCAATGAGGCGGTCGCCGACGTGCAGGTCAAGTCGCGCAACCAGTTCTACGTCTTCGGCAAAGCCGGCGGCACGACCACGGTCTATGCCAGCAACGCGGCCGGTACCGTGATCTGGTCGGCCAACATCCGCGTCGGCTCCAACCTCGACAGCGTCGACGACATGCTGCGCCTTGCCATGCCCGAGGCCAAGATCGGCGTCTCGACGATGGGCTCCAACACCTTCCTGCTGACCGGCACCGTCAAGACGCCGGAAGACGCCTCGGAAGCAGAGCGCCTCGTCCAGGCCTATGTCGGCGACAAGTCGAACGTGATCAGCCGCCTGCGCATGGCCACGCCGCTGCAGGTCAACCTGCAGGTGCGCATCGCCGAAGTCAGCCGCTCGCTGGCCAAGTCGCTGGGCGTCAGGTGGGCGACAACCGACAGCACAGGCGGTTTCAAATTCGGCCTCGGACAAGGCAGTGTCGTCGGCTCGCAATTCACGCCCGGTGGCCCCCTTGGCGTAGGCAACGTGAAGGCCCCTGCAGGCGGCTCGGACATTGTCAACACAGCCACGGGCACGACCCTTGGCGGTGCGGGCAAGCTGCTGGGCCTCAACATTCTCGGCGCGCTCGATGCGGGTGAGACCGTGGGCCTCGTCACGACGCTGGCGCAGCCGAACCTGACCGCGCTTTCCGGCGAGACCGCCGAGTTCCTCGCAGGCGGCGAATTCCCGATCCCGATCAGCCAGGGCCTCGGTTCGACTTCGATCGAGTACAAAAAGTACGGCGTCAGCCTCAGCTACACCCCAACCGTGCTCGCGAACGGCCGCATCTCGATCAGGGTGCGTCCGGAAGTCTCGGAACTCTCGAGCCAGGGCGCGATCGTGCTCAACAACTTCGAGGTCCCGGCGCTCACCACCCGCCGCACCGAAACGACCATCGAACTGGGCTCCGGACAGAGCTTCATGATCGCGGGACTGCTCAGCAACAACTCGCAGAACACGATCACCAAGATGCCCGGCGCAGGCGACCTGCCGATCCTCGGCTCGTTGTTCCGCTCGACGAGCTACAAGCGCGGCGAGACCGAACTGGTGATCGTCGTCACCCCGTATCTCGTCAATCCGGTCGATGCGAACCAGATCGCGTTGCCGACCGACGGCTTCCAGGCTCCCAACGAACTGCAGCGCCTGCTGGGCAACATGGCCAGCGACGGCGCCAGCGAAGCCAAGCCGCCCCAGCCCACGCAGTCGCCTTCGGCTGTCGAGGGTCCGGGCATCGGCGATGCCTCGGGCAGCGGCAAGTCGAAGAAGAAGGCGAAGCGCACGGCCGCCGACGACTCCGCCAGGCCCGGCTTCACCCTGAAGTGAGAAAGGTAGTGACGATGCACAAACCGAACATGGCATTCGCCAGCCGCGCCGCCGGCACTGCCCTCGCTCTGGCCCTCGGCCTCGGTCTTGCAGGGTGCGGCGGCATTCCGTCCAACCGCTCGATGAACAGCGTCCACCAGCCGGTCGTCGAGAAGGTCAACTACACGCTCGACGTATCGACCGGCGGCTCGGGCCTTGCCTATGGCGAGCAGCAGCGCCTCGCCGGCTGGTTCGAGGCGATGGGCGCGAAGTACGGCGACAAGGTCTATGTCGACGATCCCTCCGCCAACAGCTCGACCCGCTCCGCGATCGAGGCTGTCGCTTCGCGGTACGGCCTGCTTCTGAGCGAATCCGCCCCGATCACCGAAGGTTATGTCCCGGCCGGAACGGCACGCGTGGTCATCACGCGCTCCAAGGCCAGCGTCCCGGGGTGCCCCGACTGGTCAGCCAAGAGCGATGCCAATCCCGCCAACGGCCTGAGCAGCAATTACGGCTGCGCAACCAATTCCAACCTCGCCGCGATGATCGCCGACCCCGAGGACCTCGTGCGCGGCGCCACGACTACCGGCGAAACCTCGGTCATGAGTTCCTCGAAGGCGATCGACATCTACCGCAAGGCGCAACCGACCGGCGCCAGCGGCCTCAGCAACACTTCAAGCAAGGGTGGGAACTGAACCATGAACGCTCACTGGAAGACCGGGAGCCCCAACGGACGCGACCAGTTCGCCGCCTACTTGTGCGACGAAGCCTCGCTCGACGTCCTGCGTCCTATCGCGATGGAAATGGGCTGGCAGCCGGAGAAGTGCAACAAGGGCGGCCTGCGCAATGCCGTGCAGTCGCTCTCGATCACCGCCAGCCCGAACATCCTGATGGTCGACCTGTCGGAAAGCGGCGATCCGCTCAACGACATCAACGCCCTTGCCGAAGTCTGCGAACCGGGAACGGTCGTTGTCGCGATCGGTCAGGTTAACGACGTTCGCCTCTATCGCGACCTCATCGCCAGCGGCATCCACGATTACCTGCTCAAGCCGCTTTCGCCGGCGCAGGTGCGCGATTCCCTGGCCCAGGCGCAGACGGTCTTCGCTGCGCCCAAGAGCCATGACGCGGGCGCGGTGCGCCAGCATATCGCCACGGCCGTGATCGGCACGCGCGGCGGCGTGGGTTCCTCGACGCTCGCCACTTCGCTGGCATGGCTGTTCAGCGCCGACCACAAGTTGCCGACCGCACTGCTCGATCTCGACATCCACTTCGGCACCGGCGCGCTGAGCCTCGACCTCGAGCCCGGGCGCGGCCTGACCGACGCGATCGAGAACCCCAGCCGCATCGACGGCCTGTTCATCGAACGCGCCATGATCCGCGCGAACGACAACCTCGCAATTCTCTCCGCCGAAGCGCCGATCAACGCGCCGCTGATGACGGACGGGGCTGCCTTCGTGCAGCTTGAGGAAGAGTTTCGCCAGGCCTTCGAGATGACCGTCATCGACATGCCGCGCAACATGCTGATCAACTTCCCGCAGCTCGTTGCCGATGTGAACGTCGTGGTCCTCGTGACCGAGATGACCCTGGCCTCGGCGCGCGATGCGATCCGCATGCTCTCGTGGCTCAAGTCGCACGCACCGCACGCGCGCGTGGTGGTCGTGGCCAACAAGGTCCAGTCCAGCCTTGCCGAAATCAGCAAGTCCGACTTCGAGGCCTCGATCGAGAACAAGATCCAGCTCTCGATCCCCTACGACCTCAAGGCGGCATCGATGGCGGCCAAGCTCGGCCAGACTTTCGCCGATGCGAACCGTTCCAGCAAGGCCGGTAGCGCCGTTCGCGAACTCGCCCGGATGATCACCGACACCGGCGACGATACCGCGATTTCGCTGGCCGGCGGCAAGTCGCTGCTCGGCAAGCTCGATATCAAGTCGGTGATGAACAAGGTCAGCAAGAAGGCCGCAGCCGACGCCTGATCCCTGCCGGGGGGACACCCTCCCGGACGGGAACGCGGCAAGAGGCTTGGGCAGAAGGCATAGGACAGCATGAACGCACTTCAGCTGATACTGGTCGTAGCGGGAATGACGAGCATCATCGTGCTCCTCTTCTTGGCATTTTCGGGCCCCTCGCCGACCAAGGAATCCGCGCGCCGCCTGAGCAGCCTGCGCTTTCGTCACTCGGAAAGCGCGACCGCGCGGGTCGAGGCCCAGATGCGCAAGGCCGTGGCCGCCCGCAAACCCAAGATGCACCACATCGCCGGGTCCGGATCGCGCATCGACGCGCTGGCCCTGCGCCTGCACCGCTCGGGCCTGTCCTGGACCCTGTCGCAATACATCTACACCTCGGTCGGCATTGCCCTTGCCGTCACCATCGTGTTTTTCCTAAAGTCGGGCGCGTTCTTCCTGTCGCTGGCGTTCGGTCTCTTCCTCGGCGCGGGCCTGCCCCACTCCGTGGTCGGCCATTTCATCAAGCGCCGTTCGAACGCCTTCACCGTGAAGTTCCCCGACGCCATCGAACTGCTCGTTCGCGGCCTGCGCTCGGGTCTACCGGTCACCGAAACGCTGAGCGTGGTCGCCAAGGAAGTTCCCGGCCCGGTCGGCGTGGAATTCAAGCTCGTTACCGAGCGCATCAAGATCGGCAAGACCATGGAGGATGCGCTCCAGGAAACCGCCGACCGCCTGGCGATGCCGGAATTCAACTTCTTCTGCATTACCCTCGCCATCCAGCGCGAAACCGGCGGCAACCTGGCCGAAACGCTTGCCAACCTGGCAGACGTGCTGCGCAAGCGCGCGCAGATGAAGCTCAAGATCCGCGCGATGAGCTCGGAATCGAAAGCCTCCGCCTACATCGTCGGCTCCCTGCCCTTCATCGTCTTCGCCATGATCTGGTGGATCAACCCCGGCTACATCGGCGAATTCTTTATCGACGAGCGTCTGATCGTCGCGGGACTGGGCGGCATGGTCTGGATGGGCATCGGCGCCTTCATCATGGCCAAGATGGTCAGCTTCGAAATCTGAGGGACTGGAAACGATGATCCAACAAGCATCCGGCCCGACGCTCCTCGGTTTCGACGTTGTCTTCGTCGCGACGCTGCTGGCTGCCGTGGCCGCCGTCGCGATGATGTTCGCCATCTATGCCGCGGTCACCGTGCGCGACCCGATGGCCAAGCGCGTCAAGTCGCTCAACCAGCGCCGCGAAGCGCTCAAGGCCGGTATCACCACGACCGCGCGCAAGCGCCAGAGCGTGGTGCGCCGCAACGACACCACCGACAAGATGGGCGCCTTCCTCGGCTCCCTGAAGGTCTTGCAGGACAGCCAGCTAAAGGAAATCCAGCAGAAGCTGGCACAGGCAGGTATCCGCAACAAGGAGTGGGCCGTCGCCGTTGTCTTCGCGCGCCTCGTCGCGCCGATCGTACTGGGCGTCACTGCCGCGATCGTGATCTACGGCATCAACTACTTTCCGGAATGGAGCAGTTTCAAGAAGTTCGGCGGTTTCGCCGTCGCGCTTCTGGCGGGCTACAAGGGCCCCGACATCTTCATCCAGAACATGATCACCAAGCGCACCGACGCGATCCGCAAGGGGCTCCCGGACGCGCTCGACCTGCTGGTCATCTGCGCCGAAGCCGGCCTGACCGTCGACGCCTCGTTCGAACGCGTTGCCCGCGAACTGGGCCGGGCCTATCCGGAACTGGGCGACGAATTCTCGCTCACCTCGATCGAACTGTCATTCCTCACCGAACGCCGACAGGCTTTCGAGAACCTCGCCTGGCGTGTCAATCTCGATGCCGTCAGAGGCGTCGTCACGACGATGATCCAGACCGAGCGCTACGGTACGCCGCTGGCCTCGGCCCTGCGCGTGCTCTCGGCCGAATTCCGCAACGAGCGCATGATGCGCGCCGAAGAAAAGGCCGCGCGCCTGCCCGCGATCATGACCGTGCCGCTCATCCTGTTCATTCTGCCGACCCTGTTCGTCGTCATTCTCGGCCCGGCGGCCTGCTCGATCGCCGATGCCTTCTCGGGCGGCGGCCCCGGCAGCAACTGACAATCCGATCCCGGCAAACAGAAAAGCCCCTCCCGGAAGATCCGCGGAGGGGCCTTTTTTGCACTCAGTAGCAACGCGGAGCGCATGCCCCTCCTCGAACGGAGGTCAGGCGCCCTCGCCGAGTATCCGACTGGCCACCGCATCCAGCCGCGCCACGAGTTGCGGATCGCGCGCTTCCGGCGCGGTCACCAGCGCGTGTTCCAGCGCGTAATCGAAGGGGCTGGGCTCGCGGCGGGCCGGCAGGTTGGCGGCCAGTGCGCGCACAGCCTGCCGCGCCAGTTCGGCATTGGCCTTCATCACTTCCAGCACTTCGGAAACCTCTACCGTCGCGCCCGCGCCGCGCCAGCAGTCGTAGTCGGTGACCATGCCCAGCAAGGCGTAAGGCAGTTCCGCCTCACGGGCTAGGCGCGCCTCGGGCATGGCGGTCATGCCGATGACGTCGGCGCCCCAATCGCGATACATCAGGCTTTCCGCCCGGGTGGAGAATTGCGGCCCGTCGATGGCGATATAGCAACCGGCTTCATGAACGCTGGCACCGGCCAGCCGTGCCGCCGAGGTCGCCATGCCGGCAAGGCGGCGGCAGACTGGATCGGCAAGACTGACATGGGCGACCATGCCGGGGCCGAAGAAGCTGTTGTTGCGCCCCACGGTGCGATCGATGAACTGGTCGACCGCCACGAAATCTCCCGGTGCCATCGCCTCGCGCAGCGAACCGATTGCCGACAGCGCGAGCACATCCGTAACACCGCAACGCTTGAGCACGTCGATGTTGGCGCGGTAGTTCACTTGCGAGGGCGGCAGCACGTGCCCTGCCCCGTGGCGCGCGATGAAGGTGAAACGCACGCCGTTCAGACGGCCGGTCGTAACCGGCCCGGAAGGTTCGCCGAACGGGCTGGAAACCGGAATCTCCTGCGCCTCGTCAAGGTCGATACCGGCGGCCAGTCCCGATCCGCCGATCACTCCGATATGCCAGAAGGGGCTTTTTTCAGCGCGCAAGGATGCCTGCCATGATGATGTCGATGGTGTGTTCGCGGTAGCGGTCGCGCAGTTCCTCGGTCAACGTATCCTGATCGAAGCAATGCTTGAGCACGAGACGCGCCGAGAAGAACCGGTCTACCGCGCCGGTCACGGTAAAGTAGAATAATTGCGGATCGATTTCACGAAACGCACCTGCCTTGACCCCGTCGCCGATGAGCTGTTCGTAGGCGCGGTACATCGGCGAGAGATAGCTGTCGGCAATGCGGCGCGCTTCGGTATCGTCGCTTTCGCGGATCACGCGCATCGTCAGGCGGTTGAGATAGGGCACCGTGTAGAAGGTATCGACGACCTTCCACAGGTGACGGCGGAGCTTGGCTTCCGGGTCCCAGCCGTCCTTGGCAACCAGCGCGTCGACACTGGTGACGATCGCTTTCCAGTCCCGGTCCAGCAGCGCCTTGAGCAGCCCGGCCTTGTTCCCGAAATAGTACTTCACCAGCGCGGAGTTGAGGCCTGAGCGCAGGCTCAGTTCGGACAGCGAAATGTCGATGACATCGCCATCGCGCATGATCTCACTGGCCGTATCCAGCAGCAGGGCGCGGGCACCGGGCGGTACGCCGGCAACCTCACCTTCACCCTTCGCCATCGGCTGCCCCTTCATCGCACTCTTCTGTCCTGCACTGTCATTTCGGCCCCATGCGGATCGCTCCGTCGAGACGGACCGCTTCGCCGTTCATGTAGTCATGTTCAAGCATGAAAAGCGCCAATGCCGCGTATTCCGCCGCTTTTCCGAGCCGTTTGGGGAACGGAACCATGGCCGCAAGCGCCTGCTGCACCTGGTCGGGCATACCGGTCATCATCGGCGTTTCGAAAATGCCCGGCAGGATCGTGTTCACGCGAATCCCTTCGTTCATCAGGTCGCGCGCGATCGGCAGGGTCATGGCCAGCACGCCGCCCTTCGACGCCGCATAGGCGGCCTGGCCGATCTGTCCGTCCTGCGCCGCGACCGAAGCGGTATTTACGATGGCCCCGCGCGCGCCATCTTCGTCCACCGGATCGAGCGTCACCATTCCCGCCGCCGACCTGGAAATGCAGCGGAATGTGCCCACGAGGTTGATTCCGACCGCCTTCTCGAACAGGCCCATGTCATGCGCACGCGGCGCGCCGGTTTCCCGGTTCTTGCCTACAGTCTTGGATGCAGGCGCGATGCCGGCGCAATTGACGAGCACGCGTTCCTGCCCATTGGCCGCCCGCGCCTTTTCGAAACCGGCATCGACACTGGCATCGTCAGTCACGTCGACCGCGCAGAACACGCCGCCGATTTCAGCGGCAAGGGCCTCGCCCGCCTCGGCACTGAGATCGAAGATCGCAACCTTGACGCCCTTCGCCGCAAGAGCACGCGCTGTCGCCGCTCCCAGGCCCGAGGCCGCCCCGGTCACCACCGCAGACACAGAGCTGTCGAGTTTCATCCCGTTTCCTTTTTCCTGCACTCACCCTGCTCATCCGCAGGCGATTTAATCAATCGATTAAATGCCCCTTCGCGGCTGGTCAATGCGCAAGAAAATTATCCGGCGATATCCGCCGGCCGGAAACAGACGAAGGCAAAATTCAAACGCTTCGCATAGAAAGACGGACGGGGAGCGAAGAAGCATGGGCAACTTGCAGTCTCTCCAAGCCACCTCTGCGCAAGAAATTTACCGTTCGGATCGCCAAAACCAATGCTCTATATCCCAGCACCGTGGAATGGTGCGAATTTACGTCGCGCGGGTCAAAATCTCGCGCAAAACCGCACTGTTGCGCCGATAACACAGCTTGCGACACAATTTACACACGAGCTACGATAACCATTGAAAGGCCCTTCCCGCAGAGCAACAAAGCCGGATGACAAAAGGAAGACATTCTTCCCTGCCGTCAAAAACGGGTTGCTTGCCCAGCTTGGTCACACAATCGGCAAGCGCACGAAAATAAGGGACACCAATTGTGAAAAACTTAATCAAGAAGGCCGTCCTGCGGAGCGGGACCTGCTTGTCAGTCTCTGCGATCCTGATTGCAGGCCATGCACAAGCTCAAGAGCAGCCTGCGGACGACGCCGATACCGGTGAAGTGATCATCGTGACGGGTTCGCGCATCACCAGCCCGAACCTCACTTCTTCGAGCCCGGTCTCGGTAGTCAATGGCGACACCTTCAAAGAGTTCAACTCCCCGAGCGTCGAATCTCTTCTCGCCTCCAACCCCCAGTTCCTTCCCGAAAGCGGTCCGGCGGTCAATAACGGCAACCCGGGCGCCGCATCGCTGAACCTGCGCGGCCTCGGAGATCAGCGCACCCTCGTGCTTGTCGATGGCAAGCGAATGGTTTCCTACGATTATAACGGCGTAGTCGACGTAAACTCGATCCCGACTTCGTTGATCAAGCGCGTCGATGTCCTGACCGGTGGCGCATCTGCCGTTTATGGTTCGGACGCCGTGTCCGGCGTTGTCAACTTCGTCCTCGACGACGAGTTCAAGGGCCTTCGCTTCGACGGCTCGACACAGTTGACGAGCCGCGGCGACGCCCCGGTATATGACCTCAACCTGACGGGCGGACTTGAACTGGGCGACCGCGGCAACATCGTTGCTTCCGTCGGCTACCTCAAGCGGGGACTCATTTACCAATCGGCTCGCAAGTTCTCTGCCTTCGCGCTCGACTCCGACGACCTGGTTTCGCCCGGCGGTTCCTCCACGGCTGTCCCGACAGTTTTCGACAACACCTTTGCGGACACCGATGCCGACTACTACCAGGTCGGCGCCGGCAATGACCTGGTTCCGTTCTATGAGCCCTATAACTACGCCCCGCCGAACTACCTGATCACTCCCCAGGAGCGTTGGCTCGGCACCGTCCTTGCCAAGTACGAAGTTGCCGATGGCGTCGAAGTTTACGGTCGCGGAAGCTACATTCGCAGCAAGGTCAACAGCCAGAGCGCGCCGACTGGCACCTTCGGCTATTCCTTCAATATCTTCCCTGACAACCCGTACCTGACCGATCAGCAGCGCGATCTGTTCTTCAACGGCATTGGAACGATCAATGCCGACGGTTCGACGACTGTAAACATTCGTAGGCGTATTGTCGAAAGCGGTGGCCGCACTACCACTTACGATAACGAATCCTGGCAGGCCGTGCTGGGTGTTCGCGGCGATCTTTCCGACACTTGGAGCTACGACGTCTTCGGACAGTACGCCAAGACGACCCGCAACATCGCCTATCTTAACGACATCACCTACGCGCGCGTCGCGCAGGCATTGGACGCTGTTCAGGTGGGATCGGACATCGTCTGCCGTGACGCAAGCAACGGCTGCGTTCCGATCAATCTGTTCACGACCGACCCCCTCACGCCCGATGCCGTTTCGTTCATTTCGGCAAGTGGTCGGGAGCGCGACGTAACGCAGCAGTGGGTCGCTGGTGCAGCTCTTTCGGGTAGCTTCGGCTCCATCTCCCCGTGGTCGGACACCGATATCGGTGTCGCGCTGGGCATCGAATACCGTAAGGAAAAGGCGCGTGCCGACATCGACGACGCTTTTGCGTCGGGCGATCTGATCGGATACGGTCAGGGCATTCCCTTCCCTGCGTTCAGTTACGACGTGAAGGAAGCCTACGGCGAATTGCTGATCCCGGTTGTCTCTGACCGCCCGGGATTCCGCGAGCTCACTCTTGAGACTGGCGCGCGCTACTCGGATTACTCGTCCGTAGGCAGCGTCTTCACCTGGAAGGCCGGCGCGAACTGGATGCCGGTCGATGGTGTTCGCCTGCGCGGTATGTTCCAACGAGCCGTTCGTGCCCCGAACATGTACGAACTTGCCACTCCGCAGGTGTCGAGCATCGACAACCTCGACACGGATCCCTGCGCTGGCGACAATCCAGTCGGCAATGCCACTCTGACCGACCTTTGCATCGCTACAGGCGCTCCTGTTGGCCAGATTGGCCGCATCCCAGAGCCGGTCGCGGGACAGATCAACGCCTTCTCCGGCGGCAATCTCGATCTGAAAGCAGAAAAGGCCAACACGATCACAGTGGGTGTCGTGCTCAATCCGCCGAGCATCCCTGGCATGACCCTGTCGGTCGACTACTACGACATCAAGATCAAGAATGCGATCGACACGCTCGGCGGCTCGCCGCAGAACGTCGTGGATGCGTGCTATAGCATCATTCAGGATGCAAATAGTGCCTATTGCCAGGCGATCCACCGCAACGCCCTCAGCGGCTCGCTCTCGGGCGGGATCGACTTCGGCGTCGACCAGTTCCAGTTCAACGCGGCATCGCGCACGACACGCGGCGTCGACGTTCAGTTCGACTACAAGCGCCCTGTCGGTGCCTACACTGTCGGCCTGAACGTTGCTGGAACCTATGTGGCCACCTACAAGAAGCAGGGCGCATCGTTCCTTCCGGAAACCGAATGTGCCGGTCGTTTCGGCTTTGCCTGCAACTTTGCTCCCATGCCCAAGTGGAAGCACACTGCAACGCTCACCTTCGGCGGCGACGATTTCAATCTTGCCGGTCGCTGGCGCCTCATTGGCGGCGTCAAGGAAGACTCCGGAACGGACATCCTGAAGTCCAAGATCCCCAGCGTCAGCTACTTTGACTTCACCGCGAATTTCAACGTGGAGGAATCTTATACGCTTCGCCTCGGGATCCAGAACGCATTCGACAAGCAGCCTCCGATCGTCGGTTCGGCAGCAGGTGGTACGGCATACAATGCGGCGAATACATTCCCGTCTGTGTACGACGTGCTGGGTCGGACATTCTTCGTCGGCCTGACGGCGAAATACTGAGAAATCTCCAAGTGAGATTGCCTTGATCAGGGAGCGGTAGACCAACGGTTTACCGCTCCCTTTTTATTGGCAATGCAGACAAAATGACACGCGGCGCCCTTGGCACCTACTTTGTCTCGGTGAACGGACAGCGCGCGATCAAGATGCGACGAGTGAAATAAGTGCAGATGCCTGGCAGGACATGGCGCCAAGCATCTAATCCATAAAGACATTCACTTCGAGCGTTGCACGCGCGGCGTACATTGATCGGTGCTGCGCGATATCCCGCTTCGCCTTGCATGCCCGCGAGGTCGCTGGAATCGCGGTCGGGCAAGCGCCTCTCCCGCCCGTGCGCGAGCAACATGGTGTTGCACATCTGTCACTTGCGTCAACACAATCTTCACCATGAAGCGATATTCATCGTGCCGCGGTTTGGGCGCGGAATCTAACTTCGCGATTTGAAAGTGCGAAGAACAGATCCTGTCACAACGGAAATAAGGGTTCGTCAATTCCAGATGCGCTGTCGATGGACAATCACAGCAGAGGGGCAAAGATAGTGAAAGCGATTCCAACCAAGGCGGTACTTCACAGTGCAATCTGCCTTGCGGCATTGGCCATTGGCGGCACTAATACTGCTTCCGCCCAGGATGCGGCCGATGCAGCGGAACAAGGCAATCCGATCATCGTCACGGGCTCGCGCATCGCACGACCGGAACTGTCTGCTGCCAATCCCGTGATCACCGTCACCAATGAGGACATCGCCTCGTCCGGCACGGTCAACCTGACAGATTACCTCCAGACGATACCCGCGCTGCAGAACTCCTTCAGTTCCTTTGACAGCAGCGGAGATCGCGCGGGCATCGGGACCACCGGCCTCAACTTGCTGGACCTGCGTAATCTCGGTGCCGAGCGCACCCTCGTGCTCATCGACGGCAGGCGCCAGGTCGCTGCCTTCAAGGGGCTCCAGGCCGTCGATATCAACACTATCCCGACCGACCTCATCGAGCGGGTCGAGGTGCTGACCGGCGGGGCTTCGGCCATCTATGGCGCGGACGGCGTTTCAGGCGTCGTCAACTTCGTCCAGAAGAAAGACTTCGAAGGCGTGACCGCCCGCGTGCAGAACGGCATCTCCAGCCGCGGCGACGCCGGACAGCGCCTGATCGCCCTCACCGCAGGCCACAATTTCGCACAGGGCCGGGGCAACTTCGCGATCGCGTGGGAACATGGTGAGCAGGATCGGCTGACCCAGCAGCAGCGCAAGCGCTATTCGGGCACGAACCGTACAGGGTTCTATTTCAATCCTGACAAAATCTCCTCGACAGGCCAGCTCGTCGACGGGGAACCGTTCTATGTGCCGCTCGATGACGTCCACTATTTCGACACGTCGCGCGCAGGAGGCATCGACGTCAATTACGACGGCGTTCCCGATTTCTTCGGAGCACAAGGAACCCCTTTCGACCCCGGCGAAGTCCTGCAGCCCACGCCGCCGGGTGTGCAGCCGTACCTGTATCGCCGCGGCGGCAACGGCACCCTTGTCGCGGACTACGGCAACGATCTGCTGCCTGAGATCAATCGCGACATCGTCAGCGCGGTCGCACATTTCGACTTCAGCGATGCCTTCACGCTTTATGCGGAAGGCAAGTACGCCAACACGCAGTCGTTCAGCCTCGGCCAGCCAACTTACGACTATTACCTCTTCATTCAGGCCGACAATCCGTACATCCCGGACGCCGTCCGCCCGTTCATCTTTCCCGTTAGCCCGTTCGGCGACCCCTTCGGTCCCGCCGGGGTCCTGGTCAATCGCGACAACTTCGATTTCGGCCGCCGCGGCGAAGACATCGAGCGCGAGACCATCCGCACGGTCATAGGGGCCAAAGGCGACCTCACGCCCAACCTTTCCTACGACCTTTCCTATGTCTATGGGCAGACCAAGGTCACCGCGGACTACATCGGCAATATCCTGAGCGACCGCTTCTACGCCGCCATCGACGCGGTGAGCGATGGCGCTGGCGGTGTGACCTGCCGGGCCAACGTGATGCCAGGATGGACACCGTTTCAGCCCGCCGTCTACACGCGCGCTCCAATCCCGCCGGTGACGTTCTCGCCGGGCGACTGTGTCCCGCTCAACATCTTCGGCGAAGGCGTCGCCTCGCAGGAAGCCATCGACTGGATCACTGCCGATACCACCGACCGCACGAAGCTGACCCAGCATGTCGTCAGCGGCGCGATCACCGGCAACACCGGGTCCACGTTCGCGTTTCCCGGCGGTCCGCTCGGCTTCGCGGTCGGCGGAGAATACCGCAAGGAAAAGAGCAACTTCACTCCCGATCCGCTGGTTGCGCAGGGCCTGACCTGGACGAACGTGCTGGGCGGCTCGAAGGGCCGGTTCGACGTCTGGGAAGCATTCGCCGAGGTCAATGCGCCGCTGCTTGCCGACATGCCCTTCGCCCACCGCCTGGATGTGGATGCGGCCATCCGCTATTCCGACTATTCCACCGTCGGTTCCACGACGGCCTGGAAGTTCGGCGGCAACTGGGCGCCGGTTCGCGACATTGCCTTGCGCGGCACCTACTCGCACGCAGTCCGTGCGCCCAACATCACCGAACTGTTCGGGGCGACCTCGCAGACTTTCCTGCCGGTAAACGATCCCTGCAGCTTCGTGCAGGTGCAGAACGGCAGCCAATACCGCGCCGCGAACTGTCAGGCCCTGCTGACCAGCCTGGGCGTAGCCAATCCGGCCACGTTCATCGGCCAGCCCAACCGGGTTGGCGGCCTCGTCACCGCCAATCCGGATTTGCGCGAGGAAACCGCCAAGACCTTTACCGCAGGCGTGGTGATCCAGCCCAGCTTCATTCCGCGCCTTGTCGTGACGGCTGACTGGTATGACATCAAGATCGACGATGCCATCAACACCGCCAGCGCGGATCAGCTTGCCGGACTTTGCGTGGACCAGCAGTCGCTCGACAACGCCTACTGCGACCTTATCGCGCGGCAGGGTTCCGGTGACGCCAACCCGGGCTACATCTCGGGCTTCACGCTTTCGCCGTTCAACGTCGCGAACTTCAAGACGTCCGGGCTCGATTTCACCGTCAGCTACTTGCACCCGACCGACAGCGCCGGGACTTTCGGTCTGCGCCTCGTGGGCAATTACCTGCATGAGCTGAAGTTCGTCCCCGTCCCGGGCGCCGATGCGATCAACAAGGCCTATCTGCCCGGATCGCCCAAGTTCCAGATCACCACCGACCTTACCTGGGCCAAGGGCCCGGTCAGTTTCGACTGGCAGATCAACTATGCATCAAGCACTTATCGCTTCGACCGCCAGACCATTGCCAGCAACCCGGATATCGTCGCGCCGGAGTACCTGAAGTACAAGGAGCGCTTCACCCACGATCTCAGCTTCCGGGTCCAGGCATCGGATCGGTTCGAATTCTATGGCGGCGTGAACAACATGTTCGACCAGAAGCCCTCGTTCGCCCTGCTTAACTATGCAGGCGCCGAATCGGGCCTCAATACGCCGGTCAGCGCAGTCGGTCGCTTCTTCTTCGTGGGGGCGCGCGTGAAGATGGCGGACATCTTCGGCGGACCGCAGTAAGCCCGACTTATCCGGTACATGTAAAAAGGGCGGGATCTTCGCAGATCCCGCCCATTTCGTTTACTCCACGGCGATCGCCAGGGCGCCGTCGCCGTCGTCGATCCGCACGGTCGAGCCGTCGGGGATCTCGCCGGCCAGCAGTTTCTCGGCAAGCGGATCCTGCAGGTAGCGCTGGACCGCCCGCTTGAGCGGCCGCGCACCGTAGACCGGATCGTAGCCGACTCGGCCCAGCCAGCGCTTGGCGGCATCGGTCAGGTCGAGCTCGATCTTGCGGTCCTTGAGCAGCTTCTGCACCCGCGAGACCTGGATCTCGACGATCGGGCCCATGTGGTCCTGGCCAAGGCGGTGGAACAGGATGATCTCGTCGAGACGATTGAGGAACTCGGGCCGGAAGTGCGCGCGAACGACTTCCATCACCTGCGGCTCCACGCTCTCGACGTCCTTGCCATCCTCGATCTGGGTCAGGTACTGGCTGCCCAGGTTCGAGGTGAGGATGATCAGGGTATTGGTGAAGTCCACCAGCCTGCCCTGCCCATCGGTCAGGCGGCCGTCGTCCAGCACCTGCAGCAGCACGTTGAACACGTCCGGGTGCGCCTTCTCGACCTCGTCGAACAGCACGACCTGATAGGGCCGGCGCCGCACCGCCTCGGTCAGCACCCCGCCTTCCTCGTAGCCGACATAACCCGGAGGCGCGCCGATCAGGCGAGCCACCGCGTGCTTTTCCATGAACTCGGACATGTCGATGCGAACCATCGCGCTGTCGTCGTCGAACAGGAAGCCGGCCAGCGCCTTGGTCAGCTCGGTCTTGCCGACGCCCGTCGGGCCGAGGAACAGGAACGAGCCGAGCGGGCGGTTCGGGTCCTGCAGACCTGCCCGGGCACGGCGGACGGCCTTGGACACCGCCTGCACGGCCTGCTCCTGCCCGATCACGCGCTCACCGATCACCTGCTCCATCTTGAGCAGCTTCTCGCGCTCGCCCTCGAGCATCTTGTCGACCGGCACACCGGTCCAGCGGCTGACGACACCGGCGATGTCGTCCTCGGTCACTTCCTCGCGCAGCAGCGCATTGGCCGACTGGTCCTGCGCCTCGGCGAGCTGCTTTTCCAGGTTCGGGATCGTGCCGTATGACAATTCGCCTGCACGGGCGAGATCACCCGAACGCTGGGCCTGCTCCAGTTCGAGGCGCGCTGCATCGAGCTGCTCCTTGAGCTTGCCTTCGGCGGCGATCTTGTCGCGCTCGTTCTGCCAGCGGGTCGTCAGCTCGCTCGACTGCTGCTCGAGGTTCGCCAGTTCCTCGCGCAGGGACCTGAGCCGGTCGGCCGAAGCCTCGTCGGTCTCCTTGCCCAGCGCCGATTCCTCGATCTTGAGCTGGATGATCCGGCGATCGAGTTTTTCGATTTCCTCGGGCTTGCTCTCCACTTCCATGCGGATTCGGCTCGCGGCCTCGTCCATGAGGTCGATCGCCTTGTCGGGCAGGAAGCGGTTGGTGATGTAGCGGTTGGACAGGGTCGCAGCCGCCACGATCGCGCCATCGGTGATCCGCACGCCGTGGTGCAGCTCGTACTTCTCCTTGAGGCCGCGCAGGATCGAGATGGTGTCCTCGACCGTCGGCTCGCCCACGAAGACGGGCTGGAAGCGGCGCTGCAACGCGGCGTCCTTCTCGACGTACTTCTGGTACTCGTCGAGCGTGGTTGCACCGATGCAGTGCAGCTCGCCGCGCGCGAGCGCGGGCTTCAACAGGTTGCCCGCGTCCATCGAGCCTTCCGAAGCGCCCGCACCGATCAACGTATGCATCTCGTCGATGAACAGGATTATGTCGCCCTCGGCGCCCTTCACTTCGTCGAGCACGGCCTTGAGGCGTTCCTCGAACTCGCCGCGGTACTTCGCGCCCGCGATCAGCGCGCCCATGTCGAGCGCCATGAGACGCCGGTCCTTGAGGCTGTCTGGCACGTCGCCATTGGCAATGCGCAGCGCGAGGCCCTCGGCAATGGCGGTCTTGCCGACACCGGGATCGCCGATAAGGACGGGGTTGTTCTTGGTGCGCCGGGCAAGGATCTGCACGGTGCGGCGGATCTCCTCGTCGCGGCCGATGACCGGGTCGAGCTTGCCCTCGCGCGCCGCTTCGGTGAGGTCGCGCGCATATTTCTTCATCGCGTCGTAGGCATTCTCCGCGCCCGCGCTGTCGGCGGTGCGGCCGCCGCGCAGTTCGGTGATCGCGGCTTCGAGCGCCTGCGCAGTGACATTGGCCGCCTTGAGCGCCTGACCGGCCGGCGTCGTGCTGGCAAGCACCAGCGCAAGCAGCAGCCGCTCGACAGTGACGAAGCTGTCGCCGGACTTGGTCGCAGCCTGCTCCGCCGCGTCGAGAACGCGCACGGCATCGTTGTCGAGACCCGGCGCCCCCTGGGCACCGCTGCCCGAGACCACCGGCACCTTGGCCAGCGCCTTGTCGAGTTCGTCGGTCGCGAACTGCGGATTGCCGCCCGCACGCTTGATGAGCCCGGCGGCCATGCCTTCGGGATCGTCGAGCAGCGCCTTGAGGATGTGCTCGGAACTGATGCGCTGGTGGTTCAGACGGATGGCCACGGTCTGCGCCGCCTGAAGGAACCCCTTGGCCCGGTCGGTGAACTTTTCGAGATTCATGGTCTTTCGTGCCTCCTGATCCCGACGATATAGTGTTGCATTTTTGCAACACAAGGACCGCTGCGATACTTTTTATCCGGTCCATTTGGGACCTTATGCAGCGGATTCAATTGTCCGGGATCAAGAATGCAAAAAGGCGGCCCACGCATATGTGGATCGCGTCGTCGCGCGTCATGGAATCGCTGGCCTGTCGGCCGCAGCGTGCTAGACCTCGGCTCATGAGAATTCTGCCCCTCACGAGCGCCACTGCGCTTGCCGCCGCACTTCTCCTTTCAGCCCTGCCTACGGCGAGCACCGCCGCCGCACCACCCGCGCAGACGCAGAGCGCGCAAGTCGCCCCGGCCGCGAGCGACACCGGAACGGCGACCCCGCAGGAACTCGTCGCCAAGGTCGACATACCTTTCGAAAAGTTCGTCCTCGCCAACGGGCTGACGACCATCGTCCACACCGACCGCAAGGCCCCGATCGTTTCGGTGACGCTCTACTACAAGGTCGGATCGAAGAACGAACCGCGCGGCCATACCGGCTTTGCCCATCTCTACGAGCACCTGTTCTTCGGCGGCTCGGCCAATGTGCCCGACTTCGACGTGCCGCTCGAGGCGGCCGGATCGACGCCGACCAACGGTTCGACCTGGTACGACCGCACGAACTACGTCGAGACGGTACCGACCGGCGCACTCGACCTTGCGCTGTTCATGGAAAGCGACCGCATGGGATGGCTGCTGCCCGCAGTCACCCAGGACAAGCTCGACAAGCAGCGCGGCGTTGTCCAGAACGAGAAGCGCCAGGGCGACAACCAGCCATACGGCCTGTTCGACTATGCGCAGGCGGACGGCCTCCTGCCCGTCGGCCATCCCTATCGCCACGCCACCATCGGTTCGATGGCGGACCTCGACGCCGCGACACTTACCGACGTTCGCAAGTGGTTCACTGAACACTACGGTCCCAACAACGTCGTCCTCGTCCTGTCCGGTGACATCGATGCGGCCACGGCCCGGCCCAAGGTAGAAAAATGGTTCGGCCAGATCCCCCGCGGGCCCGAGATCGAGCCGGTCAAGGCCGGGCCGGTCACCCTGCCCGCCCCGCTATCGCGCGACATTACCGACCAGGTCCCGGTCCTGCGGCTGACCCGCAACTGGACCGCGCCCGGCATCAACGATCCGGATACGCCCGCTCTCAAGGTCGGTCTGCACATTCTGGGCGGTCTTGCCAGCTCGCGGCTCGACAACGAACTGGTGCGCGGCAAGCAACTGGCCGTCGCGGTGACCGCCTTCGACCAGGTTTTCGAGCAGCTCAGCTTCCTGCAGATGACGATGGACGTGAAGCCCGGCGTGGACCGCGCCGTGGCCGAAGCGGCCTTCGACAAGGTCCTTGCCGACTACTTGCGCGACGGGCCGACCGAGGACGAAGTGCGCCGCGCCGTCGTCAGCACCCTTTCGGGTGAGATCGGCGGGCTCGAGCGCGTCGGCGGCTTCTACGGCAAGGGCGCGACGCTGGCCGAGGGGCAGGTCTATTCGGACGATCCGGCCAAGTACAAGCGCGACCTTGCCGCTATGGCCGCCCTGACGCCGGCACAGGTCAAGGCCGCGCTCAACAAGTGGATGTCGCGCCCGGTCTATGCGCTGAACGTCGTGCCCGGTCCGCGCACCGAAAGCGGCGACACGATGGGCGGTTGGGGCGACGAGGCCGATCACGCCGCGCCGCCTGCCGATCCGCATGCCGAGGCCCCCGCGCTGGCCCCGGCGCCCAAGCGCGAATTCCCGCCGGTGCAACCGGTCGGTGAACTCGCATTCCCGGCCATCGAGCACGCGACCTTGTCGAACGGCATCCCGGTCGCACTGGCCCGCCGCACCGCCGTGCCCAAGCTGGTCCTCTCGATGGACTTCGATGCCGGCTATGCTGCCGACGCGCTCGATACGCCCGGTACGCAAGGCATGATGCTGGAGATGCTCGACCAGGGCACCGACCGCCTCGATGCAACCGCCATCGCCGAAGCGCAGGAGCGCCTGGGCGCACAGATCCAGATCGACGGCTCGCTCGATACCAGCACCGTCACCCTCTCGGCGCTCTCGGACAATCTGGCACCCTCGCTCGACCTGATGGCCGACCTCGTCCTGCATCCCGCCTTCAAGCCCGCCGACGTCGCGCGGGTGAAGGCGCAGGCCGAGGCGGAACTGGCGCAGAAGCTCTCCTCGCCCAATGCCATGGCCCTGCGCGCGCTGGGCTCCACCCTCTTCGGCCAGCACCCCTATGCGCAGCCGACCGATGGCCTGGGCAATGCCGCCTCGCTCGCAGCGCTGACGCCTGCCGCGCTGCGCGCCGCGCACGACAAGTGGCTGCGCCCCGACCTCGCGCGCATCACCGTCGTTGGCGACATCACCATGGACCGGCTCAAGCCGATGCTGGAACAGGCCTTCGGTGCATGGAAGGCTCCGAAGAGCGCTGCCCCAGTCAAGCCGCTCGGCGCTGCCGTACCGGCCGCGCAGGGGCGCATCGTCCTGATCGACCGCCCCAATTCGCCGCAGTCGGTGATCATGGCCGGACGCGTCCTGCCAATCACCGGGCGCAAGGCCGATACCGAGGCACTGGGGCTTGCCAACGACGTGCTCGGCGGCGGCTTCCTCTCACGGCTGAACAAGGACCTGCGTGAGGAAAAGGGCTGGAGCTACGGCGTCTACAGCAGCGTCACCCAGCCCACCGGCCCGCGCACTTTCGTGGTCAGCGCGCCGGTGCAGGCCGACCGGACCGGCGATGCCATCAAGGCGATCATCGCCGATGTCGGCGCCTTCCCGGGCCAGAAGCCGATCACGCAGGAAGAACTGCAGCGCGTCACGGAAGGTACGATCCGCGCCCTGCCCAACCAGTTCGAGACCAACGCCGCAGTGCAGGCTGCCATTCGCAAGAACGAGCGCCTCGGCCGCCCCGAGGACTATTACGTCAAGCTGGCGGCGAAATTCCGCGGCATCGGGGCCAGGGCCATCGAAGCCTCGGCGAACGAATTCCTGCGACCCGGCGGCATGACTTATGTCGTGGTCGGCGACCGCAAGATCGTCGAACCGCAGCTCGAAGGACTCGGCCTTCCGATAGACGTGCAGCAGGCCCCGCAGGCCGCAGCCGACGACCAAAGCGTGGAATGATCCGGCAAAGACACCAGACGCCACCCCGACGCCACAAGGAGAATGACCCCATGTCAGTAGGCGGCAGCTACGATTGCATCACCAAAACCCCGCTCGGCGACCAGAAGGGAGTCCTCACCGTGGTTCCGGGCGACGGCGACAGCTTCACCGGCAATATCACCGGCGATCTCGGCTCCATGGACATCAGGGACGGCCGCATCTCGGGCAATACCCTGAGCTGGCAAATGAAGATGACCATGCCGATGCCGATGGACCTCGACTGCACGGCCACCGTCGAAGGCGATGTCATCACCGGCAAGGTCAAGGCCGGCATGTTCGGAACGATGGACCTGACCGGCACGCGCCGGGCCTGAAGCCATGCGACGGGCACGCCCAGTCCCCGGGCCTCACCCTTCGCCAGGCTCAGGGTGAGCGGCTGACGGATAAGCGATCCCCCTCCCCGTCGCACTGCAACGGGGAGGGGCCGTAACCTCAGGCCAGCTTGGCCTTCAGGATTTCGTTGACGACCTGCGGGTTGCCCTTGCCCTTCATGGCTTTCATCGTCTGGCCGACGAAGAAGCCGAACAGGGCTTCCTTGCCCGCCTTGTACTGCTCGACCTTGTCGGCATTGGCAGCGAGCACCTTGTCCACCTCGGCCTCTATGGCGCCGGTGTCCGATTCCTGCTTGAGGCCTTCGCGCTCGACGATCACGCCTGCGTCTTCGCCCGTCTCGAGCATGATCTCGAGCACCTGCTTGGCCGCCGAGCCGGAGATCGTGCCCTTGGCGATCAGGGCGAGAAGATCGCCGCCCTTTTCGGGGGTTACCGGCGATTCCTCAAGTGAAGTGCCCAGCTTGTTGAGCGCACCGAACAGTTCGGAGATCAGCCAGTTGGCCGCCTGCTTGGCGACTTCGGCGGGCTGCTTGCCGGCCGCCCGTGCAGTTTCGGCAAGGAGACGTTCGAACCAGCGCGCGGTCTCGACCTCGGCGGTCAGCACGCCCGCATTGTAGGGCGAAAGGCCCAGCTCGTTCTCATAGCGGTGGCGCTTGGCGTCCGGCAGTTCGGGCAGCGAGGCGCGGCACTCTTCGAGGAACGCGTCGTCCAGCTCGAGCGGCAGGAGGTCGGGATCGGGGAAGTAGCGATAGTCGTGCGCATCTTCCTTAGAGCGCATCGAACGGGTCGTGCCGCTGGTCGGATCGAACAGGCGGGTTTCCTGCACGATCTTGCCGCCGCTCTCGAGCACGTCGACCTGGCGGTTCGCCTCATGCTCGATCGTCTGCATGACGAAGCGCACCGAGTTGACGTTCTTGGTCTCGGTACGGGTACCGAATTCCTCGCCCGGGCGGCGCACCGACACATTGACGTCGCAGCGCATCGAGCCCTGGTCCATGTTGCCGTCGCATGAGCCGACATAGCGCAGGATCGTCCGCAGCTTCGAGACGTAAGCCCCTGCCTCTGCGGGAGAACGCATGTCCGGACGGCTGACGATTTCCATCAGCGCCACGCCAGAGCGGTTGAGATCGACGTAGGACATCGTCGGATGCTGGTCGTGCATCAGCTTGCCCGCGTCCTGTTCGACGTGGATGCGCTCGATGCCGATGGTCTTGGTGTCTTCGGGGTTCTTGTCGTCCAGCGCGATCTCGATCGCACCCTCGCCCACCAGCGGGTGGTAGAGCTGGCTGATCTGGTAGCCCTGCGGCAAGTCCGCGTAGAAGTAGTTCTTGCGGTCGAAGCGCGACCACTTGTTGATCTGCGCGTCGATGGCCATGCCGGTGCGCACCGCCTGGCGGATGCACTCGCGGTTGAGCACGGGGAGCATCCCCGGCATCGCCGCATCGACAAGGCTGACCTGCGAGTTCGGCTCCGCGCCGAACGCGGTTGCCGAGCCGGAGAACAGCTTGGAGTTCGAAGTGACCTGCGCGTGGACTTCGAGGCCGATCACGACCTCCCAGTCACCGGTTGCGCCCTGGATGCGATAAGTGCTGTCAGCCATTTCTCTTACCACCACTTGGCCGGCTTGGCCGTGAACCCGGCCCGCTGTTCGATCGCGAGGCCGGCATTGAGAACGCCCTGTTCGTCGAAGGCCTTGCCGATGACCTGCAGGCCGAGCGGCAGCCCTTCGCGGTTGATGCCCGCCGGGACCGACATCGCCGGCAGGCCCGCCAGCGAGGCGGGAACCGAGAAGACGTCGTTGAGGTACATGCTCAGCGGATCGTCGGACTTTTCGCCCAGCGCGAAGGACGCGGTCGGCGTGGTCGGCGCGAGGATGACGTCGCATTCCTCGAAGGCCCTGGCGAAGTCCTGGCTGATCAGGGTGCGCACCTTTTGAGCCTGCGTGTAGTAGGCGTCGTAGAAGCCAGCCGAAAGGACGTAGGTGCCGATCAGGATGCGGCGCTTCACCTCGGCGCCGAAACCGGCGGCGCGGGTGGCCGCGTACATGTCCTGCAGGTTGGCCCCGTCGGGCAGGTCGCGCAGGCCATAGCGCACGCCGTCATAGCGCGCGAGGTTCGAGGAAGCCTCGGCCGGCGCGATGATGTAGTAGGCGGGCAGCGCATACTTGGTGTGCGGCAGCGAAATCTCGACGACTTCTGCGCCCGCATCCTTCAGCCATGCAACGCCCTGGTCCCACAGCGCGGCGATCTCGGCGTCCATGCCGTCCATGCGGTATTCGCGCGGAATGCCGACCTTCTTGCCCTTGAGATCGGCGGAAAGACCGGCTTCCCACTGCGGCACCGGCATGTCGAGGCTGGTCGAATCCTTGGGATCGAAGCCGGCCATGGCTTCCAGCATGATCGCGCAGTCGCGGGTGTCGCGCGCCATCGGCCCGGCCTGGTCGAGCGAGCTGGCGAAAGCGACGATGCCCCAGCGCGAGCAGCGTCCGTACGTCGGCTTGATGCCGGTAATGCCGGTGAAGGCGGCAGGCTGGCGGATCGAACCGCCGGTGTCGGTGCCGGTCGCGGCCGGGCACAGGCGCGCCGAAACGGCAGCGGACGAACCGCCCGAGGAACCGCCCGGCGCAAGTGCGGCATTGCCGCTGTCGTTGCGACGCCAGGGCGAGATCACGTTGCCGAAGTAGCTGGTCTCGTTCGAGGAACCCATCGCGAACTGGTCGAGGTTGAGCTTGCCCAGCATGCCCGCGCCCGCGTCCCACAGCTTCTGCGAAACGGTCGATTCGTACTCGGGCCTGAAGCCTTCGAGGATGTGGCTGGCAGCCGTGGTCTGCACGCCGCGGGTGGCGAACAGGTCCTTCATGCCGATGGGCACGCCGCCCATCTTGCCCAGCGCTTCGCCCTTGGCGCGCCGGGCGTCGGTGGCCCTGGCGGCTTCGACCGCAGCTTCGGGGGTGGCGACGATGAAGGCGTTGAGCGCCTCCTGTGCGGCAGCGACATTGGCGTTGAACGCCTCGGCCACTTCGACGGCGGTGAATTCGCCGCCGGCAACGCCGTCGCGGATCTGGGCTACGCCAAGTTCGGTAAGGTCAGTCATGCTGCTTCCAGCCGATAATGTTGCGCGCGTGCCTCGACAGGCTCGGCACGAGCGGAGGTAGAAAGACGAATTTCGCAGACATCCGCGCGCCCTGCGCTTGTCGCGGGGCAGGCGCGGCGTCCGCGACCTGGCACTATTCGATCACCTTGGGCACGCCGAAGAAGCCGTGCTCGGCAGCCGGCGCATTGGCAAGCACGGCATCGCGCTTGTTGCCGCCGGTCAGCGGATCGGCGTCGATCACGTCTTCGCGCAGGCGCAGCTTGTTGGGGATCACGGCCGTCATCGGCTCAACGCCGGTAACGTCGACTTCGCCGAGTTGCTCGACCCAGGCGAGAATGCCGTTGAGTTCAGGGACCATCGCCTCGAGCTCCTGCTCGCTCACCTTGATGCGGGCGAGGCTGGCGATCTTGGCCACGGTTGCGGTATCGACCGACATGGCTGTTCCTCAATGATGACGGGGCCGACGCGCGGCCCCGTTTCGATAAATGGGCTGTGAGCGGGCGCTAGCACCCGCTCCTGACCGCATCAAGCGGCGAAGCAGGCGCGGATCAGCCCGGATCAGCCCCGGATCAGGGGTGAGCCGGTGCTTCTGCGCCCGGCATGCCGCCCTGCGACTGCATCTGCTGGAGCTGCTGGAGGATGCGCTGCTGCTGCTCGATCTCGGCGCGGCTCTTGAAGTCGATCAGTTCGATTTCGAAGGTCAGGTCGGTGTTGGCGGGAATGTCGCCGACGGCCTTGTCGCCATAGGCCAGCTCCGAGGGGATCTCGACCTTGTACTTGCCGCCGCGCTGCATCTTGACCAGCGCCTTGGTAAAGCCCGGGACGACTTCGTTGAGCGCCATGGGGACCTGCTTGGCCTCGTCGAAGACCTTACCGTCGGGCAGCGTGCCCTTGTAGTTGATCAGCACGACGTCATCGGCGGTCGGGGATTCGCCCGAACCGGCGGTCAGCGTCTTCACGTCGACCGAAGGCGGAAGTGCGGCATAGGCCACGCCGCCGGCCGCCAGGGCAATTGCGGCAACGCCGAGCCAAATCTTGGTGACGGCGCCCTTGGCAACAGGCTGCAGCGGGACGCGGGTGATCTCTGTCATCTTCGTTAGGCCTCGTACGAAAATTCGCCCCACAGGCAGATACACAAAGGGCGCGGATGGAAATTCCGCGCCCTCATGGCTCAAGCAGATGCGGCGTTCAAGCACGAACGCCGCGCTCAATGGATGTTTCCCGCATTTGCAGCGGGAAAGGCGTCTTACTTGACGCCGTCGCGCTCCATGCGCTTGCGCTCAAGCTTGCGGGCGCGGCGCACGGCAGCGGCCTTTTCGCGGGCGCGCTTTTCCGACGGCTTCTCGTAGTGACGGCGCAGCTTCATTTCGCGATAGACACCTTCCCGCTGCAGCTTCTTCTTGAGCGCACGAAGGGCCTGATCAACATTGTTGTCGCGAACCATGATCTGCATAAACCGAAACACCTCACAAAAATAACGAACGAAGCTCGCCCCGCGTCGTTTCCCGCGTGGCAAACTGCGAATCTGAAAGCCAAAAACAGGGCCGCACCCCGAAAGAGTCCGGCTCGATTGGGCGGGCCGTTAGCAAAGCGACCGCACAAAGACAAGCAGAAAGGCCTGAAACCAACGGCAATCCGGCCCTACATTCACACAATATAGTGACACGAAGGCCACATTTCAACGCCGGGAGGGGGAGTCTGCTCCCCCCTCTCCCGCAGCCCCAACGGCTTGCGCAGCACAGTCATGCGGGAAGAATTGGATTATTGCCGATTCGCCGCTAAGGCGACGCGATGCCTCATCCCTCCTTTATAGTAGCCTCGCTCTACGTGGCGTTCGGCGGCGGATTCGGCGCCTGGCTGCGATTCCTTGTGGGTCGCGCCTGGGTCGCCGCGATCGGGCCCGTGCGTGCCAGCGATTTCCCCTGGGGAACGCTTACCGTCAACGTCCTGGGCAGCCTGTTCATGGGCCTGCTCGTGGGCTGGCTCGCGCGCTTCGGCAGCCATGGCGAAGGCACCCGCCTGTTCCTTGCCATTGGCGTGCTCGGCGGCTTCACCACGTTTTCTTCCTTCAGTCTCGACATCGTCAGCCTTGCCGAGCGCGGCCAGCTCGGGCTTGCGGCTTTCTATACCGGCATCTCCCTGATCGCCGGCGTGATGAGCCTGTTCCTTGGCCTTTCGATCATGAGGCACGTTGCATGAGCCGCCCCGAAAATAACGACATTGTCCGCCAGTTCACCGTCGGCGCCGACGATGAAGGCGTCCGCCTTGACCGCTGGTTCAAGCGGCACCTGCCGCAAGTCGGCTTCGCCACCGTATCGCGCTGGGCCCGCACCGGGCAGATCCGCGTCGACGGCAAGCGCGCCGACGTCGCCGACCGGCTGAGCGCCGGACAGGTCCTGCGCGTCCCCCCGGGCGGCGAGGTCAAGCCGGGCGGCAAGCCAGCCCGCACGCGCCGCGAGCTGACCGAGGAAGAACTGGAACTCGCCGATTCGATGGTCCTCACGCAGGACCGCGCCGCCATCGTGCTCAACAAGCCGCCGGGCCTTGCCACGCAGGGCGGCTCGGGCATGAAGCAGCACGTCGACGGCCTGCTCGACGCCTATGCGCCTGACGGCCCGCGTCCCCGCCTCGTCCACCGGCTCGACAAGGACACCTCCGGCGTCCTGCTGATCGCCCGCACCCCGGGCAGCGCCGCGTTCTTCTCCAAGCGCTTCTCCGGCCGTTCGGCGAGGAAAATCTACTGGGCTCTCGTGGTCGGCGTGCCCAGCATCTCGGACGGCATGATCGAACTGCCGCTGGCCAAGCAGCCGGGCACCGGCGGCGAGAAGATGCACGTCGACGAGGAAGGCGGCCAGCCCGCACGCACCCGCTACCGCGTGCTCGACCGCGCCGGGAACCGCGCCGCGTGGGTGGAACTGCATCCTCTGACCGGCCGCACCCACCAGCTGCGCGTGCACATGGCGGCAATCGGGCACCCGATCGTCGGCGACGGCAAGTACGGCGGGCAGGACGCCTTCCTGACCGGCACGATCAGCCGCAAGATGCACCTGCACGCGCGCCGCCTGATCATCGACCATCCCGACGGCGCCCCGCTCGACGTGACCGCCCCGCTGCCCGAGCATTTCGCCAATTCGTTGGAGCAGCTCGGCTTCGATGAGGCCGACGGCGCCGAACTGCCCGAAGCTCCGCCCGAGCCGGGCAAGGACGAGCAGAAGCGCGCGGCCAAGGCCCACTCCAAGCAGTACCGCAAGGAACGGCGCGGAGAGCGGCGCTCACGCGGGGACGGCCCGCCGCCGCGCGGCGGCAAACCGGGGGCACGCTCGGGCAAGCCCGCCCGCCCCGGCGGCAAGCCTGCGCGGCCCGGCGGAAAGCCCGGCCCCGGCAAGCCTGCCGGTGGACGGCCGACGGGAGGCCGGAGCGGCGCGAAGAAGCCCGGCGGCCCGCGAGGCAAGCGGTGAAGCTGGCCGTCTTCGACTGTGACGGCACGCTGATCGACGGACAGGCGGCGATTTGCGAGGCAATGGAAGCGACTTTCGCCGAGCACGGCCTCGCCAGTCCGCCGCGCAATACGATCCGCCGCGCCGTCGGCCTGTCGCTGCCGCAGGCGATGCGCCAGCTGCTGCCCGGCAGCGATTTCGAACAGCAGCAGGCCATGGCCGAAAGCTACAAGGCAGCCTTCCGAGCCGCACGCGCCGAAGGCCGCGTTTCGCAGCCCCTGTTCGAGGGGGTCGAGGACTGCCTGCGCACGCTCGCCGCATCGGGCTGGACGCTCGGCGTCGCCACAGGCATGTCCGACCGTGGCCTGGCGCATTGCCTTGCCAACAACGGCATAACCGACCTGTTCGTTACCCTGCAGACCGCAGATCGCCACCCTTCCAAGCCCAATCCGGAAATGCTGGAGCAGGCCCTGTTCGAAGCGGGAGCGCAGCCCGGCGAAGCGGTCATGATCGGCGACACCGGCTACGACATGCAGATGGCGCGGTCCGCCCGCACCCGCGCGGTCGGGGTCGACTGGGGCTATCACCATCCCGAAGAACTGAAGGCGGCGGGCGCCGAATGGGTCGCGGAAACCCCGGCCGAACTGCTGGCCTACCTGCTCAAATGAGCGAGCGCGATCCGGCGGCGGCCCGCTTTGCGGTGATCCAGATCATGCGCCTGCTGGGCGTGGCCTTCGTCGTTTGCGGCATCCTCATCGCCAACGGCACTTACCCCCTGCCTTCGTGGCTGGGCTATATCCTCATCGCCGTCGGCCTGGCCGACACCTTCATCGTCCCCAAAGTTCTCGCGCGGAAGTGGCGCACACCCAAATGAAGCGATTCTACAAGGAAGTTACCGTCGGCGAGACCGACTCAGGCTGGCGCGTCCTGCTCGACGGACGGCCGATCAAGACAGCCGGAGGCCGCACGCAGATAGTGCCCACCATGCCCCTGGCCGAGGCGCTGGCCGAGGAATGGGCCGCACAGGGCGAAGATATCGACCCGGCCGGCTTCGTCCTGCGCGACTTGTGCGATTTTGCCATAGACGCAGTTGCCGTCGACCGCGCCGAGGCGATCCGGGGCATGGTGCCCTACGCCGAGACCGACACCCTTTGCTATCGCGCAGACCCGGAAGATGCGCTCTTCCAGCGCCAGCAGGAGGTCTGGGAACCCCTGCTCAAGAGCGCCGAGGAGCGCTGGGGCCTGACGTTCACCCGCGTTTCCGGCATCATTCACAAGCCGCAGCCGCCCCGGACCCTTGCCCGCCTGGAACAGCTTCTGGGCGAGCAGGACGACTTCACCCTGGCGGGCCTGCGCATGCTCACCAGCCTCGCCGCTTCGCTCGTCATCGGCCTCTTCGCGGCCCAGCCCGATGCGGACAGCGAAACGCTGTGGCGCGCTGCCAACCTTGAAGAGGACTGGCAGATCGAGCTGTGGGGTGAAGACTGGGAAGCCGCAGAGCGCCGCAAGACCCGCCTCGAGGCTTTCGAGCTGGCCATGCGCCTCACCCGGCTCGCCCGCGAAGGCTGAGGCGGGCGGCGTGAAGCTCGTCTTCAGCCGCAAGGGTTTCGACACGACAGCGGGCGGAGTGCCCTCTCCGATCCTGGGCGGCGCACCTGTCTCCCTGCCGATCCCCGCAGCGGACCGCTCTCGCACCAGCTTTGCCGAACGCGGCCTCGGCGAACTGGTGACCGCCCTAACGCGCGGCCGGATCGGCGGCGCCGACCTGTGCCATGACGACCCGATGTTCGGAGACGGGCTGTGCTGGTTCGGCCAGTGCGGCGCGGCGCAAGGTCATCTCATCAAGCACGGCGTCGGCCCGGGCGATCATTTCCTGTTCTTCGGCCTCTTCGCCGATCCCGACACGGGCGAGCGCCATCACCGCATCTTTGCCCACATGCGCGTCGAGGCCTGCGCTGCTCCCGAGGCCCTGCGACAATCCCCCTGCTGGCGCGAACCGCCAAGGCCCCATCCCCACGCCGAAGGCGAATGGCCCGCAAACAATACGATCTGGTTCGGCCCCGGCGCCACGGCACGCAGGGCCGTGGACGAATTGCGGCTGACGCAGCCGGGCGGGCCGCTCAATCTCTGGCAAGTGCCGCCATGGCTGGGAAAACGCGGCCTCACCTACCATGATCGTCCGGAACGCTGGATCGGCCGCCGAGGTCTCGATTCCGCGCGGCGCGGGCAGGAATTCGTCTGCGACATCGGCCGGGCCCGCCAGCCGCGCGCCTGGCTGGAGCGCATGATCGCCCTGATCGAGGACCAGCCCAGCGGCTGAGGTTCACCGCCAAAAGAAAACCCGCCCCGGCCTGAACCGGAGCGGGCTCGCATGCTTGTGGTTGGGAGAGGCTAGAGGCGCCTCACCCTATCCTTGCCAGGCAAGGATCAGAACTGGAAGCCGAGGCCGACCAGCACATTGTGACGGCTGAAGTCGCTTTCGTAGTTCGTGTAGCGATATTCACCCTTCACGAACATGTTGTTGCTCAGCGTGTACTGCGCGCCGGCACCGAGACGGAAGCCGTCGCCGTTTTCGCCGATCGAGTCGCTGTCGACGCCATCGTTATAGGTCAGGCGAACGCGTCCGTTGGCGTAGCCACCCAGAACGTAAAGCTTGGTGCTTTCGCCAACGGTGGTGCCGAGACGGACCACGGCGGCGAGATCGCGGCCGGTCTTCACGCAGAGCTTGTCGCCAACGACGTCAAAGTCGCGGACGCATTCCTTGGTGCTGCTGTCGGCAACGGTGCCCTGAATACCAACGAACATGCCACCCGACAGAGCGACGTCGTAGCCAGCCGAAGCGCCATAGCTCACGCCTTCGTCGGACTCGCCGCCGATGGAAACGACGTCGAGGCCGGTCTCAGCCTGCACCCACGCCTGAGCGTTGGCGGCGGCGGGAACGACGAACAGTGCGGCAGCGGCGCCGGCAATGGCAAACTTCTTCATGTAAAACTCCTGCATTTTCTTATCCTCCCTGCCCGGCAGAACCGGGGGGAGGCGCCGCGTACGGAGAGGATAAAACGCAGTCAATCCATGGAGATGAAAGGAAGTGTGACCCAAAGGAGACGTGTTGCACTGCGGCAACACGGGCATCGCGCAGCGGGGCACCAAAGTCTCGCTAAAGTGCGGATGCAATCCATTGCCAAGAAGTGTGACGGAACATTGCGAAGAATTATTTCGCCCCCACCTCTTTTCATAAGAGGAGACGCCCCCATGGATTGCACATTACTGCAACTACACTTGAAATTTTATCAATTCAGGCTTCGAAATACGCATCCCAGCCCGGGTGTAGCGCCGTCGATCAGCCTTCCTTGACCCAATGCGCGACCTGCCGGGCCACGTCGTTCGCGGCCTGGTTCAACGCGGGACCGACCCAGTCGGCCTTCGGCTCGACGTTGTTGACCACGGATTCGAAGCGGCGCGTGACGATTTCACCACCGGGTTCACGGAGCATGGCGTCGAAGCGGACCACGACGGAACTGCTCGGGGCATCATAGCCCATGTTGAGCAGGCGGCCGCCGATCAGCGTCTTGCCGGTCACTTCGAAATCGCCGCCTTCGACCACCAGCTTGCCGGTTTCGGCTCGCAGCGTTTCGGCAAGCAGGTTGCGGAACTGGCGGGTGGGCTTTTCGATCCACGAAGCGTCCTTGAGATAGGCAACGCTGGATTCGTTGATCTGGACCGGCACGCGCATGACATCGAGGCTGCGGTCGGCCTCGGGATCGAGCACGACGATGGCATCGCTGAGCTGGCCGCTGGCCGTCGCCCCGGCCGGAGCGCTGACATCGGGCGTGAGCTTGATCAGCTGTTCGGGCACTTTCGCACCGAGGCTGATGCATCCCGGCAGCGTCAGACAGGCTGCCGCGATCACCGCCCCGCGCCATGCGCCGGACTTGCGCCAACCGCTCATCGCATTCCCCATCCTGAATTCCGTCATGGCTTGTAGTCCGGCAGTTTCTGGCCCTTGAGCAGCGCACCTGCGCCCTGCTCGTCGATCTTCTCGGTCACGTTGCGCAGCGCCTTGCTGGTCGCGCGAAGGTCACGGATCGCGGCTTCCGCGGCGGGCAGCGTCTGCTGCGAAACCTGACGCAGCGCGGGCTGGGCAGTCTCCATCGTCTTGTCGAGCTGATCCATCGACTTCTGCGCGGAACTGAGCGTGGCGCGCAGCTGCGCCGCCAGCGAATTGCCCTCGCTGCCGAGCAAAGAGTCCGCCTTGGTCGCCACGCCCTCGAATGCGGCGAGCGTCTTGGTCGCCTGATCCAGGGTGCCCTGCAGTTCGCGCACAGTCGCCTCGATCTGCGGCGTGGCGCGCGACAGGTCGCGGGTCATCTTGTCGGTATTGCTCAGGATGCCGGTGATCGAACGCCGGTTCTCCTCGGAGAGAAGCTGGTTGAGGCTTTCGGTCAGGGTGGCGAGACGTTCCAGCAACAGCGGCGCGTTGGAGAGAATCTCGCCAAGGCCTCCGCGCTTGGTCGGGATGACCGGCACGCCTTCGGGGCCCGGTTCGGTCAGCATCGGGGCGCCCTTGACCGCGCCTTCGAGCTGGATGTCCGAAACGCCGGTGAAGCTGCCCTGGATCGTCGCGGACGTACCCACCGTCACCGGGACCTTCTCGTCCACCTTTATGCGCACGCGAATGAAGCTGGGGTCCTTGGGCCACAGCTCGATCTGCGAGATCTGCCCCACGGGAACACCCGCGTAGTTGACCTCGGACCCCTTGGCGAGCCCGTCCACCGACTGCTTGAAGAAGATGTCGTATTCGGTGCGCTCGCCTTCATTGAGGCGGGCGATCCAGATGATGAAGGCCGCCAGCAGCGCCAGCAGCACCAGCGTGACGGCTCCGACCCAGACATTGTTGGCGCGCGTTTCCATGTCCCGTGCCTATGCCCCCGCTCTTCCGGACTTGTCCATGGTCTGCCCTTCGCCCCTTTCGGTCTTCTCTTCATCAACGAGCCCTGACCCTGCATGTTCCGGGTGCACTTCGGGATCGTCCTTGGCCGCCAGTGCGGCGCGGCCGCGCGGGCCGTTGAAATATTCCTGGATCCACGGGTGATCGAGCGCCAGCAGTTCGGGAATCGTCCCGCAGGCGATCACCTGCTTGTCCGCCAGCACCGCCACGCGGTCGCAGATCGCGTAAAGCGTATCGAGGTCGTGCGTGATGAGAAAGACCGTAAGGCCCAGCGTTTCCTTCAGTTCGCGCGTCAGCTTGTCGAAAGCGGCCGCGCCGATCGGGTCGAGGCCCGCGGTGGGCTCGTCAAGAAACAGCAGCTCGGGATCGAGCGCAAGCGCACGGGCAAGGCCGGCGCGCTTCTTCATCCCGCCCGACAGCTCGTTGGGATACTTGTAGGCCGCTTCCTCGGGCAGGCCCGAGAGCTTGACCTTGAAACGGGCGATCTCCTCGCGCAGCTGGTCGGATATCTCCGGGTAGAACTGCTTGAGGGGAACCTCGACGTTTTCGCCCACGGTCAGCGTCGAGAACAGCGCGCCGCCCTGGAACAGCACGCCCCAGCGCGAACGGATGTCGATCTCGTCCTCGTCATCGGCATGTTCCATGTCATGGCCGAGCACGGTGACGGTGCCCGCGGTGGGCCGCTGCAAGCCGATGATCGAGCGCATCAGTACCGACTTGCCGGTGCCCGAGCCGCCGACGACACCGAGAATCTCGCCCTTGCGGACTTTCAGCGAGAGATCCTCGTGGATCACGTGCTCACCGAAGGCGTTGCGCAGCCCCTCGACCTGGATCGGATATTCCTGGGTGTCGCTCATTTCCAGCCGATCTCCGTGAAGAAGATCGCGAAGAAAGCGTCGAGGACGATGACGGTGAAGATCGCGGTGACGACCGACTGGGTGGTGCGGCTGCCCACTTCCTCGGCGTTGGTGGTTACCTGCATGCCCTGATAGCAGCCCGCCAGCGCGACGATCAGCGCGAAGACCGGGGCCTTGAGCAGGCCGATCCACACGTCCGTGATCGGCACCACGGCCTGGGTGCGCTGCAGGAATGTCCAGAACGGAATGTCGAGCGCGAAGTTCGAGATGAAGGCGCCGCCGATGATCGCGAGGATCGCCGACCAGAAGCCGAGCAGCGGCATCATGATCATCGAGGCGAGCACGCGCGGCACCACCAGCGCTTCCATCGGCGAGACGCCGATGGTGCGCATGGCGTCGACTTCCTCGGTCAGCTTCATCGTCCCGATCTGCGCCGCAAAGGCGGAACCCGAACGCCCCGCGACCATGATCGAGGTCATCAGGATACCAAGCTCCCGCATCGAAAGGCGCCCAGTCAGGTTGATGGTGTAGATCTCCGCGCCGAACTGGGCGAGCTGCACCGCGCCCTGCTGGGCAATGACGATGCCGATGAGGAAGCTCATCAGGCTGATGATCCACAGCGAGTTGATGCCCACGTACTGCATGTGATGGACCAACGACTTGACCCGCAGCCGCGAGGGGTGGCGGACGATCGTGCCCAGGCTCATGATGAGTTCGCCCAGGAAGGCGACAGCGCTCATCGCTCCGCGCCCCCACAGGGTCACGACACCGCCGAATTCCGCGACCGTGCGGCGCAGCAGCGGAGGCTCCGGCGCGATCTCCGCTTCCTCCCCCTCGACGCTGCCGATGGCTGCGAAGAGCCGCCGCGCCTGCTCGCTTTCATGAACGATTGCCACGCCTCGCCGGTCGGCAAATCGCGAGACCAGCCACGCGCCTGTCGTATCGATATCGGTAACGCCGGAGAGGTCGATCTGCTGAAAATGCCCGTCGACAGCCTCAAGCTTGTCCTCGAGATCGCCCAGCGAATGCACGCGCAGTGGTCCCTGCAGCGCCAGCGTAGGAACACCGCCTTCGTCGCTTTCCGACAGAGTGAATTCAGCCCATTCCCGCATGTGCGCTCGTATTGGGGGAAAAACCGTGGACCGGCAAGAGGTTCCCCGGCTGCGACGAATTGTTCGCCGCGACGTCGATCCCTTGCTTTCGCAGGGCCGTGCGGCGAAACAAAGGCACGGACCCGCGAGAGGCCGCACTGGCAACTTGCGCGACTTGCCCAGCACTGGCAAAGCGCCGCGCCATGACCGACCAGAATCCCGCGCCTGCGCTCGACAAGACTTTCGACCCCGCCCCGATCGAGGCGAAGTGGTATTCCCACTGGGAAGACAACGGCCTGTTCCGCCCGGAGCGCCCGGACGCGCAGCCGTTCACCATCGTCAATCCGCCGCCGAACGTCACCGGCTCGCTGCACATCGGCCACGCGCTCGACAACACGCTGCAGGACATCGTCATCCGCTACGAGCGCCTGCGCGGCAAGGACGCGCTGTGGGTGGTGGGCACCGATCACGCCGGCATCGCCACGCAGATGGTGGTCGAGCGCCAGATGGAAGCGAAACAGGACAAGCGCACCAACTATTCGCGCGAAGCCTTCGTCGACAAGGTCTGGGAATGGAAGCACGAAAGCGGCGGCACCATCACCCGCCAGCTGCGCCGCCTGGGCTGCTCGATGGACTGGAGCCGCGAGCAGTTCACGATGGACCCGCACTTCACCAGGGCGGTCGTGAAGGTCTTCGTCGATCTCTACAACCAGGGCCTGATCTACCGCGACAAGCGGCTGGTGAACTGGGACCCCAAGCTCAAGACCGCGATCTCCGATCTCGAGGTCGAGACGCGCGAGATGCAGGGCGGTTTCTGGCACTTCAAGTACCCGCTGGCCGACGGCGTGACGCTTGCCAACGGGCAGGACTACATCGAGGTCGCCACCACGCGCCCGGAAACGATGCTGGCCGACATGGCCGTGGCTGTCCATCCCGAGGACGAGCGCTACGAGGCCGTCATCGGCAAGGAGATCCTCCAGCCGATCACCGGGCGCCGCTTCAAGGTGGTGGGCGACGAGCACGCCGATCCGCAGCTGGGCTCGGGCGCGGTGAAGATCACGCCGGGCCATGACTTCAACGACTTCGAAGTCGGCAAGCGCGCCGGAATCAAGCCTGCGGACATGCTCAACATGTTCGATGCCGAAGCCAACGTGGTGCAGACCGCGGATGGCCTGATTCCCGAAAAGTACCTTGGCATGGAGCGCTTCGCTGCGCGCGATGCCGTGGTGGCCGAGATGAAGGAACTGGGCTTCCTCATCCCCCACGTCACCAGGGACAAGGAAGGCAACGAAGTCCTTCACGACGCCGAGCCGCGCACGATCCAGACCCCCTTCGGCGACCGCGGCGGCGTGGTCATCGAACCCTGGCTGACCGACCAGTGGTACGTCGATGCCGAAACCCTGGCCCAGCCCCCGCTCGAGGCAGTGCGCTCGGGCAAGATCGAGATCGTCCCCAAGACCTGGGAAAAGACCTTCTTCAACTGGATGGAGAACATCCAGCCGTGGTGCGTCAGCCGCCAGCTCTGGTGGGGCCACCGGATTCCGGCGTGGTATGCCGAGGACGGCGAAGTCTATGTCGCCGAGACCGAGGAAGAAGCGCAGGCGCTGGCCGGCAACAAGAAGCTGACCCGCGACGAGGACGTCCTCGACACGTGGTTCTCGTCGGCACTGTGGCCTTTCGCCACGCTGGGCTGGCCGGACGAGGACGCGCCGCTGCTCAAGAAGCACTACCCCAACGACCTGCTCGTTTCCGGCTTCGACATCCTGTTCTTCTGGGATGCGCGCATGGCGATGCAGGGCATCCACTTCATGAAGGAAGTGCCGTGGAAGCGGCTCTACCTGCATGGCCTCGTGCGCGCGGCGGACGGGCAGAAGATGTCAAAGTCCAAGGGCAACGTCGTCGACCCGCTCGGCCTGATCGACAAGTACGGCGCCGACGCGCTGCGCTTCTTCATGTCGGCCATGGAAAGCCAGGGCCGCGACGTGAAGATGGATGAAAAACGCGTCGAGGGTTACCGCAACTTCGCGACCAAGCTGTGGAACGCGGCCCGCTTCTGCCAGAGCAACGGCATCGGCGCCTCGACCTCGGTAGAGGCCCCGGCGGCCACGACGGCAGTCAACAAGTGGATCATCGGCGAAGTCGTCGAGACCCTGGCCGAACTCGACAAGGCCATGGCCGAGCTGCGCTTCGACGCGGCGGCGAACACCATCTACCACTTCGTCTGGGACCAGTTCTGCGACTGGTACATCGAACTGGTGAAGGGCAACTTCGACGCGGAGACCAAGGCCGTCGCCGGTTGGGTGCTCGACCAGATACTCGTCATGCTTCACCCCTTCATGCCCTTCGTGACCGAGGAGCTGTGGAGCAAGATGGGCGAGCGCGGCGATTACCCGCTGATCACCGCGAAGTGGCCCGCCCCGAACGCCGCGATCGACGGCGCCGCCAAGGCCGAAGTCGAGTGGCTGATCGCGCTGATCGGCAACCTGCGCGGCGCCAAGGCCGAACTCGGCATTGCGCCGGGCGCACGCCTGACCGCCTACCTTGCCGATCCGAGCGAAGCGACAAGGGCCATCGTCGAGCGCAACGGCGCGGCGATCGACCGCCTTGCCCGCCTCGATGCGATCCACTTCGAAGCGGCCCCGGCAGGCGCACTGCTGCAAGTCGGCGCCGGCGATGCGATGCTGGCGATCCCGCTGGAAGGCGTGATCGACATCGCGGCGGAAAAGGCCCGCCTCGAAAAGGCGCTGGCCGCCTCGCAGAAGGAAGCCAAGTCGCTGGAAGGCCGCCTCTCGAACCCCAAGTTCGTCGAAAAGGCCAAGCCCGAGGCGGTCGAGAAGGCCCGCAGCGACCACGCGCACCACACCGCCGAAGCCGAGCGCCTTGCGGCGGCACTGGCGCGCCTGGGGTAAGCCAGGCGCCTTTGGCCTTCGACAGGCTCAGGGCGGGCGGAGCGAAACGTCTCGCTCCGCCCGCCCTTTTGCCAGGCCTGTCGACGCACCCGCAACGCACCGGCACCACGCTATCTTCACCATTTCCTACACGGGCCGGGTCTGTCACTGTACCGCCATGCCCGTCCCTCAAAGCCCTTGCAAAACAGGTGTAATCAAGGCGGCCCACAGAGCGGTGCCAATTGCCTCTGGACTGTGTAAACCGTGTAAACCTGTCGGAACCGAAACCCGCCTTCGATGCCCCTGATCCTTGCCACGACCACGCCGGGTGAACCAGAAATCTTCGCTTCGCTGCAGGGCGAAGGTGCGTCGATGGGACGTCCGAGCACTTTCGTGCGGCTCTCGCGCTGCAACCTTGCCTGCCAGTGGTGCGATACCGCCTACACCTGGCGTTTCGAGGGTGACAACCGCCCCCACCGCGACGACACTGCCTTCAAGCGCACGGCGAACCAGCTCTCGCTGGCGGAAGCGGACGTGGCGGCGCAGGTTGCTGCCCTGCCTCCCGACCGGCTCGTGATCACCGGCGGCGAACCGCTGCTGCAGGGTCCGGCGCTGGCCCGCATGATCGGTGAACTGAACGCGCTGCGCCCCGGCATGCATGTCGAGATCGAGACCAATGGCTCGGTTGCGCCCCACGCCGCGCTCGATCCGCTGATTCACCAGTTCAATGTCAGCCCCAAGCTCGCCCACAGCGGCAACCCGGCGGACCTCGCGCTGATCCCGCAGCGCCTCGCGGCATGGTCGGCCGATCCACGTGGCTACTTCAAGTTCGTCATTGCCGAGCCGGAAGACCTCGACGAAGTGCTTGCGCTCCAGCAGACTTACGCGATTCCGGGCGAGCGCATCTTCCTAATGCCAGAAGGCCGCTCGAGCGAGGTGGTGCGCCAGCGCTCCGCCTGGCTGGCCGACTTGTGCGTGAGCAGGGGCCTGCGCTTTACCGACCGGCTGCACATCCACCTCTGGGGCGACACGCGGGGAACATGAGCGAAGCGGTATCGATGGAAGCGGAGGCCCTTGCCGAGGGCACTCACGGCAAGACCCAGCGCGGTGACCTGACGCAGGGACCGATCCTGCGCACCCTGCTCCTTTTCTCCATCCCGATGCTGCTGTCGAACGTGCTGCAGACGCTCAACGGCTCGATCAACACGATCTGGGTCGGCCGGCTGCTGGGCGAGAGCGCGCTGGCGGCAACCGCCAACGCCAATATCGTGATGTTCCTCGTAATCGCCGCGACGATCGGACTGGGCATGGCGACGACGGTGCGCGTCGGCCAGCATTTCGGTGCCCGCGACATCGAAGCCCTGCGCGCGACATTCGGCACCGGGCTCGGCCTGTGCGTCGCCCTGTCGGCCGTGACCGGCGCGCTGGGCTGGTACTTCTCGCCCGCCCTGCTCGACGCTCTCGGCACGCCCAAGGCCAGCGTGCACGAGGCCCTCGCCTACTTGCGCGTGATCTTCGTCACCGTGCCGTTCGGGGTGATGTCGATGATCATCTCCATGGCCCTGCGCGGCGCCGGGGATTCCAAGACGCCGCTATACGCCATGATCCTGACGGTCATGCTCGACATCGTGCTCAACCCGCTGCTGATCATGGGCCTGGGGCCCGTGCCCTCGCTGGGGATCGCCGGGTCGGCCATGGCGACGGCCTTCGCCAACTTCTCCGGCACGATGTTCCAGATCCGCCAGATCTACCGCAAGGACCTGCCGCTGCGGCTGCGCGGAGCCGAATTGCGTTATGTAATCCCGCGAAGCGAAGAGCTGAAGTACATCGTGACCAAAGGCGTGCCGATGGGCGCGCAGATGCTGCTTTTCTCATCGGCCGGCGTCATCATGATCGGGCTGGTGAACCGCGAGGGGCTTAACGCCGCCGCAGCCTACGGCGCGTCGCTGCAACTTTGGAACTACCTGCAGATGCCCGCCTTCGCCGTGGGCTCGGCCGTCAGTGCGATGGTGGCGCAGACGCTGGGAGCCGGCAATCATGCCCGCGTCGGCGCAGTGACCCGCGTCGGCGTGCTGAGCAACCTGGCGATGACCACCACGCTCGCCGCGATCATCGTCCTGGCCGACCATCCGCTGCTTGCCCTGTTCCTGGGCGGGAACAGCCCGGCCATGCCGATTGCCGAACGCATCCAGCTCATCTGCACCTGCGCCTACCTTTTCATGTCGGTGACGATGATCCTGTCGGGCACCATGCGCGCCTACGGCGCCGTCGTGGCGCCGCTGATCATCATGGCAATCGCGCTCTACCCGGCCCGCCTTGGCTTCTATTACGCGCTATACCCGCAGATGGGTGGCGATGCCGTCTGGTGGGCCTTTCCGGTAGGGGGCATCGCCTCAATGCTGCTGACAATCGCCTACTATACGAAGGGCAATTGGCGGCGCGCCTTCGCAAAGGACTAGACGCCCTTCGTTCAGCGACCCTGAGCGCGCCAGCGCTGAACCGTGCGCTGGACCATCTCTTCCTCGCCGCCGGACGTATTCCAGAGCTGGGTGAAGGACGGATCTTCCGAAGCCGGACGCTTGAATTCCTCGAGGTCGTCGAAGGAGACGCGGATCGGGATCGAGACGCCCTCGCCGCAGATGATGCACTCGCGGTTGCGCAGCGCCGGTATGGAATCGAGGAAACCGCGCGCACCTTCCGGCATCGCCGCGCGCACGAAAGCCTGGTCGCGGTCGTTGTTGAGGCGCATCGAGATGATCGTGCCGCACTGCGACAGCACGCCTTCGGCAAGGTCTGACGGACGCTGTGTGATCAGGCCAAGCGAGATGCCGTACTTGCGGCCCTCCTTGGCGATGCGCGAAAGGATGCGCCCGACCGAGGAACCGTCGGCGTTCTTCTCGTTGGGAACGTAGCGGTGCGCTTCCTCGCACACGAGCAGGATCGGGCGGGTCTTTTCCTCCCGCGACCAGATCGCGAAGTCGAAGACAAGACGGCTCAGCACCGCAACGACCGTCGAAGTGATGTCCGAAGGCACGCCCGAAACGTCGATGATCGAAATCGGCCGCCCGCGCGAAGGCAGGCGGAACAGCGTCGAAATGAAGTCCGCCATCGTATCGCCGACGAGCATGCCGGAGAACATGAACTGGTAACGCGGATCGCCCTTCAGCTCGTCGAGCTTGTTGCGGATGCGCATGTAGGGCGCGCTGGAGTGGCCCTTGTCGAGCTTGCCCATCGCGTTGCTGATGATGTTGCCCAGGTCCGAGAGCAGGTAGGGGATCGGCGAATCGACGGTGATCTTGCCCATCTGCTCGGCGAGCCGGTTCTTCGAACGCGCCTCGAGCAGGCACTTGCCGAGGATTTCGGCGTCGAGCTGCCGGTCGTCGCCGCGCGAAGTCAGCAGGACTTCGCAATGCTCCTCGAAGTTCATCAGCCAGTAGGGCATCTGCAGGTTGGAGACATCGAGGATCACCCCGGTGCTGCGGAACGCTGCGGAATATTCGCCGTGCGGGTCGACCATGATGATATGGCCTTCGGGCGCATGCTCGCAGATCCGGTGCAGGATCAGTGCCGCGCTGGTCGACTTGCCGGTACCGGTTGAACCCAGCAGCGCGAAGTGCTTGCCCAGCATCGCATCGACATAGAGCCCGGCGCGAATGTCTCGGGTCGGATAGACGTTGCCGATCTGGATCGCGCTGCGTCCGTCGCTGGCATAGATCTGCCGCAGGTCCTCGCTGGTCGCGGAATAGACCGGCGCGCCGGGGACCGGGAAGAAGGTAACGCCGCGGCGGAAGCTGTGAATGCGCCCGGTAAGGCGCTCTTCCTCACCCTCGCCCAGGAAATCGGCGTCGGCGGCGATACCGCCGGGGACCGCATTGTCCTGCTTCTGGTTGCGTACGCTGGCAAGCAGCCAGCCATTGCCGACGCGGATCTTGATCTGGCTGCCGACCTGCCCGGACAGAGCGACGGTGGGATCGGGATCTTGAGAAGACAGGGAAAGTTTCTCGAGATCGAACGCGATGCGCGTTCCGGCACCTGCTACTTCCAGGACCACGCCAATCGGCTCAGCCGTGCTCTTGCGCGTCACGGGTTTGAACGACCCATCGACGTTCCGCTCAGCAGGAGTTGCACGCTCAAACTCATCGATACGCATCTGATCCATCAAGCACCTGGAAAGCCGCCAAGGATCTTGGTTTCTAGGTCTGTCGAGTTAATTTCCGGCTAAAATGCACACACGATTGCATCGACGCACAGGAGCGCCTCTTGCAGGCGCCAGCCAACCTGGGATCAGATCAGTGCGAACAGGCGGCCTGCAAGCCAGCCCATGCCTACCGAGACGAAGACGGCGAGCAGTCCATAGACGAAGCCGTAGTTATCCGAGAAATTCGCCACGGCGCGCTCGAAGCCAAGCTTGCGCACCTCCACTTCGCTCGAGGCCGAAGCGACCACACGACCCTTCGATATCGCAAACGTTTCAGCGGTATAGGTACCGATCGGCACGCTGGACGGCAGGTCGATGCGCGCCTGATAGAGCACCTGTTCGCTCACCTTCACGCTGCCCTCGCTGTCACGATAGAGGCCGTGCTTCTGGTTCAGTTCCACAAGCCCTGCCGAAAACCGCGACTGCTCTTCCGGATTGATCGCCCCAATGGGTGAAAGCTGCAGCCACTGAAGGCCCAGTTCGTAGATGGCGGCGGTCTTGTCGTCGACGATTTCGGAGATGGGGCGTGTCGAGGCGATCGCATAGTAGGACGGAGCGGAGCGGAATTCGGTACTTGCCGCATTGATCCAGATCCCGGCGACCTTCTGCTTCTCGCGCAGGACGATCGACTGAGTCGGCCCCTTGAGAACGACGACGATGTCATAGTCCTGCGCCGCGCGGGAGCCTTCCGGCGTCAGGATCGCTCCGAAGAGGAGCAGTTCGGTGCCGGTGAAGCCTTGCTGGAGATCGACTTCGTGCTGCGAGACTTCGGGCACGAGGATCGGATCGCGGGCTCCCGACAGCAGGAACAGCGCCATCAGCGCGCACAGCGACGCCCGCAGGCGCTTCACAGCGGCGCCATCGTGTAGATGTCGTCAGGCCGGTATCCCAGCCCGAGCGCCATGCGCGCCGCAACCACGAGGACGATGATGGCCAGCACGAGGCGCAGTTTCACCGGGCTCGCCTTCTGCGCGAACTGCGCCCCCAGCTGCGCGCCCGTCACCGAGCCGAACAACAGCAGCGAGGCGAGGACAATGTCGATCGCGTGGGTCGTGAGGGCGTGCATCATCGTCGTCGCCATCGTCACGAACAGGATCTGGAACAGCGACGTACCGACCACGACATTGGCGCTCATGCCCAGGATGTAGAGCATCGCCGGCACGAGGATGAAGCCGCCGCCGATTCCCATGAGCATCGTCAGGATGCCGGTGCCCATGCCAAGCAGGAGCGGCGCAAGCGGCGAAATGTAGAGCCCGGATCGATAGAAGCGCCAGCGCATCGGCAGGCTTGCGACCATCGGGTGGTGGCGCCGCTTCTTCGCCGCCATCGGAACGCCGCTGCGCTCCGCCCTGATCGACTGGATGCTCTCCTTCGCCATCAGGCCGCCGATCGAACCGAGCAGGACAACGTAGAGAATGTTGATGACGGTATCGATCTGACCGAGTTGGGCAAGCAGGTTGAACAGCAGGGCGCCGATCCCGGTCCCGATGATACCGCCCGCGACCATGACTGCGCCCATCTGGTAGTCCACCCCGCCCCGGCGGGTATGCGCGAAGACCCCTGACACGCTCGCACCGGTCACCTGGCTGGCAGCCGATGCCGCGGCGACCGTGGGCGGTATGCCGTAGAAGATCATCAGCGGCGTCGTCAGAAATCCGCCGCCCACACCGAAGATCCCCGAAAGGAGGCCGGTGATCGCGCCAAGGCCGACGATGATCAGGCCATTGACCGAGAGATTGGCGATGGGAAGATAGACGTCCATTACTGCTATCTCGCTACCGCAGCGTGGCGGCGGAGAAAAGCAGCGATTCAGAAACCTGCGGAAAGAGTCACGGCTGGACCCGAATCGGGGTTTGCATTGCCCAGGAAGCGGAAGCGCCAATCGAATGCAAGGCGCCCGAAGGCTCCCCTTCCCAGCGGCCCCGTTACCGTTGCCGAAGGTCCGAAATCGAGCCGCCCGGCCCCTTCCTGGACGCCGCCCCACATGCCGGCACCCAATCGTGCCTGGAAGCGTCCTGCAGAAAACAGGTCGCAATCAGCACGAATCTGGCCATCGGCGAAAGCCGTCGCGAACTTTCCGCCGACGTAGCCTGCCTGTCCGTAAGCCTCGCCGCGCAGGCCCATTGCAAGTTCAAAGGGTGCCAGTTCCGTCACTGCCATTGCGACAGGCTGGAACCTGCGCGTTCCGGCATCGTCGGTCATCCGCCCTTCGACCGCCCCGACGATCGGAAGGCCCGGAACCGGCCGCGCGGAAATACCCAGAGCCGCTGAAGTCTGCCGCACCGTCCCGAGAGTCGAAGTCGAGCGAAGATAGGCCGTCGGTCGATAAGCGCTGCGCGGGGCAATACGATATCGCAGCACCGCGCCCGACTGGCTTGCCCCGTAAGTCGCCGGCAAAGCTCCCTTGACGAGCGCCACATTTCCGCTTCCGCGTATCAGGGCCCAGGCATCGCCGGACCAGCGCTTGGGCTTAACCGCAGCGCCTGCCTCTCGATCCGGCCCCGCCGGTATCCTGGCCGCGTTCGCGCCCGACCCGACGACGGATGGAGGCGCAGGCTGAGCCGCAAGTTGAACGCCCGGCAAATCGTAGATCCCAACGCGCGGCAGCCGATCGAGACCGAACCCGGCCGCAGCCGGGCCATTTGTCAAATCCGCAAGGTCCCAGATTACAGGAAGCCATGCGGGCGCCGTTCGACCCGGCGCATTGTAGCTCCGCTCCTCCAGCCCCGCCCCGTTCCCGAGGAAGCGCGAATCCGATTGCGGGCTCTGTTCGCGCCCGTCGCGAACCGTGGAAAGGCTGGCTTGTGGCGCGGACTGGGGCCCTGCGGTAGCGTCGAAACGGAGCGGTCCAAATTGCCTCACGCCAGCCGGCCCACGCGCACCTTCACTGGCCACGGCTTCCTGGATCAGGGTCGGCGGTTCCCATGTGATGGCGCGACCGCCGATCCAGCCGCCGGCTACTGCGAGCAGCGCAACCAGCGGTTGACCGCGAACCTGGGTTCCTGCGGTCATCGGACGCCTCCAGTCCGGGACGAGACGTGGGCCGGATGGACATCGTGCCGGGTCTTGTCCCAGGTTATCGCCTCCCCGCGCAAGGTCTGGATGTAGCGCGCCAGCGCACGGCGCCCCGCCATGATCGTGATGATGTTGGCAACCGGTATCCGCAGCACGGCGCGCAAGCCTTCGGCCAGGCCATATTCGCGCGCGGTAAACACGAAGCGGACAAGCGCACGCCATAGGAAGCTGGCGAAGCACAACAGAAGCATGGTTCTCAGCGATGACGATATGACCACCTGCGAGTGCCATCCGGCAAGCCGGAACACGCCAAGCACACCTTCCACCAAGAGCAGAATGTAACCCATGCCCAGAACGAGGGCTGTGAGCGGGCCCCGCCTGTCGCGCAGCGCCATCCAGAAATCGGCGAAACCCTGATCCCAGCCAAGCCGGTCCCAGCCCTGAAAGGCGATCCCGTGGATCCAACGCGTCTTCTGGCGAACTGCGTCTTCAAGGCGGGACGGGAAATAAGCGCGGGTGGCAACGAGCTTGCCGTCGGCATCGCGTGCCCGCAGGAAAACCGAACGCCCCCCTTCCCGCCTGACCAGCACGCCCAGTTCATAATCCTCGGTCAGGCACTCCGACGCAAAAGGACCCGGGCCACCCTCCGCATGGCGAAGCCCGGCAATGCGGGCCATGATCTCTCTTGAGAAGCCGCAGGCAACACCTGCCGCCGGGATGGCCGCGCCAAGCGCATTGCGTACGACCAGCGACTTTGCATGGGACTCGGTGAACTCATCCGAGTAGTGCCCGCCAACCCAGGGGGAATTTGGCTGAGGCTCTGGCCAGACCGGCAGTTGCACGAAGTCTGCCTCGGTGAGCGCACCATCGATGACGGCAAGCTCGGCCGGGTGGACCATGTCCTCGGAATCGTGCAAGACTATGCTCTTGAAGCGGTATCCGTACCGCCTCTCATCGTCACATACGGCGGTGTAAAGGCGGTTCAGACAATCTGCTTTGGTCGTTGGCCCGGCATTGTGGTGGATGACGACCCTCACACGTGGATCATTTCCGGCACCTGCCATGGCCGCCGAAACCGTGGCTGGATCGTTGCTGTAACAGCCGACATAAAGGATGAATTCAGCTTGCTTCCAGACCGAGAGTGCATGGTGGATTGTATGGCCGATAACCTGCTCTTCCTGCCAGGCGGCAATGAAGACGGCTGCCCTCCCGGCGAGCGGCGCCTCGGCCGCTTCGCGGCTGACGTATCCCGCGCATGCACGGCCGGTCAATCGCAGCCAGATCCAGCACAAGTCGACGGCGACCTCATCGATCGCCCCCAGAAGAAACCAGAAGGCCGCGAACAGAAGAAGTTCCTGTTCCACAAGTTGCAGGACTGCCATCGCAGACCGTATGACTTCAATCGAGTTCAAACCACCCCCATCCGTCCAATACATGCCAGTTCTCTCACGCGAGCATCACGCAAGTATTCGAACGCACCGTTCACCAGAAAGTCTGACTGAAACAGAATTATGAGCCTGAAACGACACTTCGCCAACAATTTGGCGCGCGCTTTCACAAAGTTAATGGGCGGTGAAGCCTCTGCAGGCGTCCTGCTGATCATCGTCGCAGGGCTTGCACTGGTCGCAGCGAACTCGCCGCTGGCGCATGATTACCATTACCTGTTCCATCATGAACTGTCCTGGACGCCGGTCGCCAAGCTCGACAGTCTGCACCTGTGGATCAACGACGCACTGATGGCGATTTTCTTCTTCGTCGTCGGACTCGAGATCAAGCGCGAGATCCTTGACGGCGAACTGTCGAGCGCATCCAAGCGACGGCTTCCGGTCCTCGCCGCCGCCGCCGGCATGCTCGTCCCTGCCCTCATATATATCGCCACGGCCGGCAGCGGGCAGCCAATGCAGCGTGGCTGGGCCATCCCGGCCGCTACCGACATCGCCTTCGCCGTAGGCGTGCTCGGTTTGCTCGGCAACCGCATCCCGCCCTCGCTTCGCCTGTTCCTGCTGACTGTCGCCATCGTCGACGACCTTGGCGCTGTCGTCATCATTGCGTTGTTCTATACCGCCGAGATCAAGATGATCTGGGGCGTGGGCGCGCTGCTCATGCTAGCCGGCCTGATCCTCGCCAACCGGCGCGGTGTCCACCACTTGTGGGTCTATCTGATACTGGGACTCGGGCTGTGGTACTGCGTCCTGAACACGGGCATTCACGCCACGATCGCCGGCGTCGTCATGGCCTTCACCATCCCGCTTAAACCGCTGCACCGAGGCGACAGCATGTTGCTGCGGCTCGAGCACGCGCTCGTTCCATGGAACAGTTACGTGATCGTGCCGCTGTTCGGATTCGCCAATGCCGGTGTGGCCTTGAGCGGAATCGGCTTCGACGGGCTGCTTGACCCCGTTCCGCTGGGCGTTGCCCTCGGTCTGTTTCTGGGCAAGCAGATCGGCATCTTCTCGGCGATCGTCGTCTCGGACAAGGTCGGCTTTGCCCCGAGACCGGCCGGCGCCTCATGGGTCCAACTCTGGGGCATGGCGGTGCTGTGCGGGATCGGCTTTACAATGAGCCTGTTTATCGGCGCACTCGCCTTTCCAAGATACCCGCTCCTCATCGAAGAAGCGAAACTGGGTGTTCTTGTCGGTTCGCTCTTCTCCTCTCTGCTGGGGTATGCGATCCTGCGCTTCGCCAAATCGCCGACGCCGAGCGCATCCTGAAATTCCGGTGCCGGCCCGAAGGCGGCCGGCACCGCATTCCGGAATCCTACCAACTACCGACGTTCGGCATGCTCACCCAAGGCTCGGTGGGCTCGAGGCGCCCATCGCCTTGCAGGAGTTCTATCGAGATCCCGTCCGGCGTGCGCACAAATGCCATGTGTCCGTCGCGCGGCGGACGGTTGATCGTAACGCCGGCATCCATGAGCCGCTGGCAGGTTTCGTAGATATCATCGACTGCAAAGGCGAGATGGCCGAAATTTCGTCCTCCGGTGTATTCTTCCCGGGATCCGTCTTCCGCTGGCCAATTGTATGTCAATTCAACCTCAGCTTCCTCCTGACCCGGTGCAGCTAGGTAGATCAGCGTGAAGCGCCCCTGATCGCTGGAGAAGCGGCGGGTCTCCTTCAATCCGATCAGCTCGAAAAAGCGCAGAGTCGCGTCGGGATCGCTGACACGGACCATTGTGTGGAGATATCTGAGCACGAAAAATCCTTCATTTCGTCGATAGAACAGAACGGTTCATCGCAGATAAAGCCGTTCGTCGGCATGAATGCAGGCCCAAGAGGGAGACCTGCGATGCCTGATCTTAGCCCAGAAAATGCCGAACGCTCCACCGGGTTCTTCGCCCAGGACACAACGAAACGATGGCTGGCCAGTTCCACCGTTCTGGCGATCGGCATGATCGTCGGCGGCTTCGGTCTGGGCGACGGCCTCAAACGCGCCCAGCATGCAGACAGGTCGGTTACGGTGCGCGGCCTGGCAGAACGGGACGTGACTGCAGACCTCGCAACGTGGACGATCGCCTATTCGGCCAGCGCCGGGAACCTGTCGGAGGCGCAGGGCAGCGTTGATCGCGATACAGCGCAGATCCGCAGCTTCTTTCGCGAACTCGGCTTCCCGGCAGACGCCCTGCAGCCGACTGGCGTCAACGTATCGCAGTACAAGGATAATGGCGTACCGACTTTCACGGTGCGCCAGCGCATGACCTTGCGCAGCACGGACATCAAGCGTGCGCAGGATGCGGTAAGGAAGCAATTCGAGCTGGTTCGCCGCGGCGTGGTGCTCGAGGAAGGTTCAGGCATGTCCTATGCCTTCACCAGGCTTAACGACATCAAACCTGAAATGGTGGCAGAAGCGACCAGGGACGCGCGCGCTGCAGCCGAGCAGTTCGCGAAAGACAGCGGATCGCAGGTCGGCTCCATCAAGAACGCCACCCAGGGTTACTTCTCGATCGATGCCCGCGACGGCGAGACCGGCGGCTATGGCGTCTCTGACACACCTTACAAGAAGGTTCGCGTCGTCACGACCGTCAACTTCTATCTGAAGTGACCTGAAGCAGGCGGAGAAAAACCCGCCCGGAAACTCCGGGCGGGCCCTCCTGCGAATTCAATCGCGTTCAGCTATCGATCAGAACGAGACCGAGAGCGAGCCGACAACGGCACCGTCGACGAAATTGTACGTGGAACCGTCACCGAAGGTCGTGCGGTTGCCCTGTGCATCGACGTACGAAACGCCGACCGACAGGTTGCTGTTGACCGCGAATTCGGCGCCGATCGACCAGTCGAAGGCGGTGCCGTCATTGGTGTAGGTCAGGAAACCGTCGGTGTAGCCAATGTGTCCCTTGAGGCTGACCGGCGTGTTGGGCACGGCAACGCCGAGATCGCTGTAGACGTAGAAGTTGTCGGTGCCGCCGAGCGAGTCCTGCTTCGGAGCGTAGGCAACGCCAACGGTCGCATCCACGGGGCCGAGAGTCTTGCTGAGCGAGCCGTAGAATTCGACGTAGTCGTAGTCACCGGCAGGAGCGTTCGGGTAAGCGTAATAAAGCACGCCGACGTCGCCCGAAACGCCGCTTGCGATCTCACCCGACCAACCGCCGTAAAGGTCGAGCTCGGTGTGACCGTAACCGACGGTGTCCTCGTCCAGCGAAGACCCCCAGGTGCCGACGTAGAAGCCGCTCGAGTGGCTGATGTCGACACCGCCCTGAACGGCAATATCGCCGCCGGAGAGGTCAACGCCGCGGAAGCGGTATTCGGTAACCAGCGATGCATTGCCCGAGATGGTGATGTCCGAAGGGACACCGGCGTCATCGGCAAATGCAGGAGTTGCTGCGAGTGCAGCACCCGCGAAAAGTGTTGCAGCAAAAAGACCACGGACGGACGTAAGCATGTTCATTCCCTCACTAACTTTCTTATCAATGCATCGTCCCACCTGCGCTTGGCCGTCAGTCCTCTTCATGGAACCGATCTTGCCAGCCCAGCAATGCTGCACTGCACCACCGCATGGCACAAGAAAAATTTCGATTGAGCAACACACGAGAAAGAAAGTGTGGATTTTTTGCCACTGCATGAAACGCGAGGCACATTGCCTTGTCCGTCGATCCCTTGAGGCCTATAACCCGCTCACCAGAATGTTCACGAAGATCCGCACCATGCTGGGACGTCAAAAAGCGGCCCAAATTCCGAGCCTGAATTCAGGAGATCGGATCTATGCCATTGGTGACATCCATGGCCGAATTGACCTGTTCGATTCACTCATCGGTGCCATTGAGCAGGACGATGCCGCCAAGGCGCGCGCAAACACCACAGTGATCCTGCTGGGTGACCTGATCGACCGCGGGCCAGACAGCGCAGCTGTTGTTGCACGCGCGAGGGAGTGGGCGAGAAGCCGCCACCTGGAATTTATCAAGGGCAACCACGAGGAAATGCTGATTGCCAGCCTCGAGAACGCCGATGTCCTGCGCGGCTTCTTGAAATACGGCGGGCGCGAGACAATCATGTCGTATGGCATCGACGAGGCTTTCATCGACCATGCGAAGCCCGAAGAGCTGCAGCAACGCATGATCGAGGCGATCCCGCGCGGCGACATCGAATTTCTCGACAGCTTCACCAAGCTGATCCGCAACGGCGACTATCTGTTCGTGCATGCCGGAATCCGGCCTCAAACGCCGCTCGATCACCAGCTTGGCCGTGATTGCCGCTGGATAAGAGAGCCGTTTCTCAGCCACAATGGCGATTTCGGCGCATTCGTCATCCACGGCCACACGATCGCCGAGGAGCCGCAGGTGCGCAGCAACCGTATCGGCATCGATACGGGCGCTTTCGTCTTCGGCGCGCTGACCGCCATCGGAATCGAAGGAACCGAGCGCTGGTTTCTCCAGGCACGCGAAGACGAAGCCGGCGCCATCTCCACTTTTGCCGCGGCGGCCTGATCATTCATTCTGAAAAGTCGGCTCGCGTCAACGACGCGAGCCATTTGCCGGGGAGCCTGTAAGCCGGGTTCTGTGCCTGGCGTGGTCTCCCAAGACTGGGACCTTACGCCGCGGCGGCAGCCATTCCTCTCGGCGACGCATTGCCGCGCCGCTCCAGCGACCAACCCGGGCTGCCTGGGTCCGAAACCGACCCGCCTGTCGGCCCGAAAGCCTAAGGCCAGCAGCCCCTATTCGGTCTTGCTCCGGGTGGGGTTTGCCATGCCGCTTGCCGTTACCGGAAGCGCGGTGCGCTTTTACCGCACCCTTTCACCCTTGCCTGCCTCGCGAAGAGGCATCGGCGGTCTGCTCTCTGTGGCACTTTCCCTAAGCTTCCCCTCGCCTGCGCGAGAGTCGCCCGGCGGGCGTTACCCGCCACCCTTGTTTCGTGGAGCCCGGACTTTCCTCGGCCTTTGCCTTGCGCATCAAGAGCCTGACGAAGGACGCGGCTGCCCAGCTCCCCGGCGAGCGCTCACCTAGCACGACCGGTGTCACGCTCCAACAAGAGTTCGAACAGGATTCCCCCGATCTCCCCATCGATTTCACCATCGATGATCTCTGGCCGCCAGCGCCGCTGGAAAGCCCGCACGGCGGCGCGCCCATCGGTGATGTCGTAACCGAACCTTTCCAGCGCGAGGTAGAAGGCCCCCGGATTGTCGTAGAACAGGTTCATCTTGGCCTTGGGAATATCGAGCGCGAGGCCTAGTTCGCCGAGCCTGACCCAGTCGAAGTACTCGCCCGGGTCCTGCTTGCGGGCCGGCGCAACGTCGGAATGACCGACTACGTTGGCGCGCGGAATGTCGTGACGATCCATGATATCCGCCAGGAGCGGCAGCAGCGCATCCATCTGCGGCTCGGGGAACGGGCGATAGCCGAATTCATGCCCCGGATTGACCAGCTCGATCCCGATGCTGGCCGAATTCACGTCAACCTCGCCGCGCCAATAGGAGCGCCCGGCATGCCAGGCCCGCTTTTCCTCCGGCACGAGGTTGGTGACGACCCCGTCTTCGTCGATCATGTAGTGAGCGGAAACCTCGGCCTGCGGATCGCACATCCGCTCCAGCGCTTCCTGCGCAGACTTCATGCCGGTGTAATGCAGCACGACCATCGAGATCGGCCGTTTGCGCATGTTGCAGTTGGGAGACGCGACGACGTGATTGACCAACCATCGATTCATCGTCGGGCTCCCATCTGAGCGATACCTGCGATCCTTCAGGCCCCCGGAAGAACCGCGCCGAGTACCAGCGCATCTTCGGCGAGGGCAAACTGCAGCCCGCCCCCGGCATCCTGCGCCAGTTGGTGCAGCATCGCCGCCGGGGCGGTCCGGCTCGACAGTTCGCCTTCCGGCAGTGAGCCTTCCAGCGCGCGGCCGATATCACGGTCGAAGGCGATCCGCGGACCGGCGGAACGTACCACGATCTCGCTCGCCCCGTCGCGCAATTCCGCAGCGAAGTCGATGGTACCGCCGCGGGGCAGGGCCTCGATGCCGATCAGCCCGAAATTCAGCAGGGTCTTGATCGCGGGCTTGGGCATGACATCGCTGGCCAAGGCCCAGTTGACCGAGATACGCGCATTGCTGGCAACCAGTGCATCGATCAGGGCCCGCGCCTCGTTCACCGGAATCATTTCACCGAAGCCGCCGGCGGCGCCGAAAGCAAGGCGGAAGAACTTGAGCTTGTCGGCCGATACGCGCGCGCTCTGGTCGAGCAGCTCGAAGCAGCGCTGGCGCATCTCCGGGTCCTTCTCGTCCGCCAGCAGCTCAAGGCCGTTGGTCAGGGCACCGACCGGGCTGAGCATGTCATGGCAAAGGCGCGAACACAGGAGGCTGGCAAGTTCGACGGGACTGATGGTCATCAATCAAAGGCTCTCGTTTTTTTCAGTCCGGGTTTCAGGCAATTGCCTGCAGGTCGGCGACCATCGCCGCCCGCGCAATCACCACCCCGTTTGCGGGGGACCTTTCCCGCTCTGGCGCCAGAAAGCAACCGGCGTGGCCGACGAATTCCGTTCGACCGTTCCGAATGCCGGTGGATTTCTTCGAAATGCCCCGCTTCAAGCTTCGGTAACGCGCATTTCTATCCTCTCGAAGCCTTCAGCGGCGTCCATCCAGAGAGCAACTTGCTCTCCGGCAACGATTGCCCAGACCCGCCGGTCGCCCGAAGCGTGTTCACAGTCGGTTGCCGAGGGGACCGGATGACCGACCGGATGCGAATGGTAATAGCCCACGACCTGCCTGCCGCCCGCGCGCGCTTCCTTGTGCGAGGCGAGCAGGACCAGAGGATCGATCTCGAACTGGCGCTCGGGCTCGGGCGCCAGATTGGCGGCTGCGCGCACCTCATCTATGCGCGTTCCCTGCCCCATCAGCACCCCGCAACATTCACACGGAGCCGCCTTTTGCGCTTCTTCGAGCAATCTTGCCAGAACGGCACTTGTCACTTCGACGACCATCCCCAAATCCTAGCCACAATGGGGGCCAGTTCCAACATCACTGAAGATCTGATCGAGGGCTGCATCGGCCCGGGCGGCGGGAGGCTGGACAAGACGCTGGCCGAAGCGAGCGGCCTCTCGCGTGAGCGGGTCAAGGCGCTGCTGGGCGATGGCCGCGTAACGCTGGACGGAAAATCCGCGACGCAAGCCTCGCTCAAGGTGAGCGAAGGCACGCCCTTTACGATTCGCGTGCCCGCAGCGGTGCCCGCCGAAGCCGTTGCGCAGGACATCCCGCTCAATGTCGTGTTCGAGGACGAGTACCTCATCGTCATCGACAAGCCGGCCGGGCTCGTCGTTCATCCGGCAGCCGGCAATCTCGACGGAACGCTGGTCAACGCCCTGCTCCACCACTGCCGCGGCCAGCTTTCGGGAATCGGCGGCGTCGCCCGTCCCGGCATCGTTCACCGAATCGACAAGGACACCTCCGGCCTCCTTGTCGTCGCCAAGACCGACAGGGCCCACGAAGGTCTGGCCGCGCAGTTTGCCGACCACTCGATCGAGCGGGCTTACAAGGCGATTGTCGGTGGGCACCCGCTTCCGATCACCGGCACCGTGACCGGCGCAATCGGTCGATCCAGTTCGAATCGCAAGAAGATGGCGATTGTCGAGGAAGGCCGCGGGAAGCACGCGGTGACGCATTACCGCACCATCGAAAGGCTGAGGAACGCCGCGCTTGTCGAGTGCCGCCTCGAGACCGGACGAACTCACCAGGTCCGCGTTCACATGTCGTCAATCGGCCATCCGCTATTAGGTGATCCTGTCTATGGACGTACACCTTCAGCGCTTCGCCCGATTCTCCAGAGGCTCCAATTTTCCCGCCAGGCGCTTCACGCCGCGGAACTTGGCTTCATCCATCCCGTTAAGAAGGAGAAGGTGCACTTCGTCAGCCCAGTCCCCGCCGATATGGCGGCACTCATTGATGAATTGCAAAACTGAAATCGGATTTATGTGCTATCATGAACAGGTGGCCACAAGCTAAGACGCCTAGCAAGGGTCTTTGACCGATGGCCGACCGGAAAGGACGGATGAACGTGAGCAACAACGAACGCAATCTCCCGGCTGTGCCGACTCTCGGCGGTGAGCAGAGCCTCAACCGCTACATGAGCGAGATTCGCAAGTTCCCGGTGCTTTCGGCCGAGCAGGAATACATGCTCGCGAAGCGCTACAAGGAACATGAGGATCCGGAGGCTGCAGCACAACTGGTAACCAGCCACCTGCGACTCGTCGCGAAGATCGCGATGGGCTACCGCGGCTATGGCCTTCCCGTTTCGGAGCTGATTTCCGAGGGGAATATCGGCCTGATGCAGGGCGTGAAGAAATTCGAACCCGATCGGGGCTTCCGCCTCGCGACTTACGCGATGTGGTGGATCAAGGCCTCGATCCAGGAGTTCATCCTGCGCTCTTGGAGCCTCGTGAAAATGGGCACCACCGCCGCGCAGAAGAAGCTGTTCTTCAACCTGCGCCGCATGAAGAAGAACCTCGACGCCTACGAGGATACCGACCTGCACCCGGACGACGTCGCCAAGATCGCGACGACGCTGGGCGTGTCGGAAACCGAAGTCGTCAACATGAACCGGCGCATGATGATGGGCGGCGATGCCTCGCTCAATGTGTCGCTGCGCGAGGAAGGCGAAGGCCAGTGGATGGACATCCTCGCGGATGACCGCCCGCTGCAGGACGAAACCGTTGCCGACGCCGAGGAAGCCTCCGTCCGCCACGACATGCTGGTCGAGGCCATGGATTCGCTCAACGACCGCGAACGCGACATTCTCACCGAACGTCGCCTGACGGACGATCCCAAGACGCTCGAGGAACTGAGCCAGGTCTATCACGTCAGCCGCGAGCGCGTGCGCCAGATCGAGGTGCGCGCCTTCGAAAAGCTGCAGAAGGCGATGAACCGCATCGCTGGCGAAAAGCGCCTGATGCCGGCCACCTGATCGCAAGCGGGCTGATCACAGGCGGCTTGGGATCAGGCCAACCGCGAACCGGACAAGAGGCCGGGCCAACCCGTTGGGGGTCGGCCCGGCCTTTTTGATTGGCGCCCTTTCTGCCGCGCCGAATGCCTGTCCAGCGGGGCGCTTTTCCGGCAGCCACAAGATCGCTAGTAGATCACCGGGGCCGCGGCGCATTCGCCAGCGGCCACCACCCTGTTTTCCGGAGCCTTGCCCCCTTGCTGCGCATCCTTGCCAAAACCGTCGTCTGGTTCGTCGCCATCAGCGTGGGTCTCACAGTCCTCTATCGTTTCGTACCACCGCCGGTCACTGTGACCATGGTGCTGGACGGCAATGGCATCACCAAGGACTGGGAGCCACTGAGCCGGATAGACCGGAACATGGTTGCAGCCGTCGTCGCCGCCGAGGATGGCAAGTTCTGCAGCCACAGCGGCTTTGACACCGAGGCGATCGAGAAGGCGTTGGAGCGCAACGCCCGGGGCGGCCGTCTGCGTGGCGGGTCGACGATCAGCCAGCAGACCGCCAAGAACGTGTTTCTCTGGCAGGGCGAAGGTTGGACCCGATACCTGCGCAAGGGCCTGGAAGTCTGGTTCACCTTCCTGATCGAGAACCTATGGGACAAGCGGCGGATCATGGAAGTCTATCTCAATGTCGCCGAAACCGGCATCGGCACTTACGGCGTCGAGGCAGGCGCGCAGCGCTATTTCGGCAAGTCAGCAGCGAATCTGACCCCGACCGAAGCCGCGCGCATGGCCGCTGCCCTGCCCAGCCCCAAGACCCGCGCGGTGAAGAGCCCCTCGGGATTCACCCGCCGCTACGGCAACACGATCGCCGCGCGCATCGGCACCGTAAAGCGCGACGGCTACGACGCCTGCGTCTACCAGTAAGCCGCTGGCGATCACGCACAGGAAAGGGGAGGGAACCGCAGTCCCCTCCCCTCGCAGTTTCCGGTCTTTCGTCGGCAGCGATCAGAACTGGAAGTTGATCGAGGCCGAGAACGTGCGCGGTGCACCGAGATAGGCGTAAGTCGTCGCCGTCTCGCTGACGCCAGCGTCATCGAACGAGCCGTAGTAGAACTCGTCGAACAGGTTGGTGACGTTGGCCTGCAGGTAGGTCTTGTCGCCCATGCCCAGGAAGCCAAGGTCGAGGCGCGCGTCGAGATTGACCACGGTATAGCCAGGAACCTTGGCCGCCCAGATCTGATCCCCGGCCTTGTTGAGGGCAGGCGTGTTCAGGCTGTTGTAGTAGCGCGAACCGGTGCGCTTGGCTTCAACGCCGATCGAGACCGGACCGGCATTGCCTTCGACACGGCCACCGAAGGTGTACTTCGGCACGCCGCCTTCCATGTTCCCCGAGGTCTCGGCAAAGCTGTCCGTCCCGGTCTGCACGTCGTCGCGGATCTTCGACCACAGGTATGACGCGAAGATATAGGCCTTGAAGTGGCTGTCCGGGCTGACGGCGAGCGTACCGTCGAGGCCATAGCGGTCGACCGTACCGAGGTTGGTATAAGTCGTGCGGTCCGTTTCCGGATTGTAGGCCGAGGAAAGACGGTTGGCGAAGATCGTGTACCAGCCACCGAACGAACCCTGAATCATGCCGCTGCGAAAACGCAGGCCAAGGTCGAAGTTGTCGGAGGTTTCCGGCTTGGCCGAACGGGCCCCCTCGGTGCCGGGTGCGTAATAGAAGGAATTGTAGAGGTTGTCGGTGCCGGGGACCTGCACACCCTTCGAGTAGTTGAAGTAGAGGCTGGCTTCAGGCGTGAAATCGTACGTGAAACCTGCCGTGGGCAGTACGCGGTTGTAGTTGAAGACACGGTTGTCCGGCGCGCCGTAGCCAGGATTTTCGGCAGCGCGGGTCGCTTCGTCGGCGCTGTTGGTGGCAAAGCAGTCAACGTATCCGGAAGAGCTCGTGGTCAGGCAGTTCTGCGTCAGGTTACGGCGGAAGAACGGCACGCGCACACCGGCCACGACATGCAGCGAGTCGTTCGCGAAGTCGCCGGCATACTCACCGGAGACCTGATTCAGGATCGCATAGGACAGGCGATCGCGCTTCTCCAGGACGTTTCCGGCAGCGTCCGTCAGCGGATTCTTGTTGTTGAAGTAATGCTCGGCAAGGCCATTGGCCTTGAGGAAGCCGACCTCACCGGTCTGGCGATGACGGCCGCGATCGTAAGTATAGGCAAGGCGGACGCGGTTGTTGTCGCCCAAGTCGTAGCGCAGCGAAGCGATGACACCGATGCGGTTGGTAACGGTCTGGCTCGGCGTCGAAACGAGGACCGAGTCGCGCGTATCGCTATCGCCGTTCAGGTCTACTCCGCCGAAGTAGGGGCTGCCGCCGATATAGCCGCTGGTGATCGTGTCGCTGAAGGTACCCTCGTAGCCGACGCTCGTGCCGCCGCCGTTGGCCGAAGTGTACTGGAAGTACGGGTCGACGGTCAGGACCAGGCTATCGCTCAGGGTGAAACGCGAATTGATGCGGATATTGCCGGTCTTTGACGGGTTGTAGCGATATTCCCAAAGCGATCCGCAACCGTACTTGTCCGCGACGTCCTCCACACCGCCAATCCCCGCCGGAATCGTGCAGCGCTCCACCACATAGTCGTCACGCTCGGACTTGGTGAGCGGAATGCCGTCCGTGGTCGTCAGCTTCCAGTCGGAGGACATGTTGTTGCGGTTGTTGTTGAGATGACCGGACACGGCGATGAAGTCGCCATTGTCGCCGAGCGGCTGGTAGATCTTGGCGTTGAACTGCGTCTTCTTGATCTCGCCGAAACCGCCGAAAAGGGCATCATAAGTGTCACGCGAAGCGGCGAAGTAGGCGCGGGTTCCGGAGTCGTTGAGGTCTCCGGTGTTGATCATGCCAAAGATGCGCATCTTGCTCTGGTCACCGACCGTGCCGACCATCCGCGCGCCGAACTCGTGCGTGGGCGTCAGCGAACGGTAGTTGACGGTCGAACCGGTGGCCGATGCCGTTGGCGAGTCGACATCGGTCGTGCCGAGGTTGACGTTGACCTGCTCGATCAGTTCCGGATCGAGGTTCTGGTTGGTGTAGAGCGCGTAGCTGCCGGTGTCGTTGGCCGGGATACCATCGAAGGTCTGCGAAATGCGGGTATCGTCGAAGCCGCGGATCATCAGGTTGCCGCCGGAGGAACCGAAGCCGTCGTAGTTCTGGAAATTGACGCCCGGGATCAGGTTGATCGTCTCGTTGATCGTCTGGCCAGGCGTGCCGCGGCTGATGAACTCCTGGGTCAATACCTGCTTGGCCTTGGGCGTGTCGGGCAGTTCGACGCCGGCAACCGAACGGTCGATCCGTCCGGTGACGATGATGGTGTCGTCCTCGAAATCGACCGAGCCGGTCGACTGGGCAAGCGCCGGAACGGAAAGGAAAGCGGCTCCCACGGCCAGCATGCTGGTCGCGGTGTTCAAAGCGGTTTGGAACTTCATGGGGGACCCCTGAATTGTCAGATCGGGTTGCAGCGAAACGAGCGGAAGCAAATTTGCGGTGGGAGAGAACCGCGTCGGATTTGCTGCAGCCGCTAAGAGCACTCGCACATGACAACTTTCTGACGCCAGGGATTCCTTTTAGATCTCAATAACGTAATTTTCAAAATTTCCGTCAGACACAATATTGCCAAAAATCTGTAATATCGCATTGATTCAATGACTTACTGAAAATACTTCAATATTGCTATGCGACATAAATGTCACGCGTCGACCGGACGATCGTCGACACGCCCATTTTTCCTTTCAGAAAGAATGACATGTGATGATACTTCATAGCTTGCTGGGGCATGCGCCGCCGTGCGATGGAGTGGCGCATGGGCAGCGGACATCATCACGGGCATGATCATTCCCATGGTCACAGCCACGGGCACCACCATCATGCCCCGCCGCCGCCGGGCAACGCGAGCAAGGCCTTCGCCATCGCAGTCGCGCTCAACATCGGCTTTGTCATTGCCGAAGTCGTCGCCGGCCTGATCAGCGGCTCGATGGCATTGCTGGCCGACGCCGGGCACAACCTTTCGGATGTCCTGTCGCTGATGCTGGCATGGGCCGCAAGCGTACTGGCCGCGCGGCCACCCTCGGACCGTTTCACCTATGGCTTGAAAAGCTCATCGATCCTCGCGTCGATCGCCAATGCCGCGCTCCTGTGGGTCGCCATCGGCGCGATCCTCGTCGAGACGATCCAGCGCTTCAGCGATCCTGCGCCGGTGGCCGGGATGACCATGATCGTGGTGGCCGCCATCGGCATTGCGGTGAACGCGCTGTCCGCCCTGCTCTTCGCGAAAGGCAGCAAGAGCGACCTCAACCTGCGCGCCGCCTTTGTTCATCTCATGGCGGACGCGGCGGTTTCCGCCGGGGTCGTGCTGGCGGGGCTGGCGATCTACTGGACCGGCGCGGCGGTGATCGACCCGATCACTTCCCTGCTCATCACTGCCGTCATTGCCTGGTCAAGCTGGGGCCTGCTGCGCGATTCGCTGCGCATGGGCATGCTGGCCGTACCAGACCACATCGACGTGGCGAAAGTGCGCGCCTTCCTTGAAAAGCAGCCCGGCGTCATGCGGGTCCACGACCTTCACATCTGGCCGATGAGCACGACCGAAACTGCGCTCACCGCCCACCTCGTCATGCCCGGCATCAGCCGGGAAGGCGCGTTCCTGCGTCAACTGGCTCACGACCTCGAACGCGAATTCAGCATCGGCCACCCGACACTGCAGGTCGAGACCGATCCCGATGCACCCTGTGCGCTTGAAAGCGAAAAGGTCATCTGACCTTTAACGCGGCGCCCTGATGCAAAAAGGCCGCCCGCATCACGGCGGACGGCCTTTTTTGCAGTCTGTCAGCGCTTAGGTCTCAGGCGGCGGCTTCGGCCTTGTCGCCCTTGAGCACGCGAACCGGTTCCTTGCGACCGTCGACCACTTCCTTGTCGACCACGACTTCGGCGATGTCGGTCTCGGTCGGCAGGTCGTACATGGTGTCGAGCAAGAGGCCCTCGACGATCGAGCGAAGGCCACGCGCACCGGTCTTACGGTCGATCGCCTTCTGGGCAATCGCCTCAAGCGCCTCGTCGGTGAAGGTCAGCTCGACGTCCTCAAGCTCGAAGAGCTTGCGGTACTGCTTGATCAGCGCGTTCTTCGGCTCCTTGAGGATCTTCACGAGCGCGGCGATATCGAGATCTTCCAGCGTCGCGATGACCGGCAGGCGGCCGACGAATTCGGGGATCAGGCCGAACTTGAGCAGATCTTCCGGCTCCGACTTCTGCAGGAGCTCGCCCACGCGGCGTTTGTCGGGATCGGCGACATGGGCGCCGAAGCCGATCGAACGCTTCTGCAGGCGGTCGGCGATGATCTTTTCGAGACCAGCGAAGGCGCCGCCACAGATGAACAGGATATTGGTCGTGTCCACCTGCAGGAATTCCTGCTGCGGGTGCTTGCGGCCGCCCTGCGGCGGAACCGAAGCGGTGGTGCCTTCCATCAGCTTGAGCAGCGCCTGCTGCACGCCCTCGCCCGAGACGTCGCGGGTGATCGACGGGTTCTCGGCCTTGCGGCTGATCTTGTCGATCTCGTCGATGTAGACGATGCCATGCTGCGCCTTCTCGACATTGTAGTCGGATGCCTGGAGCAGCTTGAGGATGATGTTCTCGACGTCCTCGCCCACGTAACCGGCTTCGGTCAGCGTGGTGGCATCGGCCATCGTGAAGGGCACGTCGAAAGTTTTCGCCAGGGTCTGCGCCAGCAGCGTCTTGCCCGAACCGGTCGGGCCGACGAGCAGGATGTTCGACTTCGAAAGTTCGACGTCGCCCTGCTTGCCGCTGTGCTTGAGGCGCTTGTAGTGGTTGTGCACCGCTACCGACAGCACGCGCTTCGCGCGGTCCTGGCCGATCACGTAGTCGTTAAGCGTCTCGCAGATTTCGCGGGGAGACGGCACGCCGCCGTCCTTCTTGCCCGCGATCCCGGCCTTGGTTTCCTCACGAATGATGTCGTTGCAAAGCTCGACGCATTCGTCACAGATAAAGACCGTGGGTCCCGCGATCAGCTTGCGCACTTCGTGCTGCGACTTGCCGCAGAAGCTGCAGTAAAGGGTGCTTTTCGCGTCAGATCCGCTCAATTTCGTCATTTTCCGTCTTTGGCCCCCGTTTGAGGCGACTCGATTAGTCTACTCTGCGGGGGGCCGGTTTTGCAATCCTAGGCCGAATTCGTTGAGACTGGCTAAATGGCTAACACCGCGTATTGCCAATCAGCCCTTATCGTCATCCTTCGGTCTGTTTCTCGGCATCGGGCCGTGTTTCGAAGACCTTGTCGACCAGACCGAAGGCCAGCGCTTCCTCGGCTTCGAGGAAGGTATCGCGGTCCATCGCCTGCTCGATTTCGTCGAGCGACTTGCCGGTGTACTTCACGTAGAGATCGTTCAGCCGCTTGCGCATGCGCAGGATTTCGCGCGCCTGGATCTCGATGTCGGATGCCATGCCGCGCGCGCCGCCCGAGGGCTGGTGCACCATGATGCGGGCATTGGGCAGCGCGATGCGCATGCCCGGCTCCCCGGCGGCGAGCAGGAAGCTGCCCATCGATGCGGCCTGGCCGATGCACACGGTCGATACGCGCGGCTTGATGTACTGCATGGTGTCATGAATCGCCATGCCCGCCGTGACGACACCGCCCGGCGAGTTGATGTACATCGAGATATCCTTGGAGGGATTTTCCGATTCCAGGAACAGCAGCTGAGCGACGATGAGCGAAGCCATGTGGTCCTCGACCTCGCCGGTCACGAAGACGATGCGCTCACGCAGCAGGCGCGAGTAGATGTCGAAGCTGCGTTCACCGCGACTGGTCTGCTCGACGACCATGGGCACCAGGGCGCCGGTCACGGGATCGGTGGTGAACTTTCCTTGGGCGCCCGAGGCGCCAAACAGGTCGAGCATGGGAGTCCTCTTCTGGTTGGACCGTCTATGTCGCGTGCCGTTTGCCGATGTTCAAGGGGATTAACCGATCAATCGACATCCGGAATGGGACAATCGTGTCACGGATACCTCGAATCCGGCAGGGACCGGGATGCGACAACGGCCCGGCGTGCCTGAGCACACCGGGCCGTCGATCGCAAAAGCACTGACCGGGATCAGTCTTCGGTCTTCGCGGCAGCCTTCTTGGCCGGGGCCTTCTTGGCAGCCGGCTTCTTGGCGGCAGGCTTGGCTTCGCCTTCCGCGTCGGCATCGTCGGCCTTCTTGACAGCGGCCTTCTTCGCCGGAGCCTTCTTGGCAGCCGGCTTTTCGGCTTCGTCCGCGTCGTCCGCCTTCTTGGCGGCAGCCTTCTTCGCCGGAGCCTTCTTCGCGGCAGGCTCCTCGGCATCGCCCTCATCGGCGGCGACGTCGGCCTTCTTGGCGGCAGCCTTCTTCGCCGGAGCCTTCTTCGCAGCCGGCTTCTTGGCGCTCGCTTCGTCGGTGTCGGCTTCGATGGCGGCCTGCAGTTCGTCGCGGGTCACTTCACGCTCGGTGACTTCGGCCTTCTCGATCAGGAAGTCGACGACCTTGTCCTCGTAGAGGGGCGCACGCAGCTGGGCGGCCATCATCGGGTCGTTGGCGACGTATTCCATGAAGCGCTGACGGTCTTCGGGGCGGTACTGCTGCGCCGCCTGCGAAACCAGCATCGACATTTCCTGCTGCGAAACCTCGACGCCGTTGGTCTGGCCGATTTCCGACAGGAGCAGGCCCAGGCGAACGCGGCGCTCGGCGATCTTGCGGTAGTCGTCCTTCTCGGCTTCGATTTCCTTCAGCGCAGCCTCGGGATCTTCCTCGTGGCTGGCTTCGTGGGTCAGCTGCTGCCAGATCTGGCTGAACTCGGCCTCGACCATCGTCGGCGGCACGTCGAAGTCGTGGCCGGCGGCAAGCTGGTCGAGCAGCGAGCGCTTCATCGCGGTACGGGTCAGGCCGGCAGTTTCCTGCTCGAGCTGGCCCTTCAGCAGTTCCTTGAGCTGCTCAAGACCCTCAAGACCCAGTTCCTTGGCGAAATCGTCGTCGATCTTGGTCTCGGCCGGAGCCTTCACTTCGTGGGCGACGATGTCGAAGGTGGTTTCCTTGCCCTTCAGGTTTTCGGCCTGGTAGTCCCCGGGGAAAGTCACGGTGATGGTGCGCTCGTCACCGGCCTTGATGCCGACGAGCTGCTCTTCGAAGCCGGGGATGAAGCGGCCCGAGCCGATCACCAGCGGGGCCTTCTCGGCCTTGCCGCCCTCGAATTCGACGCCGTCGAGCTTGCCGGTGAAATCGATGATCACCTGGTCGCCGTCTTCGGCCGCGCCGTCCTTGGTCTCGAAGCGCTGCTGCTGCGAGGCGATCCGCTCCACCGCTTCGTCGATCGCCGATTCGGCAACCGGAACGATCAGCTTCTCGAGCTTCAGGCCGTCGATGGCAGGAGCCTCGATGACCGGGAGAACTTCGAGGCTGACGGTGAGCTCGGCGTCCTTGCCCTGCTCATAGCCTTCGCCCAGCGCGACGTCCGGGTTCATGGCCGGGCGCAGCGAATTGTCGGCGACGAGCTTGTCCATCGCTTCGCGAATGGTGGTGTTGAGCGCTTCGCGGTGAATCGCCTCGCCGTGCATCTTCTTGACGAGGTTCGCTGGCACCTTGCCCGGGCGGAAGCCGGGCATGCGCACCTGCGGCGCGATCTTCTGGATCTCGCCCTCGACGCGAGCGGAAATGTCCTTGGCGGGGATGGTCACCGTGTAGGCGCGCTTCAGGCCCTCGTTGGTGGTTTCGACGATCTGCATTTCGATGCCTTCCTGTGCAATCCTTTAGGTCGCGTGCGCGACCGACTCTCTCGCCCCATCCTCTCACCGCGGCGAAACTGGTGCGGGCGAAGGGACTCGAACCCCCACATCTTTCGATACTGGTACCTAAAACCAGCGCGTCTACCAGTTCCGCCACGCCCGCATTCGGATGAAGCCTGAAACTCAAGGGACGTGCCCTTATAAGCACGCGCGGAAAAGGGCAAGCGCTGCGACTCGTCATCATCCCTTGCGAGGCGATCCATTCGCCCCCACGTTGAGATCGAACAGCACCAGAGAGGTAGCCATGGCGACGCAGCCCGGGGACGTCCCCGCGAACAATCCGCCCGAAACCCCGGTCCCCCCGGCAGAACCTACCGAGCCGGGCCAACCTGCGGAAGCGCCGCCCTATTCGCCGGATTTCGACCAGCCGGACGAGGCCCCCGAGGAAATGCCCCCGCAGGACTGAACGCCGCCTGAGCGGCGCTATTTCAGCCCTGCCAGGGCCCCGATCCTGGCCATCAGCGACAGCCCCTGACCCGCTTCGCGCGGATCGTCGATAGACGGCAGATCAGGGCATTCCAGGCAATAGGCCTGCGCTCCGCGGCTTCCCGTGAGGTCGGCAAATTGCGCTGCGATCCGCCGTGCCCGAGCCTCCTGACGCGCGGCGACCAGGCCGGTCAGGTCGTAGACCGCTTCGCTATCGCTTGGCCCTGCAAACATGCGCCGCAGCATCGATTCGAAGCGGCCTTCCTGCGCGCCGATGTACTCAGCGTGCCACTTGCCGTTGCCCACGCCGCCTTGCTTCGCTGCATAAGCCAGCGCGGCATCGAGATCGCCCATCTCATCGACCAGCCCCAGCTCCTTCGCCTCGGCTCCCGGCCAGACGCGCCCCTGGGCAACCCGGTCGATCCTTTCAGGAGTGGTCTTGCGCGACTTGGCAACGACTCCGAGAAACTTGCCGTAGATGTTGTCGACCGACGCCTGCAGCATGCGCTCGACCTCGGGCGTGAAGCCGCCGAGGATGTCGGGCTGTCCGGAGAGCGGCGTCGTGCGCACGCCGTCGCTGGTCACCCCGAAATCGGCCAGGGTCTTTTCGAAACTGGTGACGACGGCAAAGACGCCGATCGAGCCGGTTACCGTACCCGGCTCGGCGAAGATCCGCTCGGCCGGCGTGGACACCCAGTAACCGCCGCTGGCCGCCATGTTCGCCATCGAGACCACGACCGGGATCTTGCGCGCCTTGTAGCGGTCGATGGCGCGGCGGATGCGCTCGGCGGCCATGACCGAGCCGCCCGGCGAATCGACTCGCACAACGAGCGCCTTGAAGCCCTCATCGATGTTGTCATCGAGCAGCTGGGCGATCCGGTCGCCACCGGCCTTGCCCGGGCCCGCCTCGCCGTCGACGATCTCTCCGGCAATGGTGATGACGCCGATGCTGGCACCCTCGGCCCTGGCCGGATTGGCCGCCAGCCAGGTGTCGAGGCGGGTATGGGCATAGGCGGGACCATCTCCGCCCGCCCCCTTCCCGGCGATCTCGGCAACGCGCTTTTCGAACTCGGTCTTGTCGCCGATGCGGTCGACCAGTCCGGCAGCCTTGGCTCCTTGCGCGAAATCTCCCATCGAAGCCTCGACCCAGGCCATGGGGTCGCCGGCAATCTGCTCAACCTTCGAATTGGGCCGCGCCTGCTTCACGTCGGCCTTCCAAGTCGCCCAGATCGAGCCGTAGAGATCCTCGTTGGCTTCACGCGCGGCAGGCGACATGTCGCTGCGAATGTAGGGCTCGACGTAGCTCTTGTAGGTTCCGGCGCGATAGACGTGGGCATTCACCTTGAAGCGATCGAACAGCCCCTTGTAATAGGTCTGGGTGCCGCCGGGTCCGGCCACGAAGGCCCCGCCCATGGGATCGACCCACACTTCGCTGGCATGGGCGGCCAGCAGGACGCCGTCGTCGGCATATGCGTTGGCGAAAGTCAGGACCGGCTTGCCGGCCGCACGCACCTCGTCGATCGCCCTGCCGATCTCCTGCAGGTGGACCATGCCGCCCCCAAGGAAGCGCGACATGTCCAGCACCACCGCCTTCACGTGATCGTCCTTGGCTGCGCCGCGCAGGGCCCGTTCGATGTCGCGGGCCTGGTACTCGCCGGCCGGAGCCTCAGCCGACAGCAGGAGCCGCAAGGGGCTGACCTCGCTGCGCTCCTCCACCACGACTCCGTCGAGATTGAGCAACAGTGCACCGTCGACGACACGGCCCGGGGTCGGCCGCGACGCCAGTGCGCCGTAGATGAGTCCGAAGAACAACAGCAGGAAAAGCAGGGCGAGTGCATCCTTGAAGGCGACCAGCAGCTTCCAGACCTTGCGCGCGAATTGCATGAAATTACCTGCCTTTCCGAGGGCACCCTTACCTGCCCCGCTGCGCAGTGCAAAGAAGTCCCGGGAGCAGTGGCTGGGGACATCGTGCATCTCCGGGCCGAATCGGCTTGAGCCGGGGAGCAGGCACGCCTAAGGCATCGTCTTCAATGACATCGCCAGAATTCACTTATCCGGAAGGCAGCGCCGCCTTCCCGCACCGTGGCCTCGTAGGCATCGCGGGCCTCGCCCCGCATGAGATCATGTTCCTCCTCGACGAGGCGCAGCAGTGGGTGGAGCTGAACCGCCATGCCCAGAAGCGGCGGGACCTGCTTTCCGGCCTGACGATCATCAACGCCTTCTTCGAGAACTCGACACGTACGCTTCTCAGTTTCGAGATCGCGGGCAAGCGCCTGGGCGCGGACGTCGTCAACATGGCCGTGGCGACATCGAGCGTGAAGAAGGGCGAAACGCTGATCGACACGGCGATGACGCTCAATGCCATGCGCGCCGATGCCATTGCGATCCGTCACGGCAGCTCGGGCGCGGTCCAGCTGATCGCGGACAAGGTGGACTGCCCCGTCATCAATGCCGGTGACGGCCAGCACGAGCACCCCACCCAGGCCCTGCTCGACGCCCTGACGATCCGCCAGGCCAAACGCGCCTTCAACGGCCTGCGCGTAACCATCTGCGGCGACATCCTGCACAGCCGGGTCGCCCGCTCGAACATCCTGTGCCTCACCTCGCTCGGCGCCGAAGTGCGGGTCTGTGCCCCCCCGGCACTGATGCCCGCCGACATCGAGCGGATGAACGTGCAGGTCTTCCACGATTTCGACGCGGCCCTTCAGAATGCCGACGTGGTCATGATGCTGCGCCTCCAGCTGGAGCGCATGCAAGGCCAGTTCATCCCGTCCCCGCGCGAGTATCGGCACCTCTACGGCCTTTCGCTGGAGCGTCTCGCCAAGGCAGAGAGCAACGCCCTCGTCATGCACCCGGGCCCGATGAACCGCGGCATCGAGATCGACAGCAATGTCGCCGACCTCGTCGACCGTTCGATGATCACCACGCAGGTCGAAATGGGCGTGGCGATCCGCATGGCCTGCCTCGACGTACTGACCCGCAAGGCGCGCGGACTGGAGGGCTGGGCATGAGCATCCACGCACCCCTGACCGTCACCGGCGGCAAGCTGGTACTGCCCGACGGGCGGATCGAGGCCGGAAATATCCGCTGCGAAGGCGGGTTCATCACCGCCATTGGCGACGTTTCGCCGCAGGCGGGCGACATCGTCCACCAAGCGGGCGGCAAGCTGGTCACGCCCGGCCTCGTCGACGTGGCCGTCTTCTCGATCGACAAGCCCGCCTTCCACTTCGGTGGAGTGACGCGCGCGGCGCTGATGCCCGACCAGGACCCGCCGTTGGACGTTCCGGCCCGCGTGCGCTTTGCCGCGCAATCGGGCAAGCCTGATTTCTGGGTCCACCCCCTCGCCGCAGCGACGAAGAATCTCGAAGGCGATTCGCTGGCCGAGATCGCGCTGATGCGTGATGCCGGAGCACGCGCCGTCGCCACCGGGCGCAGCTGGATCCGCGATTCGGGCACGATGCTGCGCCTGCTGCAATATGCCGGGATGCTCGACATGGTCGTGGTGACCCATGCCGAGGACTCCGGACTCGTCGGCAAGGCCGTCGCAACCGCCGGGGAAATGGCGACGCGCCTGGGCCTGCCCAGCGCTCCGGCCGAAGCCGAGGCACTCGCAATCGCACGCGACATTGCCCTGGCCGAACTGGCCGGCGCGAAAATCCACTTCCGCAAGGTGACCACCGCGGCCGGCCTCGAACTCGTGCGCCGCGCCAAGGAGCGCGGTGCGAAGATCACGGCAGGTGTCAGCCCCGCCTACTTCATGCTCTCGGACCTCGCCCTCGCGAATTTCCGCACATTCGCGCATCTTTCGCCGCCGCTGCGCTCCGAGGCCGATCGCAAGGCAGTGATCGCCGCCATCGCCGACGGCACCATCGACATGATCGGTTCGGGCCACGATCCGCGTGGCCCCGAGGACAAGCGACTGCCATACACCGATTCGGCACCGGGCATGGCCGGTTCGGAGACGCTCCTGCCGCTGACGATGACGCTCGTTCGCGACGGCGTGATCTCTATGAACCGGGCTTTCGAGCTGCTGTCCGCCAATCCCGCAAAGCTGCTGGGCGTCGATGCCGGACGCCTTGCCGAGGGCATGGAAGCGGACATCGCCGTGATCGACCCGGACCGTCCATGGATCGTCGATTCGGACGAAATGGCAGCCGCGGCGGGCAACACCCCGTTCGACAAGCAACCGATGCAGGGCCGCGTGCTGGCGCTGTTCAAGGGCGGCGTTGCCGTAAAGGCAAAGAAGCCCGCCGCCTGAGGCCATCGAGGCCCTAAATGAATGCCTGCGCTATCGCCTGCCGCCTCCGAAAGGCGAGCGGGGCAAAAAAAGAGGCCTTCGTCCGAAGACGAAGGCCTGCAAGGTTCACATGGAACTGTTTGGGTAGGAGACTTCAGCGCCGCGCGCGCAGCGGGGCTCCTACGGCGCCGCCCTTCGGCAGGGCGCCGGGCAGCGATTGCGATTCGGAATAGGCCAGGCAGCCTTCACCGCGGTTCCTGACCGAAGAGCACAGCGAATGCGCCGATGCCCGGTCGAAGCCTTCAGCGGCCACGCGGTAGTAGCGCGCGCCGTTCACGACGGCTTCGGTGATGCGCATGGTGTGATCCTTCAGTGAAGGATTGCGCTTCACGAAGATGCCCCAGGCTCGCTCGGCCCCTTCGCGAGACTGGAACGATCCCAGTTGCACGAGATGGGCCTGGATTTCGGACCGGCTCGACTTGGCCTTTTCGGGCTGGGCGATCTTCTCGGTCGACATCCGTTCGAAAGTAGCCTGGAAATTGCTTTCGCTCTTGGCGACCTTCTGGATCACCGGCTTGGCAACGAAACGGCTGGAGGGTCCAGTCTCGACGTGTTGTTCGACAACCTCGTTGACGGCAGCAAGCGAAGCCCGCTCAACCGGACGCGCGGCCGGTGCCGGAGCCGGATCGGCCTGATCTGAACCACCCCAGAAGCTCTCGCCGGTCTTCACCGGCGGCAGTTCACCGGCAGGCGCCTGACCGAAGGCAGGAGTCGGAATATCGGTACGTGCAAGCCGGGCTGCATCGTCCTTGTTGCCCAGTGCCAGTGCGGTGGGCTGCCCCGGGTCGGCGCGCAGCGGCGCGCCAAGCAGGCCGGCCACGCGGGCACGCGACGCATCGGGGCGAGCCTTCGAAGCCCAATCGCTCAAACGCGCATCGAGCTGGTCTGCCGGAACATCCTGCCCCGCGATCAACCGCGCCTGCATCCACTGTCCCTGAAGGGCATAGGCATACGCCAGGTTCTGCCGGGCCTTAACGTTGTTGTCCTCGCTGCGCACTGCGTCGGTTAGCACGGCAACACCCATTTCGGGCTGCCCGGCAAGGGCAAGGGCAAGGCCGAAGTCGCTTGCCGGAATATCGTTGCGCCAGCGGCCCAGAACCGAGATCGCCTCGGCATTGCGGCCTGCGCCAATATAGGCCAGCGCCATGCCCAGACCGATGCGGGCGTTATCCCCGCCCAACGTGACGGCATCCTCAAAGGTCGTCGCAGCCGAGTCGAAGCGTCCGGCAGCAAGGTAAGCCTGCGCCAGTTCAGTGCGCGCCGAGGCGCTCTCGGGAGAACGGGCCACGCGCTGTTCCGCGCGAGCCACGGCGGCGCCGGAATCGGCATCGTTGAGGCCGCGCGCCACCGGCGCCCGCGCGCTCGATGCGAACGGCGACTGGCCGGCGCAGCCCGAAAGCATGACAACCGCCATTGCCGAGCATAAAGTCAGCCCTGTCGTCCGGGTCCGGTTTTCTAAACGTCGCATTGTTCTGCCCCCCTCTGCCTGCTTCAGCTAGGCTTGCGCGCAGTGCCGGTCAGCGCGAACAGCTCCGGCATTTCAGAAAGATACTTGTCGAGCGCCTCAGTCACGAGGACTTGCGCACTGCGGTTGAGAACCACGCCGGCCATCTTGAGGCGGAAATGCCGTTCCGCATCGAGGCGCAGCGTGAAAGCGGCGCGACGGCCCTCCGGCATGGTCCTCGCCGGCGGTTCGCTGCGATGGATGCGATGAGCCAGCTGCTCGATCTGGCGCAGCACATCGGGCACCTCATGGACGCTGCCCGATTCGTCATGGTTACGGGCCGGAGCCTGTTCGGAATGCGCGAGCGTCGGACGGTTGGCAGTCAGGCGCGATGCCGGCCTCGGCGCGGATGCCGCACCAGTGCCGCCGCCGTGGCCTTGGCCAAAGTCGTTCCAGCCCAGGTCGTCCATCTTGTGCGGGTCGATCGGGATCCCGCCAGCGGTGAACTTCGACGTATCCTGCGGACGCATCGCCGGCCGAGCACCGCCCTTGCGGGCGAGAAGCCTCGGCGAGAGCGAGGCGAAATCGCGTGGCTCGCTCATGCCTTCTCCCCCCTCAGGAACCGGCTACGCGGCGACCGAAGCCGCCAACGGGACGATGATTGCCCTGAACCATCGGCGCGCCCATCGGGGCTGAGAAGACGGTGCGGCGGAAATTCTTTTCGAGACGGTCCGCGACGTAGTTCCACAAGGCCGTGACTTCCTGCGAGGAACGCCCGTTGGGATCGACTTCCATCACGGTGCGCCCATCGATCATCGAGGCGGCAAAATCCGTGCGCTGGTGCAGCGTGACCGGTGCGACCGTGCCATGCTGCGACAGGGCGACGGCGGCCTCTGCGGTGATGCGCGCCTTGGGCGTTGCCGCGTTGACCACGAAAATCAGCGGCTTGCCCGACCGTTCGCACAAGTCGACCGTGGCGCCCACGGCGCGCAGGTCATGCGGACTGGGACGGGTCGGAACGACGATAAGTTCGGCAACCGAGATCACGCTCTGGATCGCCATGGTGATGGCAGGCGGCGTGTCGATCACGGCCAGCTTGAAGCCCTGCTGGCGCAGGACCTGAAGGTCGCTCGCAAGGCGGGCGACCGTCGTTTGCGCGAAGGCCGGGAATTCGGCTTCACGTTCGTTCCACCAATCGGCCAAAGATCCCTGAGGGTCGATGTCGATCAGGACGACCGGGCCAGCGCCGGCGCGTTGGGCCTGAACTGCAAGATGCCCCGAAAGCGTGGTCTTGCCGGAACCGCCCTTTTGCGATGCCAAAGCCAGTACTCGCAAATCAAAGTCCCCCGAGAAGTTGCGATACGCAGTAAAAGTCTCGAGAGGTGGGATCGCAGATCGGTCCTAATTTCCGGTTAATCAATGCCGGATGGCTACCGGGATCCGATTTCGCGTCGTCATGCGGTTTTTCCGGCCTTGGAAAGATCCCCTTCACCATTCCCGTTTAGGAAACCGGCCAGTGCAAATCGGCGCTGCCCGGATCCGGGGACTGGTACCCGCACCGTAGTTTCGCTTACCATTGCGGAACCTGGCGGCAATCAACGAGTAATTTTCGCTGTGAAGAAATTTCTCCGATTTTTCCGCAATCTGGGCCTTTGCGCGACTCTGTTCACGCTCATGGCCGCGCCAGCTCTGGCCGACGTCAAAGCAGGAGTCGACGCGTGGAGCGCGGGCGACTACGCTGCTGCCGTGAGGGAGTGGAAACCGTTGGCAGCCGCCGGTGATCCGGACGCGCAGTTCAACCTCGCCCAGGCTTACAAGATGGGCCGGGGCGTGCCGGAGGACATTGCCAAGGCCAAGGATCTTTACGGCAAGGCCGCCGCCCAGGGCCACATACAGGCCTCCGACATCTACGGACTGCTGCTGTTTCAGGACGGTGAACAGGCCAAGGCCATGCCTTACCTCGAATCCTCCGCCGCGCGCGGGGATCCGCGGGCGCAGTACATCATCGGCGTTGCGCACTTCAATGGAGACTATGTCGCCAAGGACTGGGTTCGCGCCTATGCCCTCGTCAGCCTTGCCCAGCAGGCCGGCCTGCAACAGGCAACCAATGCCCTCAAGCAGATGGACGAGCACATTGCGCTGGAGGACCGCCAGAAGAGCGTTGCCCTCGCCTCGCGCATCGCCGCCGACGCGCAGGCCACGCGAGAGCGGGAGAGCGCGACTGCCCAGCTGGGTAACGGCACCCTGCCCACCTCCACCAGTGGTGGCAACGTACGCCCCCCGCAGATCGTCGCCGCCGAGAATGCCGTAGCCGAAGCGGTGCGCGCGACCGGCAGCGCCAGCCCGGCGACCGCCGGGGCCGACTACACGCGCAAGAGCGTTCCGGCGCCCGCCATGCCATCCGCATCAGGCACGAATGCAAAGGTCCTTGCGAACCCGGCTCCGGCCAGGCCCGTGGAGACCGCAAGGCCCGCCCCGGCACATGCACCTGCAACCGGCGGCCCCTGGCGGGTCCAGCTTGGCGCATTCGGCGTGGCCGGCAATGCCGACAAGCTCTGGTCCAGGGTCGGCAGGCGCCCCGAACTCGCCGGACGCGCAAAGATGCTCGTGCCCGAAGGAAGGCTCACCAAATTGCAGGCCGGCGGTTTCGCATCCAAGAGCGAGGCCGACGCGGCCTGCTCAAGACTGTCGGCGGGCGGATTCGCCTGCCTCCCCGTGAGAAATTGATCGACGCGGCGTTCGCCTCGCAGTCGCCCAGGGCGATCGCAGGCAGCGCCGAGCGTCTGGTCACGCTGGATCTCATCCGCGGCGTTGCCGTGCTGGGCATCCTTGCCATCAACATCGCGGGCTTCGCCGGCCCGAGCATCAATTCGATCACGCCCAGTCTGCCGCATCAGGCCGGCCTTGCCGACGAAGCGGCCTGGGCTTTCGGATTCATCTTCTTCGAAGGCAAGATGCGTGCGCTTTTCGCGATCCTGTTCGGGGCCAGCCTCTCGCTCTTCTGCGAGAGGATCGAGGCAATCGGCGGCAACGGCGAACTGCTGCAGGTCCGCCGCCTGTCCTGGCTCATGCTCTTCGGAACGCTGCATTATCTGCTGCTGTGGTGGGGAGACATCCTGTTCGTCTATGCCACCTGCGGCATCGTCGCCCTGCTCTCCCGCCAGCTTTCGACCCGGCTGATACTCGGCCTCGCGCTCGCCATCCTCGCGACCACGCACATCTGGGAAATCATGGCCGCCCTGCCCGTCGTCCACGCCGAGGAAGCGGTTCGCCTGGGCACGGCGACAATCGCTCAGCAACAGGCGGTGCTGGCCCGGCTCGACCTGTACTGGGACGAAAGCGCGCGAGAGCTGGCGCTCTATACATCCTCCTATCTCGACATCGTGATCGCCAAGCTGCGGGACGACCCGTTCTGGCTCTTCACCATGGCCAGCAGTACTTATGGAGAGATCCTGCCGCTGATGATGCTGGGCATGGCCATGCACCGGCACGGCTTCTTCGCTGGCGACTGGCCGGCGCACCGCATGAAAGCCGTCGCCATTTGCTGCACGACCTCAGGACTGGCCCTCACCCTGGCCGCGCTGGTCTGGGCCTGGCCGCGCCATTTCCCGCCCATCGCCATGTACATGCTGATATCGCACGGTCTTGTCGTACCGCATGTGCTGTGCGCCATCGGCTACGGTGCGATTCTCGCGCTTGCCACGCCGGCATTGGCGCGATCGCGAATCGGACAGCGCCTGATCGCCGCGGGCCGCATGGCCTTCAGCAATTACATTTGCACAAGCGTAGTGATGACCGCGATCTTCTATGGTTGGGGTCTCGACCTGTTCGGCCGGGTCGGCCCGGCCGAACAATGGCTGTTCGTGGTGCTGGGCTGGACGCTCATGCTGGCCTGGAGCGAACCGTGGCTTCACCATTGCCGCCAGGGACCGCTGGAATGGCTCTGGCGCTCGCTTGTCATGCGCAAACTTCTGGAAAACCGTCGCAATTCCGCGATTTCAAAATGATATTGCGATCCATTCTCATTTGCGTATGATGACGGGCAAGAGGATTCGCCCATGTATGTCTGCATCTGCAATGCTATCAAGGAAACCGACCTGAGGGCGGCCGCGCGCTGCTGTCAGGGCAATGCCGAAACGCTCTACGCAGCCCTTGGCCGCACCCCGCAATGCCGCCAGTGCCTCGAGGAAGCGGAAGAGATCATCGCCGACGAACTGTGCGGAGACCGGTCGGCGGCCATGACCGCCCATTGATCCACGCCATTGATTTTGCGCCAGTCGGCCTTGTCAGGCCAACCCCCGGCGCCCATATTCGCGGCTCGTTTGAAAAGGAGCACGCGCGATGAAGGGCGACCCACAAGTCATTGATTTCCTGAACAAGGCTCTTTTCAACGAGCTGACCGCCATCAACCAGTACTGGCTCCACTACCGGATGCTGGACAACTGGGGCATCAAGAAGCTCGCCGCTTACGAACGCCACGAATCGATCGACGAAATGAAGCACGCGGACGTGCTGGCCGATCGCATCCTGTTCCTTGACGGCCTTCCCAATTTCCAGGCGCTGGGCAAGTTGCGCGTCGGTGAAAACGTCGAGGAGATCCTCAAGGCCGATCTCGCGCTCGAACACGATGCCATTCCACTCCTCAAGGAAGCGATCGCCCACTGCGAAGCCGTGCGCGACTACGTCAGCCGCGAGGTCTTCGAGCGCATCCTCGAGAGCGAGGAAGAGCACGTGGACTGGCTGGAGAAGCAGTTCGACATGATCGAGCGCATGGGCATCCAGAACTACTGCCAGCTGCAGAGCGAGCCCGCAGGAGAATCGTGAGGCCAAGGCGGTGTCCTTGCACTTCATCTCGGGCCTGGGCCTTTCCATACCGCTAATACAGGCACCGATGGCGGGCACCTCCACGCCCGCCCTCGCCGCGGCCGTGTGCAATGCCGGGGCGCTCGGTTCCATCGCGGTGGGCACGCTGACGCCCGAAGCCGCAGCGCAAGACATCGCCCGGCTTCGCGCCGCGACAGACCGTCCCTTCAACGTCAATCTCTTCGTCCATGCGCCATGCAAGGCCGATCCGCCGCGCGAGGCTGCGTGGCTGGAAAGCCTCGCTCCGGCTTTTGCCGAATTCGATGCCGAGCCGCCCGCACAGCTCGAGACGATCTACCCGACGCTTATCGGCAATGCCGAAATGCTGGGCACACTTGTCGATTTGGCCCCGCCGGTGGTGAGCTTTCATTTCGGCCTGCCCGAAGCCGAGGCGATTGCAGCGCTCAAGGCTGCGGGATGCCTGCTGCTCGCCACCGCTACCTCGCTCGACGAAGCTCGGCGTGCCAAAGATGCCGGGATCGACGCGGTGGTTGCGCAAGGCTGGGAAGCGGGCGGCCATCGCGGCGTGTTCGATCCCGATGCGCCAGATGACCGCCTCGGCACCCTGGCCCTGACCCGCCTGCTGGCCGCGCAGTCCGGACTGCCGGTCATCGCCGCGGGAGGGATCATGGACGGCGCCGGCATTCGCGCCGCGCTCGATCTGGGAGCGGTGGCCGCACAGCTCGGTACTGCCTTCGTCGCCTGCCCGGAAAGCAATGCGGATGCCGCCTACCGCGCCGCGCTTGCCAGCGAAAGCGCGCGCCACACGACGATGACTGCGGCGATTTCCGGCCGTCCGGCCCGCTGCCTTGCCAATCGCTTCACCGCATTGGCCGCAAGCGAAGCTCTGCCACCGGTCGCGCCCTATCCCCGCGCCTATCATGCGGGCAAGGCGCTGAACGTCGCCGCCAAGGCTGCAGGCGAAGGCGGCTTTGGCGCGCAATGGGCGGGCCAGGGGGCGCCCCTTTCCCGCCCGATGCCCGCCGCCCAGCTGGTCGCCCAATTGGCCGCGGAGCTTGCGGCTACTCGCTAGCGGGCTTGGCGCCGGTCCGGTACTTGTCGAACCACGCAAGGATCGCGGAAGCCTTCGCTGCCGACTGCGAGGGCCGCGCGGCGATACCGCCGTGGCTTGCGCCCGGTACCTTCACCATCGCCGTCGGCACCCCGCGGATCTGCAGCGCGGCGTAGTATTGCTCGGATTCGCTGACCGGCGTGCGATAGTCGTCGCTGCCCACAACCACCAGGGTCGGGGTCTTCACGTTGCCGACGAGGCTGAGCGGCGAGCGCTTCCAGTATGCCATGGGATCTTCCCAGGGCTTCTTGTCGAACCAGTAGCGCGAGGTGAACGGCGTGGAGTCCATCGTCAGCGCCTCGCTGATCCAGTTGATCACCGGCTTTTGCGTGGCCGCGGCCTTGAACCGGTCGGTCTTGCCCACGATCCATGCCGTCAGCACGCCGCCGCCCGAACCACCGGTCACGAACAGGTTGTCCGGATCGGCCACCCCATCGGCGACCGCCGCGTCGACCGCCGCCATGAGGTCGTCGTAGTCCGTGCCCGGATAGGCGCGGTCGATGAGGTTGGCGAACTCTTCGCCATAGGACGTGCTGCCGCGCGGATTGGTGTAGAGCACGGCATAGCCATGCGCGGCGTAGAGCTGGTAATCGGTGGCGAAGACAGGCGCATAGGCGGTGTTCGGCCCGCCGTGAATTTCGAGAATCAGGGGCGCGCGCTGGCCGGGCTGCAGACCGGGAGGGGTTACCAGCCAGGCGTCGATCGGCCTGCCATCGGGTGCGGTCACGGCCAGCTTGCGGACCGGCGCCATCGCCTTGTCGGCCATCCAGGTCCCGTTGAGGTCGGTGAGCTTGCGTCCAGATCCGCCGTTCGACACCCACAGGTCCGCCGGATGGCTGGTGGTCCCGGCCGTATAGGCGATACGTCCGCCCTTCGAGACGCTGAAGCTGCCGCCGGTGTAGGGCCTGTCGTAATGCCCGCCGGGAGTCAGACCGGACACCACCGGCTTGATCGACCCGTCGAGACCGACGCGGGCGACCCGGGTCTGCGCCTCGTCGTCGTACTGGACGTAGAGGCTGTTGTTGCCTGCCCACTCCAGCGCGTCGATCGAACGGTCGAGCTTCGGTGTCAGCAGCCGCACGCCGCTGCCATCGGCATTCATGACGTAGAGATCGGAGTTTTCGTAGGATCGGTTGACGTCGTCGTAGCCGAGATAGGCGATGTGCTTTCCATCGGGAGAGACAAGCGCCCCGCCATCGGGGCCCTGCCGGGTCGTCAGCGCACGGATCGCGCCGCTTGCGATGTCGACGCTGTAGACTTCCGAGTTGTTTATGTCGCGTTCCCAGTCCTCGTGCCGGTTGGCGCTGAAGACGATGCGCCTTGCGTCGGCCGTCCAGGATAGCGGGCCGCCATCGTCGAATTTGCCGAAAGTCACCTGCCGCGGCGCGCCGCCGTCGGCCGGAACGACGAAGATATGGTCGAAGCCCGGTTCCAGATAGCCGGCACCGTCGAAGCGATAGGTTACGCGGTCGATCACCTGCAGCGGCTCGGCCCATTGCGCGCCTTCGGGACGGGTTTCGGGCTGCGAGCCCAGCTTCTCACCTTCGCCCGGAACACGCATGGTATAGGCGATCTGCCTGCCGTCCGGCGACCACGCCAGCGCGCCCGGGCTATCGGGCAGGTCGGTGACGTTGACGCTCGCGCCGCTGGCCAGCCACAGGACGTAAAGCTGCGGCGCGGAACTGCCGTCGCTCGAAACATAGGCGATACGCTTGCCATCGGGCGACCAGCGAGGGGACATATGCGCGCCCGGCCCGGCGACGAGCGGACGCTGCTCGCCCGTGGATACATCGACCAGCCACAGTGACGGTTCGACCTTGTCGGTCATGATGTCGGCGCTGCTGCGCACGTAGACGATCTTCGAACCGTCCGGCGAGATCTGCGGATCGGTAACGCCCTGAAGCTTGAACAGGTCATCGGGCGTGAAACTGCGCTGCGGCCCGGCGGCGGCAGAGGACGGCTGCGCTGCAACGGCGGGAGCCAGCGGGACGCTCGCCAGTGCCAGGGCGCTGACGGCGATTCGGAATTTCATGGTGGAAATCAAGAGAGCGACCTCGTGATGTGGGGGGATGAGCTGTTGTCTCGCCCGCTTCGGCGAAAAAATCCACCCCAGTCTTGCAGCTGCGAAGATCGGGGATGGAATTGCCGGATTTCATGATATTGCTCCGCCAATGGAGACAAAGCGCCCCTCAGCATACGGCCTTGAAGACTACGCGTTCATCGGCCTCGTCATTCTTGTCACTGTCGCCTTTGCCTGGTTGCTGGCCCCCTATTTCGGGGCGGTCCTGTGGGGCATCGTCGCCGCGATCCTGTTCGAGCCGATGACCCGCAAACTGGAAGTGAAGCTGGGCGGCAGGCCCAATACGGCGGCGGCGCTGGTGCTGCTTCTCCTGCTGGCAATCTTTATCCTGCCCGCCCTGTTCCTGGGCGCCAGCCTCGTGCAGGAGGCGACGTCGCTCTATGACCGGATCAGCAGTGGCCAGATCGACCTTGGCGCCATGCTGCAACGGCTCCGCACCGCCCTGCCCGACCAGATCGGCGACACGGTGGCACGTTACACATCCACCGATTTCGAGACGCTACGGCGCGAATTCGGCTCGGGCATCGCCAGCGGCCTGCAGGACATCGCCTCGCGCCTCCTCATCGTCGGCCAGGGGGCACTCAGCTTCATCGCCGCGCTGGGCGTGATGCTCTACCTCACCTTCTTCCTGCTGCGCGACGGCGAACGCTACGGCGAACTCGTGCGCACCGCGATCCCGCTGCGGCCGCACCTGCGCGATGCGCTGCTCGATCATTTCATGCTGGTCGTGCGCGCCACCATGAAGGGCACCGTTGTCGTGGCAGTGATGCAGGGTCTCGTCGGCGGCCTGATCTTCTCGGCCATCGGCATCGAAGGTGCGCTCCTGTGGGGCGTGCTGATGGGGTTCTTCTCGCTGCTGCCCGCCGTAGGCACCGGCATCGTGTGGGTTCCCGTCGCGGGCTACCTGTTGGCGACCGGCAACTATGTCGAAGGCGGCGTGATGATCTTCTGCGGCGTGTTCATCATCGGCATGATCGACAACCTGCTGCGCCCGATCCTCGTCGGCCGCGATACCCGCATGCCCGACTTCGTGGTCCTGATTGCCACCCTGTCCGGCCTCGAACTGTTCGGTCTCAACGGCTTCATCGTCGGCCCGGTCATTGCCGCACTGTTCATCGCTGTGTGGAACCTCGTTTCCGAGGCGAAGGGTGCAGGCAGCCTGACCAATATCAAGGGCACCGAAGCGGCCAGGCGCGCCCAGGCCGCGCAAGCCGAGGGCGAGGCGGACGCGGCCGCCGAATCGGAAGCAGAGGCGCACCCCGGCTAAGCCAGCCGAATGCGCCTGCCGCTCCCGCGGGCCTCGGTCAGTCTTTCTTGAAGGGGTTCTTCGGGCTGCGCAGCGTCATGCGGATCGGCACGGCCTCGAAACCGAGTTCACGCCGCAGGCCGTTGATCAGATAACGCCGATAGCTCTCGGGCAGCATGTCGAGACGCGTGCCGAACAGCACGAAGCCCGGCGGGCGCGTCTTGGCCTGGGTGATGTAGCGCAGCTTGATTCGCTTGCCGCCCGGCGCCGGGGGCGGATTCGCCGAAAGCGCATCGTCGAACCAGCGGTTGAGCGCGGCGGTCGGCACGCGGCGGCTCCAGGCCTCGCGGATAGAGAAGGCCGCAGCGATCATCTCGTCGAGGCCCTTGCCCGTGCGCGCAGAGACCGCGAGCAGCGGCACGCCGCGCACTTGCGCAAGACCGTCATCGAGCGCGGCGCGAATGCCATTGAACAGCTTCGAGGCGTCTTCGGCCACGTCCCACTTGTTGATCGCGATCATCAGCGCGCGGCCTTCCTCGAGGACTTTCGAGGCGATCTTGAGGTCCTGGTGCTCCAGCCCCTTGGTCGCATCGAGCAGGAGGACGACGACTTCGGCAAAGTCGATTGCGTGGCGCGCATCGGCCACCGCCATGCGTTCCAGCTTTTCGACCACGCGGGCCTTCTTGCGCATGCCTGCGGTGTCGATCAGGCGCACCTCGCGCGCGTCGCCGGTCTTGGGATCGGTCCAGAGCCAGTCGATCGCGATCGAATCGCGGGTGATCCCTGCCTCCGGCCCGGTCAGCAGCCGGTCTTCCCCCAGGAAGCGATTGATCAGCGTCGATTTGCCAGCGTTCGGGCGGCCGACGATGGCCAGCTTCAGCGGCGCCTTGAGCAGCGCCTCCTCATCGTATTCCTGGTCTTCTTCCTCGACCGGCTGCAGCGGTTCGAGGTGCGGCAACAGGACCTCGAACAGGTCGCCCATGCCTTCGCCATGCTCTGCCGAGATCGCCACCGGATCGCCTAGGCCGAGCGAGTAGGCCTCGAGCAAGCCGCCCTCGCCCGCGCGCCCTTCGGCCTTGTTGGCCAGCACGATGACCGGCACCGGAGAGGCCCGCAGCCAGTTTCCGATTTCCTCGTCCAGGGGTGTCAGTCCGGCGCGCGCGTCCACAACGAAGAGCGCAACGTCGGCAGTCGCCAGCGAAGCCTCGGTCTGCTTGCGCATGCGCCCGGGCAGGGTTTCCGCCTCGTCGTCTTCCCAACCGGCAGTATCGACGATCTGGAATTTCAGCCCGAGCAGTTCGGCATCGCCGAAGCGCCGGTCGCGCGTGACGCCGGGCTGATCGTCGACAAGCGCGAGCTTCTTGCCGACCAGACGGTTGAACAGGGTGGATTTGCCGACGTTGGGCCGGCCGATGATGATGACTTGCGGGAGCATGATGGCGACTCGCTTGGGGATTTCCGAAGGCTTTGGCAAGCACCCGGCAAACATCCGGCAAATTCTTGCCGGTCCGTTAACCCAATTTTGCAGGCAAACGATAACCGTGCCTAGGTGATCGTGCAGGCATGAAGGGTTACTGCACAGCAATCATTTTCGCTCTGAGCGCGGCCGTAATCTCTCCGGCCAGTGCCCGCAGCGCCATCGACGCGATCGTGTCCAACGACGATTCCGGCAGCGCGGGCAGCCGCCCTCTTTCATCGGGCTCGTCCGGCGCAGCGGGCAATTCCGACTACCTGGAATGCGTGCCCTTTGCGCGGCAACTTTCCGGCCTGCAGATCTATGGCGATGCCCATACCTGGTGGAAGCAAGCCAAGGGCCGCTACGCCCGGGGGTTCGAACCGCGCGTCGGCGCCGTCCTGGCGATCAAGCCGCATGGCAATTCCACGCTCGGCCATGTCGCAACCGTCACGCAGATCGTCGATTCCCGCACGATCCTGGTAAGCCACGCCAACTGGTCGGTCCCCGGCAAGATCGAGCGCAACGTCAGCGTGCTCGACGTCTCGCCGGAAAACGACTGGAGCGAAGTGCGCGTCTGGTACGGCCCGGCCCACAACCTGGGCGCATCGCACTGGCCGGTCGCGGGCTTCATCTACAACGCGCAGCCCGGATCGCTCCCGGACGCCGGATCGAGCCGCATTGCCTCACAGGCCGAATCGGCGGCGCCCCTGAGTGAGGGCAAGAAAAAGGGCCGCCACAGCGACCCCATCGGCGCCATCATCGCCGGAAACTACTGAGTTTACCCGAAAGGGGCCGGTCCTGTGCGGGATCGCGGGACCGGCCCCGAAACTCTGCCTAGCGAAGAGCGCCTACTTGGCGACCGGCGCGTCTTCGCCGAGATCCTCGTACCATGCTTCGACCGGGCCATTCAGCTTGATTGTCAGCGGATTGCCGCGACGGTCGAGCGTCCTGCCTGCCTGCACGCGCACCCAGCCTTCGGAAATGCAGTATTCCTCGACATTGTTGCGTACGGTGCCCTTGAAGCGGATGCCGATGCCGCGGCGCAGCTTTTCGGCATCGAAGAACTCGCTCTTCGGGTTGATGGCAATGTGATCGGGCGGCACGTCAGGGCCGGAATTGGTCTCTTCGGTCATGCTCCGCGCTTTAGTCGGCAATGGACGCTTGTCAATTCGCGCGGAGTTGTCTAGGGGCGCGCTTCCGCAACTGGAAGCGGGCGCGTAGCTCAGCGGTAGAGCACACCCTTCACACGGGTGGGGTCACAGGTTCAATCCCTGTCGCGCCCACCATCCATTGGATGGTTTCTCGGACAGATCCCGAAATTCCGCGATTGATCGCAATCAATGCGCCGCATGCACGAACCGGCGCATGGCTCCTTCATCGAAGGAGGGAATTGCCATGTTCAAGACAAACGTCGGTACGCTGGACCGATTGGGACGTATCGTTCTGGGAATCGTCCTCATTGCCCTCGTCTTCGTCGGACCGAAGACGCAGTGGGGCTGGATCGGCCTCGTCCCGTTGATGACAGGGCTGCTGCGCACCTGCCCGTTTTATTCACTGCTGGGAATTCGCACCTGCAAGGCTGAGTGACGCAGGCCATCTCGCGCTTGCGCCGGACTCGCCGAGACGGCATAGCCCGGCGCCATGCATGATATCCGCCTGATCCGTGACAACCCGGTCGCTTTCGACGCCGGTCTCGCCCGCCGCGGGGTTGAACCCGCTTCCGCCCAGATCCTCGCGCTCGACGAGCAGCGCCGCGCGGTCGCGACGCGCATGCAGGAAGGCCAGAACCGCCGCAACGAGGCGTCCAAGGCGATCGGCAAGGCGATGGGCCAGGGCGACAAGGAAACCGCCGAGGCGCTGAAGGCCGAAGTCGCGCAGCTCAAGGAATCCCTCCCCGCGCTCGAGGCGCAGGAGAAGGAACTGAGCGCCAGGCTGCAGGACGAACTGGCGCGCCTGCCCAACATCCCGGTCGAGGAGGTTCCCGATGGCGAGGACGAGACGCAGAACGTCGAAGTCGCGAAGTGGGGCACCCCGCGCGAATTCGCCTTCACGCCCAAGGAACACGCGGATCTCGGCCCGGCCCTCGGCCTCGACTTCGAGACCGGCGCCCTGCTATCGGGCGCGCGCTTCACGTTCCTGAAGGGCCAGATGGCGCGTCTGCACCGTGCCCTTGCCCAGTTCATGCTCGACACGCAGACCGCCGACAACGGCTACATGGAATGCAATGTTCCACTGCTGGTCAAGGACGACGCAGCCTTCGGCACCGGTCAGCTTCCCAAGTTCTCCGAGGACCTGTTCCAGACCACCGATGGACGCTGGCTGATCCCTACCGCCGAAGTCAGCCTGACGAACGCGGTGCGCGAACAGATCGTCGATGCCGAGGCCCTGCCCCTGCGCATGACCGCGCTGACCCCCTGCTTCCGTTCCGAGGCGGGGGCGGCGGGCCGCGACACGCGCGGCTTCATCCGCCAGCACCAGTTCGAGAAGGTCGAACTGGTCACCGTCTGCAAGCCGGAAGAGAGCGAGGCGGAGCACGAGCGCATGGTCGCGGCGGCCGAAGGCATCCTGCAGGCGCTGGAACTTCCCTATCGCAAGGTCCTGCTCTGCGCCGGCGACATGGGCGCCACCGCGCGCAAGACCTTCGACCTCGAAGTCTGGCTACCCGGGCAGAGCGCCTACCGCGAGATCAGCTCGATCTCCAACTGTGGCGACTTCCAGGCGCGGCGCATGAACGCGCGCTACAAGCCCGAAGGCTCCAAGAAGACCGAGTTCCTGCACACGCTGAACGGCTCGGGCCTTGCGGTCGGCCGCACTCTCGTGGCCGTACTGGAGAACTACCAGCAGGAAGACGGTTCGGTCGCGGTGCCAGAAAGGCTCAAGCCCTGGATGGGCGGGATCGAGAAGCTGGAACCGCTCGCCTGAACGACGCGCCGGCGGGCAATCGCCGGCAAACAGCCCGACAATCGGCTCCGCAGGCAATTCGGGGCCACGAAGGAATTTGATCGATGCGCATTCTTCTCACCAACGACGACGGCATCAACGCGCCGGGCCTCTACGTTCTCGAGAAGATCGCGGCGCAGCTCTCGGACGACATCTGGATCTGTGCGCCGAGCGAGGAGCAATCGGGCGCCGGTCACTCGTTGACGCTGACACGCCCGGTGCGCCTGCGCGAACACGCGCCGCGGCGCTTCTCGGTCTCGGGAACGCCGACCGATTCAGTGACGATGGCGCTGCGCAAGGTGCTGCCCGGCGCGCCCGACCTGATCCTGTCGGGCGTGAACCGCGGCGCGAACCTGGGCGATGACATCACCTATTCGGGTACGGTCTCGGCCGCCATGGAGGGCGCGCTGGCCGGCATCCCCTCGATCGCGCTGAGCCAGGTCTATTCCAAGGAAGGCGTGGGCAACAACGTCGACTTTTCCGCTGCCGAGGCATGGGGCGCCAAGGCGCTGCGGCCGCTGATCGACGCCCCCTTCGCACCGCGCACGCTGATCAACGTCAACTTTCCGGCGCTACCTGCAGACAAGGTTAACGGCGTCCGCGTCGTGAGGCAGGGATTCCATGACTACGCCCGCGGATCGGTTGTGGAAGGCATTGATCCTAGAGGTTTTCCTTATTTCTGGTTTGGTTTACACGGTATTGAGCATACCCCCGGTCACAACACCGACCTGGAAGCCATCGCGGAAGGATTTGTCTCGGTGACGCCATTGCAGCTCGACCTGACGCACGATGCGTCAATGTCCAACCTGATGGATCGCTACAAGGCATGAAGCCGCCTCTCCTGCTTGCCGCCGCAGCCGTGCTGCCGGGACTGGTGCTGACGCCCTCCCACGCTAGCGCCGCCAATGCCGCTCAGGAAACCGTCCATGTGGTGGAGCCGGGCGAAACCCTGAACGGGATCGCCAACCGGGCCGGCGTGGATCCAGCCGCCATTGTCCGGGCGAATAACCTGGAAGCGCCGTTCATCGTTCGCGCCGGTCAGGAACTGGAGATCCCGCGCGGCGGCGCAGGCGTCGGTGCAGGCACAGGCGTCAGCACAGGCAGCGGCACCTACGAGGTCACCTTCGGCGAAACCCTGTTCGGCATTGCCAATCGCACCGGCACATCTGCCAGCGCGATAGCCAGCGCCAACGGTCTCGAGCCGCCTTATGTGCTGCGTATCGGCCAGAAGCTGACCATTCCCGGCAAGTCGCAGGACGCCGCTGCCGTCAGGACCGCATCGCGGGTGATCCCCGCGCGCGGCGATACGGCCTCAGCAACCGCTCCCGAGGAAGAGACAGTCCATCTCGTCACTCCCGGGGAGACGCTCGGCGGGATAGCCCAGCGCGCCAAGGTCGCCCGTATCCTGATCGCCGAAGCCAATGGGCTGGAGCCGCCCTACGTGGTCAAGGTCGGCCAGAAACTGCAGATCCCGCGAACCCGGCGCCACACCGTGCAGGCGGGCGATACCGGCTTTGCGATTTCCTACAAGTACGCGGTTCCCTGGGACCAGATCGCCACCGCCAACGGCCTCGATCCGGACGCACCGGTCAAGCCGGGGCAGAACCTGCTGATCCCGACCCTGCTCAATCCGCAGAAAGGCGCGGTCCCGCAACCAGCCACACCGGCGACCGCGACCCCCGCCACGCCTGCAGCAAGCAAGTCGCGCTTCCTCTGGCCGGTCTCCGGGCCAATCCGGCGCGATTTCAGCAGCGGCGCAAACTACCACGACGGCCTCGACATCACGGCGGCCAAGGGCACCATGGTGCGGGCAGCGGCAGCGGGCACGGTGAAGTTCGCGGGCAAGGAGAAAGAGCAGTTCGGCAACCTCGTCGTGATCGACCACGGCGATGGCTGGTTCACCGCCTACGGCTTCCTCAGCCGCATCACGGTGAAGGACGGCGCCAGGGTCGCCGCGGGCGAGCGAATCGGCCTCGTGGGGGACACAGGTCTAGCCAAGGGAGACGAGCTGCACTTCGAAGTACGCCGCAACGGCAAGCCGGTAGACCCGCTGGACGAACTGCCCAAGTCACCCTAAGCCTCGGTTATGTCGAAGAAGCGGCCCAACCCGGCACTGTTCAAGCCGCTGCGTCGCGCTATCGGCGTCCCGGTCTGGGCCGATGTCGCCATTCGCCTCGGCCTTGCACTCGGGCTGATCTTCCTTGTCGTCATGGTCCACTGGCTGGACCGCGATGGCCTGAAGGATACGCACGACGGCACGGTCAGCTTCCTCGACGTCGTCTATTTCACGATGATCTCGATCACCACGACCGGCTTTGGCGACATTGCCCCGGTCAGCGACAAGTCGCGCCTGATCGAAGCGGTCATCGTCACGCCGATCCGCCTGGCAGTGATCTACATCTTCGTCGGCACGGCCTATAATTTCATCATCAAGCGCAGCTGGGAGACTTGGCGCATGAAGCGCATCCAGGAACGGCTCGAAGACCACATCGTTGTGCTCGGCTACGGCGTCAGCGGGTCCGAAGCAGTGCAGGAGCTGATCGCGCGCGGCACCGATCCCTCGTGCATCGTCGTGATCGACCCCAGTTCGGCAAGGCTGGCGCTGGCGGAAAGCGCGGGCTGCAACGTCATGGAGGGCGACGCCACCCGCGACGAGACGCTGGAGGCCGTGCGCATCGGCAAGGCCCGCTCGATCCTCGTGTCGGCAGGCCGCGACGATACCACGATCCTGATCATCCTGACCGCCCGCCACGTCGCCCCCAAGGTGCCGATCACGGCGGTGGTTCGCGCCGATGACAACGAGCTGCTTGCCCGCCAGGCAGGTGCCGACAACGTGATCAATCCGGTGCGCTTCACCGGCCTGCTGCTTGCCGGCTCGGCGGAAGGCCAGCATATCTCGGAATACCTGTCGGACCTTGCCTCGGTCACGGGCCGCGTCCAGCTTGTCGAACGCAAGGTCAAGCCTGACGAGATCGGCAAGCCGCTGGAAAAGATCGCGACCGGCAAGGGACTGCGGATCTACCGCGGATCGCGCGTGATCGGTTTCTGGGAGCCGGACGCCCACGTGCTGGAAGCGGACGACCTGATCGTCGAGATTTCCTACGCCAGTTGCGACCCGGCCTGAAGGCGCCGGATCAACCCAGCACCCAGAACACCAGGCCCATGGCAAGGTAGGCCACGAGCCAGAACGCGCAATCGATCACCCGGCGCATAGGCTCGGTACGATTGCGCAATTCGACCAGCCATACCGCGGGAATGACGAAGGCAATGGCGATCCCGCCGGTCTGCATGAAGTATAGCCAGGGTTTCGCCTGCAGCGTTTCAGCGCCGATGCGGGCAAAGTTGTGCCCGAACATCGCCGCGCTCACCAGCATCAGCACGCCGACGAGGATGTAGTTGCTGCGCGTCTCAGTCTTGGCGGGAATCAGTTGGCCGCTCTTGCGGGTAAAGGTGCCGAACCACGCAATGCTGATGCCAAGGGCCAGTGCCGCGGCGATCACCACCGCCACCCAGTTTACCGGACCCATGACGTAACTCCTTCCCGTTTACGGCCATATCCCATTGAAAAAGCCGTGTTAGAGCCAGTCTCGCAGCCTTCGGTAACGGGTGCAAGGGCGCGATTGCGCCGCATGTCAAAAGCCGCGCGTCATTCAATTCGTGACTCGACGGCTCAATCGGCGTATCGGGCGCGCCATCCCATGGCCATAGAACTCCCCTCCCCGCCGAAGGTCGGCATGGTCAGCCTTGGCTGCCCCAAGGCGCTTGTCGACTCCGAACGTATCCTCACCCGCCTGCGTGCAGACGGCTACACGATGAGCCCGGACTATGCCGGCGCCGACGTCGTGCTGGTCAATACCTGCGGCTTCCTCGATTCCGCTAAGGAAGAGAGCCTGGCAGCGATCGGTGAAGCCATTGCCGAGAACGGCCGTGTCATCGTGACAGGCTGCATGGGCAATGAAGCCGAGACGATCCGCGCCCGCTTCCCGGACGTGCTCGCCGTGACCGGTGCGCACCAGTACGAAGCCGTCGTCGAAGCCGTTCACGAAGCCGCGCCGCCGGATCTCAGCCCCTACCTCGACCTGATCCCGCAAGCTTACGACGAGGCCGGGGTCAAGCTGACGCCGCGCCACTACAGCTATCTGAAGATTTCGGAAGGCTGCAACCACGCTTGCGCGTTCTGCATCATCCCGCAATTGCGCGGAAAGCTCGCCAGTCGCCGCATCGATGCAGTGCTGCGTGAAGCGGAAAAGCTGGTGCAGGCCGGAACCCGCGAACTGCTGGTGATCAGCCAGGACACGTCGGCCTACGGCGTCGATGTGCGCCACGAGGAGCGTTCGTGGAAGGACCATGCAGTCCGGACCCACATGACCGACCTCGCCCGCGAACTGGGCCAGCTCAAGGACGCACAGGGCCGCGCGCCGTGGGTGCGCCTGCACTACGTCTATCCCTATCCGCATGTCGACGCGGTTATCCCGCTGATGGCGGAAGGGTTGCTGACGCCCTACCTCGACATTCCCTTCCAGCATGCAGCGCCTTCGGTGCTCAAGGCGATGAAGCGCCCGGCCAATGAAGCCAAGGTGCTCGAACGCCTGCGCTCCTGGCGTGAAATCTGCCCGGACATCGCGATCCGTTCCAGCTTCGTCGTCGGCTTCCCCGGCGAGACGGAAGCCGATTTCGAGTACCTGCTCGACTGGCTCGAGGAAGCCCAGCTCGACCGCGTCGGCGCCTTCCGTTTCGAACCGGTTGCAGGCGCTGCAGCCAACGACTTGCCCGGCGCCGTGCCCGAAGAGGTCAAGGAAGAGCGCTACGCCCGAATCATGGAAAAGACCGCGGCGATCAGCGCGGCCAAGCTTCAGTCCAAAATCGGTCGAATCCTGCCCGTCATCATCGACGAAATCGGTGAACCGGATGAAGATGGCGACATTGGCGCAACCGGACGCTCGCAGGCCGATGCCCCTGAAATCGACGGCAATGTCTTCCTTCGCAATGTGGGGAATGACCTTCAAGTTGGTGATATCGTTGACGTTCTTGTCGAAGACGCGGATGAGCACGACTTGTTCGGAGCACGCAGCGACAGCTGAGGCCTATCGTCAGCACGATACCTGTGTTGCAAAATGCGCAATACTAAGGAAGGTTTTCGCATTTGCGGCATGGCCCGATCACGAGCATATAGGGAGGGCCTTTCAGGCATCCTCTCCCAAAAAACTTCCAAGGGCTGGTCTTCGGACCGGCCCATTTTTTTTTGGCCGCTTTCCATGCGCTTGCGCCTCAGCGAGATCATGCGCCGAGAGTCATGGTTGCAAAATATGCAGCACCGGAAAATCTTTTCGCATTTGCGGCGAATCGGCTCCGACGGCATATGGAACAGGCCTTTCAGGCATCCTCTCCCAAAAAACTTTCATGGGCCGGTCTTCGGATCGGCCCTTTTTTTGTCCGATTCGGGCTTTTCCCGTGATTCGAGGCATCACGGCGGTATGAGGATGTGGTGAGCACCGAAAGCGACCCCCTCGACATCCTCATCGTCGGTGCCGGCATTTCCGGGATCGGCATGGCTGCACACCTGCGGCGCAACCTGCCCGGCAAGCGCATGGCCATCCTCGACAGGCGCAAGGATTTCGGCGGAACCTGGGACCTGTTCCGCTATCCCGGTGTACGCTCGGACAGCGACATGTACACGTTGGGTTTCGCTTTCGCGCCCTGGTCGGGAGATAGGTCGGTGGCGCGCGGGGAGGAAATCCTGTCCTATCTGGGCAAAGTGGCAGCCCAGCACGACCTCAACCGCCACATGCATTTCTCGCACCAAGTCACCCACGCCGACTGGGACAGCGACCACGCGCTCTGGCGTGTGCACGCTAAGACGGGCCAGGGCTCCGCCGATTTCATGACGCGGTTCCTGATCCTCGGCTCAGGGTACTACGACTACGACATGCCTCACGATCCGCAGATCGATGGCCTGAAGGACTTTGCAGGACCGGTGCTGCATCCGCAATTCTGGCCGCAAGGCTTCGATCCTGCAGGAAAGCGCATTGCCGTGATCGGTTCGGGCGCGACTGCGGTAACGCTGGTTCCCGCCCTTGCCGATGCCGGCGCCCGCGTGACGATGGTCCAGCGCACGCCAAGCTGGTTCCTCGCCCAGCCTGCCCGCGACCTGTTTGCGAACGCCGCCGAAAAAGTCCTGCCGCGCCGCTGGGCTTACGGCCTTACCCGGCTGCGCAACAATGCCCTGCAGTACTGGTTCTTCAACAAGTCGCGCCGCGAACCCGAGCAGGTGGGCGCTTGGCTCAAGCAACGCATCCGCGATCAACTCGGCGGACACTATGATGAAAGGGCCTTTTCCCCGCCCTATGGCCCCTGGATGCAGCGCATGTGCTTCATGCCTGACGGGGATTTCTTCAAGGCGATCCGCGAAGGCCACGCCGCTCTCGCCACTGGCGCTATCCGGCGCGTCGTGGGCGATGCCATAGAGCTGGAAGGCGGGGAACGGGTCGAAGCCGATGCCATTGTCACGGCAACCGGCCTGCGACTGGCTACCCTGGGCAAGATCGCGGTTGCCCTCGACGGCAAACCCGTGAACTTCGGAGAGCATTGGTACTATCGCAATTGCATGTTTTCGAACGTGCCCAATCTTGCCGCCGTTTTCGGTTATCTCAATGCGTCATGGACCAACAGGGTCGACATGGTGGGCGAATGGCTCTGCCGGCTCCTTGGCCAGATGGATGCCTGGAGAGCCGACACGGCCGTGCCGTTCCTGCCTGCAAACCATGACCTCGAAGCGGACGATCCGTTGGCCGGCTATTCCTCAGGCTATCTCCAGCGAGGCCGCCACCTTGTTCCTATGAGCGCAAAGTCCGGCCCGTGGCGGCTCAGCCACGACCTCATGCGCGACCGCCGCGAATTGCGGGAATTGCCGATCGATGACGGGCACTTGCAGTTCAGTCGCGCAGGTCGGCAATTATAGCTCGCCCCGGCTAGCGGTGCGCGCGCATTTGTCCTAGCCATGCGGCCATGGCCGAATCCTCGCGAATCTACACCGCCGCCCTCGTCGTCATCGGCGACGAGATTCTCTCCGGACGCACCCACGACAAGAACATCGCCCAGGTGGCGAGCTGGCTGCAGATCCAGGGGATCCGCCTCGCCGAAGTGCGCGTGGTGGCGGATGACACGCCAGCCATCGTCGAGGCGGTCAACACCCTGCGGGCCCGCAACGACTATCTCTTCACCACCGGTGGCATCGGCCCGACGCATGACGACATCACTGTCGATGCGATCTCCGAGGCTCTCGGCGTTGACGTGATCGTCCACCCGGAGGCCCGCGCGATCCTCGAGAAATACTACGAGACGCGCGGCGGCCTGACCGATGCGCGCCTGCGCATGGCCCGCACGCCCGACGGGGCCGACCTGATCCCCAATCGCTACACCGGCGCCCCCGGCATTCGGCACGGCAACATCTTCATCATGGCCGGCGTGCCCAGCATCACAGCCGGCATGCTCGATGCCCTTTCCGGCCAGCTCGAAGGCGGCGCGCCACTGCTATCGGAAACGATCGGCTGCTGGGTCGGCGAAAGCGACGTCGCGGACCTGCTGCGCGAAACGGAGAAGACGTTCGAGACCTGCCAGATCGGCTCCTACCCGTTCTGGCGCGAAGGCCGCACCGGCGCCAATTTCGTTATCCGGTCGATCAGCGCCGATGACCTGGCGGCCTGTACCCGCGCACTCGTCCGGGGCCTGGAAGCCATGGACCGCCCCGCCGTTGCCGGTGGAATCTAGGCCCGCCATAGCGGCCCTGCTGGTCTCGCTTCTCCTCGACGGCTGCGCCGACACCTCACTTGATCGGTTCGAGAGGACGCTGGCTGCGCGGGACAGCGCAACCCTGGCACTGAAGGACTGGTGCACGGCAAAGGGAATCGGCGATCCTGCGCACATCAGTGCAAACCCGGTCCGCAATGATGATGCGCCCCTGCCTTCGGACGCACTCGATCTGCTGCGCGTGGATGACGCGGCGAGTCTGAATTACCGCCATGTCCGGCTCGACTGCGGCGGGGTAACGCTTTCGCAGGCACACAACTGGTTCGTGCCCGCGAGACTGACGCCGCAAATGAATACGGCCCTGCACCAGACCGACACGCCCTTCGGCAAGGTTGTCGCCCCGCTTCGCTTCACCCGCCAGCGTCTCGCCGCATTGCGCGGCCGGGCGGAAGGTTGCCCGCAAGGGACGATCCTGTCCCACCGCGCCATCCTTTACCTGCCTGACGGCAGCCCCATCAGTCTCGTCGTCGAATGTTATCAGGCCGCTGCGCTGGACATTCCGACCGACGCAGGTCGCAGGTAAACGAAGCGGAAGTCCCCTCGCTCAACGTCTGCGAGGGTGTGCTGAGAAAAATGCAAGAGCCCGTCCAGGCCATGCTGAAAGACCCGCGTTCCACCTTCGCGCGCCAGCACGCTCTGGTCTTCCCATCCGTCAAGGAACAACTGACTGTTCGCCTTCAGCCAATCGACCAGTTGCTGCACGCGTGGGTCGCCGACCGACTTCGCAAAATCCCGGCGGAACTCGGCAAGAATGCGCCGCGCGCGCATGTCATGATCGGGCAGGAGATCGCGCGCCGCCGGGTGGGTGAAGACATAGACGAGGAGGTTTGGGGCCACGTCACCTTCGTCGAAAAGCCCGGTAAAGAGGCGCCGCGCTGCGCCATTGGCCACGCAGACGGTCCAGGCAGGGTCTAACGCATAGGCAGGCCAAGGCAGGGCATCCACGAGATGAGCCAGTGCATCGGGGGCGGAGGACATCGCCTGCGCCGACGGTGGCCGCGACGGATCGTGCCGCTGGGCCAGTTCGAACAGATAGCTGCGCTCGGCCGCCGACAGATTCAGCCCATCGGCGAGACGCGACAATGTCTCTGCCGAAGGCCTGACGTCCCGGCCCTGCTCGATCCACGCGATCCAGGTCGTACCGATGGCAGCGCGCGCTGCAAGTTCCTCGCGCCTCAAACCCGGGGTACGGCGGCGGCGACCATGACCTTCAGGAGCAAGGCTTTGCCTTCTGGCACGGACGAAGGCTCCGAGCAGTGCGCGTTGGTCAGAGGATGGCATGATTCTATTTATAACAGGATAATGATGTCCATTGTAACAGGCTAATGAAGCGATGAAGGCGGTCTGACAAGGAGACTTTCCATACCAACCGACCATTTCGACCTGATCGACCGCCAATTTGGCTTAAATGCGCAATCATACGTCACCAGTATGGTTCACGCACAGGCCAAGGACCTCGCTCGAATTGCCGCAATCGCCCAGACTTACAGGCCCACTCGCGCGCTGGACCTGGGGGCGGGAGGCGGCCATCTGAGTTACGCCGTTGCACCCCACGTGCGGGAAGTCGCCGCCTGCGACCTGTCCGCGCAAATGATCGAGCAGATCGCCCGCGAGGCGGAGCAACGGAACCTGCCAACGATCCGTACGCAAGTGGCAGCGGCCGAAGACCTGCCCTTCGCCGATGACTCATTCGATTTTCTGGCCTGCCGCTTTTCAACCCATCATTGGCACGACGCCGTGCAGGGCATTCGCGAAGCCCGGCGCGTCCTTTCCCCGGGCGCGGTAGCGGTTTTCAGTGATGTCGTCGCCCCTGCCCTGCCCCTCGCCGACACCTTCCTGCAAGCCGTGGAACTGCTTCGCGACCTGTCGCACGTGCGCGACTACACGGCCCTGCAGTGGACCGCGATGCTGGAAGGCGCCGGATTTCGGGTCCGCACCGTGACGACGGGGCGCTTGCGGATGGACTTAGCCGACTGGACGGGCCGCATGCGCACGCCCCCGCAGCGATGCGCCGCGATCCGCACCCTGCAGGCCGCTGCCTGCCGCGAAGTTGCGCAGCACTTCAAGATCGAGGCGGACGGCTCGTTCACCATCGACACCTTGCTGATCGAAGCGGACTGAGGCCGGAAGGCTTCAGACAAAGAAAAGGGCCGGCAAGGTTTCCCTCGCCGGCCCGTTCCTAACCGTTTGTCCGGTCCTGAAGGAATCAGGCGCCGGCAACCTCGGTCGTGTCGATCTTGAGGCCGGGGCCCATCGACGAGGACAGCGAGATCTTGCGAACGTACTTGCCCTTGGCGCCCGAGGGCTTGGCCTTGACGATCGCGTCGACGAACGCGTCGAAGTTCTTCTGCAGGTCGGCGTCCGAGAACGACATCTTGCCGATGCCGGCGTGGATGATGCCCTGCTTCTCGACGCGGAACTCGATCTGGCCGCCCTTGGCGTCCTTCACGGCCTGCTCCACATTCGGGGTGACGGTGCCCAGCTTCGGGTTCGGCATCAGACCCTTGGGGCCCAGCAGCTTACCCAGACGACCGACGACGCCCATCATGTCCGGAGTGGCAATGACGCGGTCGTAGTCGAGGTTGCCGGCCTGCATGTCTTCCATGAGGTCCTCGGCACCCACCTTGTCGGCGCCGGCAGCCAGAGCGGCCTCGGCCTTGTCGCCCTTGGCGAACACGGCGACCTTGACGGTCTTGCCGGTGCCGGCCGGGAGCGAAACCATGCCACGGACCATCTGGTCGGCGTGGCGCGGGTCGACGCCCAGGTTCATCGCGACTTCGACGGTCTCGTCGAACTTGGTGGTCTTGAGTTCGCGCAGCAGCGTCAGAGCCTCACCGACGGGGTAGTGCTTCTGGTTGTCGCCCAGCTTTTCGGTGAGCGTCTTCTGCTTCTTGTTCAGCTTTGCCATGGAATCAGCCCTCCACCACTTCGAGGCCCATCGCGCGGGCCGAGCCTTCGATGATGCGGGTAGCCGCTTCGATGTCGTTGGCGTTGAGGTCCTTCATCTTGATCTCGGCGATCTCGGACAGCTTCGAGCGCGCGATCTTTCCGGCCGAAACCTTGCCGGGCTCCTTCGAGCCGGACTTGAGGTTGGCGGCCTTCTTGATGAGGAAGGTGGCAGGCGGGGTCTTGGTGACGAACGTGAAGCTGCGATCCGCATAGACCGTGATGATGGTCGGGATCGGCATGCCCTTTTCCATCTCCTGCGTGGCGGCATTGAACGCCTTGCAGAATTCCATGATGTTCACGCCGCGCTGACCCAGGGCAGGGCCGATCGGCGGAGAGGGATTTGCGGCGCCGGCAGGCACCTGCAGCTTGATGTAACCTTCGATCTTCTTGGCCATGAGGCCGCTCCTTTCACACTTTCGCGCCAGACCCCGCGCAAATCCGCGAGATCGGGCACTCATGTTTAGCGGTATGACGGATGCGCCAAGCATCCTCCCGCCGGGAATCGCATCGGCAAGGCCGATCCGAAGGGCGCGCCCCTAAACGATATCGGGAGAAAAGGAAAGCATGAGTTGTATGGTCCGACGGCGCTCGCCGGACCGCCTGATCAGACAGGACTGGCCATACCTGCGCCGATGTTCCGCCTGCGGCGCAGCCAGGTGCGCCGGATCGCGCGGCGGCTCGGCTGCTCGACCAGGCGATAGCACAGGTCCGCGAGGATGAGGACCGTGCCTGCGAATGCAGCGATCACGACGAGTTGCGTCGTTCCTTTTCCAGGCAATTCACCGAGCCGTGACTGGAAAAGTTGCAGGACCGGCATGTGGATCAGATAGATCCCGTAGCTGCGGTCTCCCAACCACTGCATGGGTGCACTGCCCATGAAAGGCGCGCGCAAGCTCAGCAGCAGGACGGCGGGCCAGGCATAAAGCGTAAGCGGCAGCAGCGAACTGCGCCCGCCCATGTCGAGAGCAAGCCCGAAGGCCAGCATGCAGACCAGCAGCGCACTCGACGCCTGCGACAGTCGCGCGCGGCAATGCCACATGACTTGCCCAAGAAAGAAGCCGAGGAGCCCGCGCGGCAGACCGTCACCGACCCACGGACCGCCAGCCCGCCCCTGCAGCACGAAATGCGCGAGGGCTCCCACGATAGCAAACGCCGTCACCAGCCGCAGTGTCCTGCGGCCACCCGCCGCGCCCAGGGCGAAGAGCACGTAGCAAATCACCTCAACCGAAATCGACCAACTCGGCCCGTTGAAAGTATGGGCAACGGGCTGAACGAAAGCCTGCAGCATCATCAGATGCGCCCCGAAGGCGATTGCGGTATTGCCCGGCGCCGTGAAGAACAGGGCAGCGCAGACCAGCAGCGTCAGCAGATGCAGGGGATAGAGCCGGGCAAAGCGTGCGACGGCAAAATCCAGCAACCCGCCGCGGGTCAGGGGTTGACCGCCCTCTTCCGCGTTCTCTCCCAGATAGACATGCGCGAAGATATAGCCGGAAATGAGGAAGAACAGATCGACGAGAGTCCAGCCCCAGTCGTGAAACCAGTCATAGAGACGCGGCTCGTTTCCATGCATCCCCGGGAGGAACAGCTGCTGCGCGTGGTAGAGAAATGCGACACCGCAGGCCGCCAGCCCGCGCAATCCGTCGAGACGTATCAGCCTCCCGACATCGCGCCCTGGCCCATCTGCCGCCCGATCCATTTCAACTCCTCATTGACTGGCGGCTCTTAGCCCCTGCTCGGTAACGCCCGGGTTAAGCCGACATCGCGCATATCGATGCGGCCGCGCACAAGTCGCCGGGTCGGCACCTCGGCAAGCAGATAGAGAAGTTCGGACGCGATCAGGACGGCCAGCCCGTAAAGGAGGGTCGCCCCGAGCATGAACCAGCCGCTGCCTTCCTGCCTGCCGATGATCCGCACGATCAAATCGAGCAGGGGCACATGGACCAGAAAAATCGCGTAGCTGCGATCGCCCAGCCAGAGCAGGACGCGGCTTTCCAGCAGCGGAATGCGCAGGGCCAGCAGCAGCAGGGACGGCCAGGCAAGGAGACTGAGCGGCAGGAGCGGGCTGACGTTGCCCATATCCAGCGCAATCGCGAGCACGAAGATGACCGAAAGCAAGAGCGGGGAGGACTTGCGAAGCTCAACCCGTCGCCGCCACAGGATCTGGCCGATGAAGAAGCCAAGAATGCCGCGCATCAGCAGGTCCTGGTTCCACGGCCCTCCCGGCAGACCGAAAGTGAGGACGAAGACCGTACTTACGAAAATGGCAGCGACCGAAAACTTGAGCAGCGTCGGTCGTCCGGCATGAAGCGCCAGCCCGAAGAAGCCGCAGCAGATCGCCTCGACCGATAGGAGCCACGCGGCAGGGTTGAAGGACTGCACTGCCGGCTGCACCAGTCCCTGCAACATAAGCAGGTGGGTCAACAGCGCGGCCTCGCCATTCTGCGGAGCGCCCCAATAGAGCGCGGCGCACAGTATCAGCAGTAAGAGATGCAGGGGATAGAGCCGCGCCACGCGGCCGAAGGTGAACGACACCAGTTCATCGCGACTGCCAAGCCCTCGCCCCCCGACGTAGATGTGCGCGAAGATGAAGCCGGAGATGACGAAGAACAGGTCGACGATGCTCCAGCCCCAGGCATGAAGCCAGCCGATCACCGGTCCCGCATGGTCGAACGAGCCTGCCGCGAAGAGGGCCTGCGCCTGGTAGCCAAGAACAATGACCAGAACGGCAATGCCGCGAAGGCCGTCGAGTTGCCCCAATCGGACCACGCCCCCTCCAAACGCGTCGTGCGTTTGTCGCATCTTCGATTCCCCCGAATGTTCCGAACAGGGTAGCGATCGATTAGTTAATATCGCGCTAAGCGATATATAAATCTATGATAAATATAGAAATTTGCTGTCATTGCCTGCGTTATTCAATGCAAAAAGGGCAATTGCGGATCATTGCATACTGAGGTATATAGCATGGTATGAAAAGTGATGATACCAAGGCTGAAGACTTGATTGCCGAGCTTGGATTCCTGTGTCTGGGAAGCCGATTTCGCCGACTTGGCGAACGTTTGCAGACAGGCGTGTCCGAACTGGCAGGGCTGGAAGGCATCACCCTGCAACCCGCCCAGTTTCCCATCATTGTCGCCCTGGAACACGGACCGATGACTGTCGGCGCGCTGGCCCGGCGCCTTGACCTGAGCCAGCCCGGCATCACCCGCGGCATCGGCAAGCTGCTGGCCGAGGGGCTGATCGAGCCGGTATTGAACGATGGCGACCAGCGCCTGCGTGCCTATGCCCTGAGCGAAGCCGGGCGCACACTTCTCTCCCGCGTTCAGCTCCATGTATTCCCGCTTGTGCAGCGCGCCGTGGCCGACTTGTGCGAAGGCCCTCCGGACGACCTGCTGGGCCATCTCGCTCGCCTCGACCAAGCCCTGGAAAGGAGCCCGTTCGAACAGCGCCTGCGCGCCATGCGCAATCAAGGGATCGGAGCATGAGCGAGCATGTCCTCGACCGTCTCATCTGGAATGCCCTGACCGGCGAGCAGGCAGGATATGCCATCGGATCGGGCAAGGCCCGGCGCTACCGTCCGGACATCGGTCCGCTCGCGGCAACGCAGGACCGTTCGCCGGAGAGCCAGGCGGATCTTTCCGCTCTCATCCGGAAGCACGGCGCCCTATTCATCGTCGAAATGGAACAAGAGGCCGGGCAAGCGATGGAGCCCGAAGGAACGCGCGTGACCAAGCGCCGCCAGGGAATCCAGCTCGTCTTTACGGGGAACCGCCCTGCCCTCGACGATACCGCCATGGTAAAGCTGACCCGCAGCCACTACCCGCAGATGCTGGCATTGGCACGGCTGACCGAACCCGGCCCGTTTGCAGACAGTACCGCAGACCTCGGACAGTTCTGGGGAATATTCGAAGACGGCAGGCTCGTCGCCATGGCCGGGCAACGCATGCGGGTTCCCGGCTTCGTCGAAGTCAGCGGCGTCTGCGCCCTGCCTCAAGTGCGCGGCCGCGGCATTGCCTCGCGGCTGATGCGCAAGGTTATCGCCGATATCCTGGAAGAAGACCGCGTGCCGTTCCTGCACAGCTATGCGGACAATGAAAGCGCGCTGGCGCTTTATGGGCACCTCGGCTTTGCCGAACGCGCCCGCGTCTGGATGACGCTGTATGACGCCGCACCCTGACAGGCGCGGCGCCGGAACGGATTACTTGCTGAGTTCGACGTGCTCGAAGTCGAGCTCGACCGGCGTGGCGCGGCCGAAGATCGACACCGAAACCTTGACGCGGTTCTTGTCGAAATCGAGTTCTTCGACGATACCGTTGAAGCTGGCAAACGGACCGTCGAGGACCTTCACCGAATCGCCGATCTCGTAATCGATGTTGATCTGCTTGCGCGGCTCTGCAGCAGCGGCCTCGGCGGCACCGAAGTAGCGCGCGGCCTCGCTCTCGCTGATTGCCTGCGGCTTGCCGCTGGATCCCAGGAAACCGGTGACCTTCGGGGTGTTCTTCACGAGGTGATAGACGTCATCGTTGAGCGTCAGCTTGGCGAGGACGTAGCCGGGCATGGTCTTGCGCTCGACCTGCACCTTCTTGCCACGCTTCACTTCGGTGACGTTCTCGTGCGGGACCTGCACTTCCTCGACGAGCTGCGACAGCCCCATCCGCTCCGCCTCGGCCAGGATCGCTTCCTTAACCTTGTTCTCGAAGCCGGAGTAGGCGTGGATGATATACCAACGGGCCATGGTTCTCTCTTCTTCCGGTTTTCAGGCGATCACAGCAGCGACAGAAGCGAGCTGACGACCCAGCCGAACAGCGCGTCGATTCCAAGAAAGAACGTGGCGAGCAGCACCGTCATGATGCCGACGAAGATCGCCGTCGTCACAGTTTCCTGGCGCGAGGGCCAGTGAATCTTGGAGGCTTCTGCGCGCACCTGCCGGATGAATTCGCCGGGAGTGGTCTTGGCCATGTCAGTTGCTCTCGTGTCTCTTGCCTGATGCCTGAGAAAAAACTCTCATCTCTTCCGGCTAGGGGACATCGCCGCCCCGGCCGGGGCCGGGAGGGGCAAATGTTATCCGCTTGTCGGAAGGAAGATGCGACTTAGCTTCCGTCCACCGGATTTGCAAGGTCTGCCGGTATGGCAAGTCGTGCAAGGAACGAGTTGGACGTGCTGTAGAGGATCCGGGCCCCGTCCGGCAGCGCCACCGGCTTCGCCCTGCCGATGTACCACAGGTACTCGGCATGGAGCGCGGGACGGAACTTGCGCAGGTCTATCCGCTGGTTCGAGGAGTAGAGGATGCGCTGCGTCGGATCGGCAAAGCGGAAAGCGGTCTCGCGCATCGTCAGCATGTGCACGTCGGGCAAGGCGAAGTTGGAATTTTCCATCGCGCTGCGCCGGACGACGGCATAGCTGCCGAAATGCTCGAAGGGACCGAACAGCCACTGGCTGCGCGGGATCGCCACGGCCGTCGCCACTTTCGCGCCCTCGGGCATGTAGTCGAGCGCGGCGATCATCTGGCGCGCTGTCTGCGCGTCCTGGTACCAGACCACCGACGTGATCGCGAGGCGGCTCGTGAACAGGAGGCCTGAAAGCGCCAGGCCCCAGCGCGGCGCAGGCCAGTTGATGGCAAGGCACGCGACGAGGAGCGCCGTCGTGCTGAGGCGATAGTCGGCATAGTCGCCGCCGAAGATCTGCCGCGGCACCACCAGCGTCAGGCCGAAGAGGATAAGCGCCGCCCAACCCATGCGCCCGTCGATCCGGCGGGTAACGAAGGCCACGAACAGGACC